>DATNMN010000147.1:0-22209 GCA_035602295.1 Candidatus Dormiibacterota bacterium | reverse complement strand
ACCATGTCAGCGACCATCCGGTCGAGCTCGGGCAGGATCTCGAGCCGGTAGTGCGCCACCAATTCGGGGTTGACGCTGAGCAGCCGGGCAATCATGCCGCTGAGCGGCACGATGCCGTTACGCTCGCCGATCCCCAGCACGGTGGTGTCGATGTGGGTGGCCCCGGCCTCGAGCGCGGCGAACGCGTTGGCGATGGCGCAGCCGGTGTCGTTGTGCGCGTGGAACTCGATGTCGCAGTCGACCGCCTTGCGCACCATCGACACCATCTCGAAGACCTGGTTCGGAGTGGCGATCCCCACGGTATCGGCGAGGCCGACCCGCTGCGGGTGCAGCCGATCGATCGCCTGGTAGACGCGCAGCAGGTCGCGCGGCTCCGATCGGAAGGAGTCCTCGCTGCTGAACCGTACCTCCAGACCCCGCGACTGGATGTAGCGAACGACCTCGGTGCCTGCTTCGATGATCTGGTCCACCGTCTTGCCGTGCGAGAACGCCCGCATCTCCGACGAGGTGCCGAACAGGACGTCGATCCCATCCGCGCCGGTATCGATGGCGACCCGGGCGTCGTCGAGATGACAGCGCACGTGGGTGAGCACCTTGGCCCGAAGCGGCAGCGCCGCTACGGTCCGCAGGTCGGCCTCGGACTGCGGCGAAGCGCACGGCGAGGTCAACTCGAGGTATTCGACCCCGAACTCATCGAGCATCTCGGCGATCGCGGTCTTTTGCGACGGGGTGAAGTGCGCCGGGGCGAATTGCTCGCCTTCCCGAAGCGTCGACTCGATGATGTTGAACGCTTGAATGGTCATGGCACCTCCGAAAAATAAAAAGCCTTCGTCCACCGGGACGAGAGGCCTTCTCTCGTGGTACCACCCGACTTTGCCGTTCTCTCGCAAGAACAGCCTCTTTGAGTCCGGGGCCCGCTGCCTGAAGACTCCAGCCCGATCACGGGGGCCATCCGGCTCGGCCTACTAAGGATCATTCCTTTTCGACCGGCGGCTCCGAGGCCTTTTTCGGCGGTGCCCTGGACTCTCCTTCTCAGCTCCCGGAGACTCTCTGTAATCCCAGCGTCCGCGTACTCGCCCTCATCGACGCCTTTACGTATGAACTTGTAAGTGTCAACCATACCGGTCACGCCACCAGGTGTCAAGCGGCCGTAGGCTTTGCCGCGACCTCCGTGACGTAATCGACGACGTGCTCGGCGACCGGGATCCCGGTCGCATCCATGAAGCCGTGGAATTCTGGCGTGTAGTTGAGCTCGTTGACGAGCAGGCCGTCCGGGTGCTCGAGCAGATCGACCGAGAGGAAACCACCACCGACCGCCGCCACCGCCTTGCGGCAGAGCTGGTCGACCTCGGGCGTGACCTCCATCTGAGTGGCGATGCCGTTGCGGGCCGTGTTCGTGATCCAGTGGTCGGAGCTCCGGTATATGGCACCGATCGTTTGATCCCCCACCACGATCGCCCGGATGTCACGCTTCGGCTTGTTGACGTACTCCTGGACATAAAAAATGCCGTGCTGGTAGGAGCCGAGCGTTTCTTTGTGCTCGAGGACCGCTTCGGCCGCGTCGCGGTCGTTGATCTTCGCCAGCAGCCGGCCCCAGGAACCGACCATCGGCTTGAGGACGACCGGGTATCCCATCGTCTCGATCGCCTCGAGCGCGGCTTCGCGGGTGAAGGCGACCACCGTCTTCGGTACCGGCAGGCCGGCCCGAGCGAGCGCGGCGGTGGTCAGGATCTTGTCGCCGCAGATGCGCGCCACCCGCGGCCGGTTGACCGTCGGCACCCCGGCCGCCTGCAGGAGCGTCAGCGCGTAGAGCGAGCGCCCATGGTGGATGGACCGATCCAGGACCACGTCGGGGGCGTTAGGGAACGGGTTGCCGATCGGGAACTGGATCCGATCCTCGTCGAGGCGCTCGAACGGGATGGTGCGCCGGCGGAGCGCCTCGAACAGGGCCTTCTCTTCGACGCGGACGCGGGAGCAAAGGATGCCGATCATCGGTGGTTGCGTAATCATACAGGTTTCCGTATACTTATGCGACTACACACGAGCAGGAGGCTTCCGCATGTTGGCATTCAAGAGCAAGGTACTGGAGAAGATCGAGGCCACGCCGGTCAAGACGGCAAAGAAGGTGGCGCTGGCGTATTCGGGCGGGCTGGACTCATCTCTATGCGCGGTTCTGGCGAAAGAGAAGTACAAGGTCGAGGAGCTGCTTCCGATCACGGTCGATGTTGGCCAGGGGCAGGACGAGATGGACGCCGCCATTCAGAAGGCCAAGGTCCTCGGCATCACGCCAATCGTGGTCGACGTCAAGGATGAATTCGCCAACAACTGGCTCGCCAAGGCGATCCAGGCCAACTCCAACTACGAAGGCTATCCGGTCTCGACCTCGATGACCCGCCAGCTGATCGCCTCCAAGATCGCCGCGCTCGCGCTTCAGCTCGGCTGCGACGCGATCATGGAAGGCTCGAGTGGCAAGGGCAACGACCAGTACCGCATGCACAACGTCTTCAAGCTCTTTGCGCCGCAGCTCGACGTGCTGGTGCCGGTCCGCGACTTCGACCTCACGCGGGGCGACGAAGAGGAGCTGTCGAAGGAGCTCGGCATCCCGATCACCGAGGTGATGCAGGGCGGCGACGATAAGACGCTGTGGTGTCGCAGCCTGGCCTCCGGTGCGGTCGGGCTCAACCAGCCGATTCCGGATCACGCCTGGCTGTGGTTGAAGCCGCCCTCAAAGCAGAACTCAACGCCGACGCAGGTTTCGGTGACCTTCGATCATGGCGTGCCCGTAGCACTCGACGGTAAGGAGATGTCCCTGCCGGAGATCGTGGCGAAGCTCAACGTGATCGCCGGCAGCCACGGGATCGGCAAGATCGACATCTTCGAGGACGGCATCATGGGGCTCAAGTCTCGCGAGCTCTACGAGGCGCCGGCTGCCGCGGTCCTGCTGAAGCTGCACCACGACCTGGAGCAGTTCACGCTCACCAAGGAAGAGCTGGACTTCAAGGCCGGGGTCGACCAGAAGTGGGCCTACCTCGTCTATCACGGCGCCTGGTTCAGCCCGCTGAAGTCGGCACTCGACGCCTTCATCGAAACGACCCAGGCTCAGGTCAGCGGCACCGTGACCGCCAATTTGTTCCACGGCACCATCGACCTGGAGTCGCGCCAGAGCAATCACTCGCTCTTCTTCCCGGAAATCCGGGGCCTGCAGAGCCGCAGCTTCAACCAGCAATTGTGCGGGCCGGCCGCGCAGATCGGCGGTTTGCCCTGGGAAGTGCTGGCCAAGCGGAATGCGAAGGTTGCGAACTGAGCGATCAACCCTGGGGCGGGCGGTTTGGCGAAGAGCCGGACCCGCTGATCGACCGCTTTACGCGCTCGCTGGCGGTTGACAGCCGGCTCTTTCGTGAGGACATCGCTGGCAGTCGCGCCTATGCGAAGGCGTTGGTTGGGGCCGGGGTCCTGACGGCGGAAGAGCAACTGCGCATCGATCTGGCCCTCCAGGAAATCGAACAGGAAATGTCCCCTTCCCCGCACGCGGGGGAGGGCGGGGTGGGGGCTGCAGAAGACATCCACATGGCCGTCGAGGCCCGCTTGCGACAGAAGCTCGGGCCGCTGGGGGGCAAGCTGCACACCGGCCGGAGCCGCAACGACCAGGTGGCGGTTGACCTCCGGCTCTACGTAAAGAGCGCGGGCCTCCAGCTCCTCGACGCGGCCGATGCCCTCGAATCGGCGTTGATCACCCGGGCAGAGGAGCATATCGACACCGTGATGCCGGGCTATACCCACACCCAGCGAGCTCAGCCAGTCCTCCTCGCTCACCATCTCCTGGCTTACGTCGAGATGCTGCGTCGCGACCGCGGTCGCATCCAGGACGCCATCGGTCGAGCGGATGTCTCGCCGCTGGGGGCGGGGGCGCTGGCCGGCAGCGGATTCCCCATCGATCGCACGGCGCTGGCGCGGGACCTCGGTTTCGCCGCAGCGGCCGCGAATTCGCTCGATGCGGTGGCCGACCGGGACTTCGCGGTCGAGCTGCTGGCGGCCTGCAGCATCGCGATGATCCACCTCTCCCGGTTGTGCGGAGAGATCGTGCTCTGGACCAGCGTCGAGTTCTCCTTTGCCGCACTTCCGGATGCCCTGGCCAGCGGCAGCTCGATGATGCCGAATAAGAAGAACCCGTGTGCCGCCGAGCTGGTGCGGGCGAAGAGCGGGCGCGTCACCGGTGACTTGATGAACCTGCTGATGGTGCTGAAGGGCTTGCCGCTTGCATATAACCGCGATCTCCAGGAAGACAAGGAAGCGCTCTTTGATGGCATCGACACCACTATTGTTTGCCTGGAGGTCGCCGCGCGGTTGGTGCTGGGTCTGCAATTCGATCGCGACCGGATGCGCACGGCTGCGCTGTCCGGCTACACCCTGGCGACGGAGGCCGCGGATTACCTTTCGCGAAAGGGAATGCCGTTTCGGGACGCCCACCGGGTGGTCGGCCAGATGGTCGCGAAGGGCATCGCCACTCACCAGGGCCTCGAGGATTTCTCCCTTAAAGAGCTGCAGCAGTTTTCGCCATTGTTCAGCGCCGATGTCTTTAACGTTCTGACATTGGAAGGCGCGCTAAAATCGCGCGACGTCCTTGGCGGGACGGCGCCGGCCCAGGTCAGGGAGGCGCTGGCCCGTGTCAAAGCGTAAGCGGCAGGAGGCGATCCTCTCGCTGATCGCAAAGCACCAAATTGCAACCCAGGAGGAACTGGTCGAACGTCTCGGCCGTGTCGGCATCCATACCACCCAGGCAACCGTGTCTCGCGACATTGCCGAGCTCGGCCTCGTCCGGGTCGGCGGACCCGATAGCCACTACGTCAAGCCGAACGATGGGCTTGGGGTGGCGTCGCCCGCGGGTCGAGAGGATCGGCTCCAGCGCCTGCTGCGCGACCTGCCGCTGACGGTTCGGCGAGGCCAGGGCATCGCCATCCTGACCACCACCCCGGGCTCGGCGAATTCGATTGCCTCCGCGGTTGACGCGGTGGCCTGGCCGGAACTGATCGGCACGATTGCCGGCGACGACACGATCTTCGCTGCCCTCGCGCTCCATCCGCGCGCCTACGAAGGGTTTGCCCAGCGTCTCGCCCAACTCGGCGCCTACGTGCAGCCGGAAGACTGATGGCAGAGAAGATCGTCCTCGCGTACTCGGGTGGCCTCGACACCACGGTCGCGGTCAAATGGCTTATCGAGGAACGCGGCTTCGACGTGGTCGCGCTCACGATTGATCTCGGCAGCCAGCCCGACCTGGCGGCGATCCGCCAGCGGGCGCTAACCGCTGGGGCGTCGCGCGCCTACGTGCTGGACGCCCGCCGCCCGTTCATCGAGCGTTTCTGTTGGCCGGCGTTGCGGGCTGGCGCCCTCTACCAGGGCCAGTATCCGCTGGCCACAGCTCTTGGCCGGCCGCTGATTGCACAACTCCTGGTCGAGGTGGCCGCGCGCGAGGGCGCCACGTGGGTCGCCCACGGCTCGACCGGCAAGGGCAACGACCAGGTGCGCTTCGACGTTGCGGTTGGGGCGCTGGCGCCGCGGCTCAAGGTGCTCGCGCCGCTTCGGGACGGCATGTCGATGACGCGCGAGGAGGAGATTGCCTACGCCCGCGCCCACCAATTGCCGATTGATGTCAAGCCCGAGTCGCCGTACAGTGTGGATGAGAATCTTTGGGGGCGATCCATCGAGGCCGGGGTCCTGGAAGATGCTCTCCTCACACCCCCCGAGGACGCATTTCGATGGACCTCGTCGGTGGACAACGCCCCCGCCAGCCCCACCGTGCTCGAGCTGGACTTCGAAAAGGGCGTCCCGACCGCGCTAGATGGGGACGTATTTCCCTCCCCCTCTGGGGGAGGGCAGGGTGGGGGCGTTGCCCTGGTCTCCGAGCTGAATCGAATCGGCGGCCTTCACGGCATCGGCCGGATCGACATGATCGAGGATCGCTTCGTGGGGATCAAGTCACGCGAGGTCTACGAAGCGCCGGCGGCGGTCATCCTGCTCGCCGCGCACAAGGCCCTCGAGGACCTGGTGCTTGATGGCGAGACGGCGCGGTTCAAGCCTTCGGTCGCGCAGGAGTACGCGCGGCTCGTCTACCAGGGCAAATGGTTCACGAGTCATCGCCGAGACCTCGACGCCTATGTCCTGAGCACCCAGCAGGCCGTCTCCGGACGTGTCCGCATCAAGTTGCACAAAGGGAGTGCCCAGGTGGTCGGGCGGTCGTCGCCCAACTCCTTGTACCGGCCGAAGCTCGCGACCTATTCAGCTGGCGACCAGTTCGACCACCAGGCGGCTGTCGGCTTCATCAAGTTGGTCGGCCTGCCAGTGCGCACCCAGGCCGAGGTGCAGGGGATCGCGGAGACCGAGCCTCTACTTGAGGACGATCGCCATGTTGTTGAAGTCGGCCCAGGAAGCCTCGAACTCAGCCTTGCTGAACCAGTACTGCGAGCCGCTGTGCCAGGGGTCGTTGACTCGGACCTGGGTCGGTGATACGCCGCTGAGCGTGACGACGTGCTCGATGAGCGAGTAGCGAATCTTTAGCTTCTCGTCGAACGTCGTCCAGTATCCGACGTAGGGACGAGCCCATCCAGTCTCGGTCCAGGCCATGACCGGATGGCCAGCCGCCAGCTCGGCGTAAATCCTGGACGCCGTCCAGCCGTTGGCCGCCCCTTCCCCGCCTTCGGCGTTGGGAACCCCATGAGTCTGCACCAACGACAGCAGGGGTGGGTAGTAGATCCCATAGCCGGTTGGGATCAGGTCAGCGCCGTCAATGTTGCCGACGAAATTCTTATACGGGTTGCCCCATTGCAAGACGGCCTTGTGCCCATTGACCGTGCCCATCACCGGGGAGCGGGTGTCAGGCGGCGGCTGCATCGCAATCAGCTCGTTCTGCGTGTAGGTGTGGCCGAGCGCCGCAAGCGCCATCTGGAGCGCAGCCGTCTCGCAGTCCAGGTTCCGCAATTGCTTGTACACCGGAACGTTGAAGGTCACGACGCCGCTGGCCGTGGCGAGTGGCGTGGGGGTCGGCGTCGGCGCGGGAGTCGGACTTGGGGTCGGCGGCGGATTCTCGATGACAAACAACGGGGACGGTGTGGGGCGCGTCGCGGCGAGCGTGAAACGCGGCGAGGCAACTACGGCGATGGTGCCGGCGATCAGCGCCAGGATGGTCAGCACGAAAAAGATGGCCGTTCTCATTGGCTTTACTCCTCCCTCCCCCCTTGCAGCGGAGGGTCGGGATGGGGGGTTACCGGGACGTAGTCCCGCGCTCCAGTTTCGGGATTGTACCTGACCTTCATCAGCTGACCCGTCGTCGGATCGACGAAGCGCTCTGCGGTTTCTTGCCAGGGACCGTCTGGACTGACGGCCGGACGGTAGCGTCCCCGTTCGAAAAGAAGCGCCGCGAGTACGACTGCCCCATTCACGAACAGGTACACGACGAGTCCGGTGATGATGCCAGCGATCGCGAGCAAGATGGCGCCCATGACCGCCACCACGCCGTAGGCCAGGATCGCCTTGCGCAGCATCGGATCAGAGCTTGACCGGCTCCACCACGGCCGCCGTGCCGTAGGCGACGATCTCGGACATCGTGGTGCCGATCTCGGAGGAGTCATATTGCATCCGAATGACGGCGTTCGCACCCATCGCGGTGGCGTTCTGGACCATGCGATCGACGGCATGGCGGCGGGCGTCTTCGAGCAGTTCGGTGTACTCCGTAATCTCACCGCCGCCGAGCGAGCGAAGGCCGGCCATGATGTTGCCGCCGAGGCCCCGGCTGCGTACGACCAGCCCGAATACCTGCCCCTTCATCTCGACGATCCGATGTCCGGTAACTTCTTCGGTTGTGACGACGATCATTTGCGCCCTCCTCTATTGATCGTTACGTCGGAGTATGCGCTATGCGAACGCGAACTCCGCCGCGAGGGCGAGGGATAACCTTCTAGCTTGTAGCTCATGGGCTCGATCGAGAACCTTGGCGGGATGGCGCTGATCCTGGCGATCTGCGGCCTGCTGTTCATCGAGGAGCTCGGAATCCCGCTGCCCTTCGCGCCGGGCGATATCGTGCTCGCGATCGGTGGCATCGCCGTCGCGGGCGGTCGGGTCAACTCGGTGCTGATGGTCGGCCTGACGCTGGTCGCCATCATTGTCGGGGCGACGCTGGGTCGCGAAATCACCGCCCTCCTCGGCTGGGAACGCCTGATGAAGATCGCGCGGCCGCTGCATGCTGAGAAGCCTCTGGAGCGAGCGGCGCAACTGTTGCGCCGAGGTGGCTGGCGGACTGTCTTCACGGCCCGCCTGCTTCCGGGCCTGCGGGTCTACACGACCCAGATGGCCGGTGTCACCGGCGTGCCTCGCTCCACCTTCGTTGCCGGTCTGATCCCATCGGCGGTGGTCTACGTCGGCGGGTTTGTCGGGCTGGGCGCCGCCTTCGGGCGTCCCATCCTGGCCCTCATCCACGCCAGCCAGCACCAGGTTCTGCTTGCGGTGCTGGCCCTGGCTGCCGCCGTCGCACTCGTGTTGCTGATCCGCATTGGCCTACGCCGGACGCTGCTATCGCTGGAGTCGGGCGGCTGGACCGGACCATGGCAACTGCGCCTCGACTCGCTCGGGATCATGGTGCTGCCGCTATGCCTCGGCATCAACTTCGCGGGCCACGCGCTGGCGGTCGGTCTGAAGCTGCCGCTGTTCCTCGACTCGACGGGCACCGTCCTCGGTGGCGTCTTGGCCGGGCCATGGGTCGGCGGCAGCATCGGCGTGCTCTCCAACCTGCTCGCGTCGAACACCTTCGATCCCATTGCCGCCTCCTATGCCATCGTTTCCTTTGCCGTTGGATTCACCGCCGGCCTCAGCCGGTACCTGAACTGGCAGCGGCGCGCCAGCGGCTGGATCCTGCTCTCGGTGGTCTGCGTGGGTGTGTCGGCGCTCCTTTCGACGCCCATTAACCTCCTGGTCAGCAATGGTCAGAGCGGCGTGGGCTTCGGGGATTCGATCTACGCCTCCCTTTCCACGCGGCTCCCGCGCGCCGTGGCGGCTTTCGTCGGGGAGCTGGCCGTCGACCTGCCCGACAAACTGCTCGCGGTCGCCAGCGCGCTATGGATCGCGCAGGCCCTCTCACGCCAGCCCGCAGCCAGTGAGGGGGTCGACCTCGACCTACGGGAACCGTTCACATTCGTCTTTCACTCGCCGCGCTGGGGCCGGCGCATCCTGGTCGGCGTCGTCTGCTTCGCCTTCTCCTGGCTGGTCGTCCCCGGCCTGCTGCTACTCGGTTACCTGGTCGAACTCTCGCGCCGCGTTCGCGACGGTCAGCCCGAGGTGCCGCGATGGGATCACCGCTGGCGAAAGATCAAGGATGGCTTCGCGGTGACCATCCTGTTCGTTCTGTGGTCGCTCCCGGGGATCGTCATCTCAGCCATCGGCGCGATCCTCGTTGATCCCAGCATCGAGTTGCGGCTGGGGCCAGTGGGGGACGTCCTTTCCGCGGTCGGCAACGTGTGGCAGGTCATGGTGCTGGTGATCCAGATGCCCGTATGGGCGCAGTATCTGCAGGGTGGATTTCGCGCCGCGCTCAGCGTCCGTGCCATCGTCCATCGGCTGCGTGTAAATCCGAGCCTGACGGTTGTGGTGGCCGCGCTGACCCTGATCCTGCTGGTGGTCGGCGTCCTTGGCCTGATCGCGATCGTGATCGGCGTGGTGGTCTCGCTGACGTACATGAGCTTCGTGTGGGCACACCTGGCAGGCATCTACGCGGGCCTGACCGATCCTACGCCGCGAAAGGCGCAGGCGGCCTAGCCCCGAATGGTCAAAGCCATCCGAGGTCTTCGGCAACCCTCGCCGCCTCGGCCCGGTTGCTGACCTCCAGCTTCTGAATCGCCGACGACAGGTAATTGCGCACTGTTCCTTCCGAGAGGAAGAGTGCCTTCGCGATCTCCGCGATGCCGGCGCCGCCGCGGCTGGCGATTAACACTTCGCGTTCGCGTTCGGACAGCGGGCTCACCCCAGCACTCAGCGCCGCGGCGGCCAATCCCGGATCGATGACGCGCTCGCCGGCCATGGTCCGTCGGATCGCGAGCGCCAGCTCGTGCGCCGGCGCATCCTTCAGCATGAACCCTGACGCGCCGCTCTCCATGGCTCGCCGGAGGAACCCGGGCCGGCCGAAGGTAGTCAGGATGAGGGTTTTGCAGGATGGTAAGTCGGTGCGAAGCTGGCCCGCCGCGGTGATCCCGTCACCGCCTGGCATCTCGATGTCGAGCAGAGCTACGTCAGGCCTCGTCTCCATTGCGAGGGGAAGGACCTGGTCGGCTCGGTCGGTCTCCGCCACAATCTCGAGGTCGCCCTCCATGGCGAGCAACGCCTTAAGTGCCCCTCGAACCATCGCTTGGTCTTCAGCGATCAGCACTCGGATCACGCGGTCACGCGGTCGACCGGGATAGCCACCTCCGGCAACGGAAGTGTGACCCTGAGCCGAAACCCCTCGTGCGGCAGCGACTCGGCGGTCAGCGTCCCGCCACGCTCGACCACCCGCTCTTGCAATCCGCGCAGGCCGCTCCCTGCCTCCGGAACTCCGCCGCGACCGTCGTCGACCACTTCGACGGTTGCATGGCGGTCCACGTTGATGATCCGGATCGCGCAACGCGTGGCCTGACTGTGGCGCATCACGTTCGTCACCCCTTCGCGTACGGTCCAGGCCAGCACCGCCTCCACGGCCGGCGGTAAGGGCGTGTGATCCTGATCGACGTGGTATTCGATGCCGGCGGCGGCGAGGGCCTCGTTCGCGCCGGCAAGCTCGGCGGCCAACGTCGGCTGGCGATACCCGGCGACCGCCTCACGAACCTCGCGCAGTGCCTGCCGGGCCACCGTTTCGATGTCTTCGACTTCGTGCGCGGCGAGGCCGGGAGCACTCTTGATCAGCCGCCCGGCGAGCTCGCTCTTCAGGGCAATGACAGAAAGGCTATGGCCGAGGAGATCGTGCAGGTCTCTTGCAAATCGAAGTCGCTCCTCGCCCACCGCCAACCGGGCAATCTGTTCTCGGGCGAGAGAAAGCTGCCGGTTGGCCTCTAGCAGTAACCGGCCGGCCACTGCGGCGAGCCCAACGATGGCGTCGTTGAGGACTTCCCCGCTGGCCTGCAATGGGGAAACGCCGCGAATGACGTCGAGGATCCCACCGCTAAGCGCGACGATAGCGATCAAAGGTACAGCAAGGCGCCAGCGGAAGGCTGCGCCGGCCATCACGGCGACGCAGACCATCACGGTGCCGTATTTCGGCGGGGTCATCAGCGTGAAGCTGCCGATGAAGAGCGCGTTGAGGGCCACCGCGACCGCACGAAAGCGCTGGTCCGGTCCTGCCAGGATGCGGGTCCAGAACCAGATCCAGACCGATCCGCTTGCTAAGAGCAGCGCGAGTGCCAACGCCTTGCCTTCTGGACTGAATGGCCCACTGAGGATCACGGCGATCGGATAGAGATAAAAAGCAAGCCAGGCCACCATGAAGAGGCGGCCCAGCTTGATGACGCGAGCGTTCAGACTCATCTGCTCCTAGCCTAGGCGACCACTCCCTGGAGGTCGGCACCGCTGAGAAACTTCTGGTCAGGCGTTGAACGCACGTCGGAGAGCACTTTTCCGTCCTTCAGGCGGATCAGACGATCGGTCTGCGCGGCGACGTCAGTGTCGTGGGTGACCAGGATGAATGTCACGCCACGTTCGCGGTTCATGCGCCGCATCAGCGCCACGATCTGCTGGCTGGTTTCGCTATCGACCTCGCCGGTTGGCTCGTCGCCCAGGACCAGCGACGGCCGGTTGATCAGGGAACGGGCGATCGCGACGCGCTGCTTCTCGCCCCCCGACATCTCGTCGGGGCGGTGACGCATGCGATCTTTCAGGCCAACCTCGTCGAGCAAGGCAGCCGCGCGCGCTTTGCCGTCCTTGCCGTCCTTGTGATAGCGAAGCGGGAGCATCACATTCTCGATGGCGTTGAGCCCCGGCAGCAGGTTGAAATCCTGAAAGACGAAGCCGATCTTCTTGCCGCGCAAATCGGCGCGCGCTCCGTCCCGCAGTTTGCCGGTATCCATGCCGTCCAGCATGATCTGACCGCTGGTTGGACGGAGCAGGAGGCCCAGAAGGTCCAGGGTGGTGGTCTTGCCGCTGCCCGAGCGGCCGACGATCGAGACGAACTCGCCGGCCTCGATCGTCAGGCTGATGCCGTCCACCGCTTTGACCGTGGTCGCGCCTTGCTTGTAGTGCTTGATCAGGTCGTGAAGTTCGATGCTTGCCATTGATTGCCTCCTAGGCCGCCCGCAGCGCCCGCACCGGATCCATCCGGGAGGCACGAAGGGCAGGGATGATGCCGGCCACGGCGCCCAGGCCGACCGAGAACAGGACCGCCACGATAACGAGGCGCCAGGTGAGCAGGAACAGGGTGAGGTTCGACGAGGCAGTGGCCGCGTTGATCAGGCTGGTCAAACCCCAACCGAGCAGCAACCCGATGCCGCCGCCGATCCCGCCGATCAACATCGCCTCGAGCAGGTACTCGCGCAGGATGTGGCCCACCTTGGCACCGACGGCTTTCTTCAACCCGATCTCACGCACGCGCTCCGTGACCGCCATTAACATCGTGTTGATCACGGATAGGCCGCCCACGACAAGGGCGATCAGAGCCGCGCCGGTGGTAATAGCGGTGAAGATCGCGCTGCCCGAATTGAAGCTGGCAACAATCACGCTCGGCTTGGTGGCTTTGACGCCGGGAACTTCAGCGTTGATTTTGTCCGCGAGCTTATCGAGGTCGACGCCCGGCTTGCCGTATACGGTCGCCCCATTGACGAGCTTTGTCGTATCGATGCTATTCCGGATGCTCGCCGGCAGCGTTTCCTTCAGGAGCATCTGCGAATCGGCGAGGCTGACATACGCCCCGGTGTCGGGTGCGGTCTGTGTCTTGGCCAGGATGCCGACCACGCTGAAGGTATGGTTGACGAAGTCGGGCGGCGCGTCCTTCGCCCGGATGGGGAGGTCGATCGTGTTGCCGACATTCTTCTTGAACTCGGTGGCGAAGTCAGAGCCTAGGACCACCTCGCCAGTGGCATTCGGGTTGAGGTCGCGACCCTGCGCGATGTGGAGCTTGAAGGCGCTATAGTCATTGGCTCGCGGATCCAGGTTCGAGATATAGTCCGGGATCCCGAATGAGACGGTGTTCGTGCTGCCCGGCTTGGCGGTCACGCTCACGTCGGGAAATGCCGCGGCGACACCGTCGACCTTTTCCAGGGCCGCGACCCGGTCGAGCGTGAGCAGGCCGCCACCGAAGGCGCCGATCGCGCCGCCGGAGCTGTCTGCCACCTGGACGTTGGACCCGAAATAGGTGGCGCCTCCGGAGAGTAGCGCGTTGAACTTCTCCGCCATCGCGCCCATCGTGACAAGGGCGAGCACGCCGATCACGATCCCGCTGATCGTCAGGATGTTGCGCAGCTTGCGCCGGGTCAGATTTCGAATGATTTCCATGAATCCTCCTCCCGAGGGTGGCTGAACGACTTACGCAGGCTATGCCCGCACCGTGCTTTAAACCAGTCGCAGCGGTCAGCTATTCCGGGTGACATGCGTCATTGCCTAGGTACTCAGCAGGGCCGTTCGAATACGGGGTCATCGAGTGGGTAGCGATCCCCTTGACGATCCCATAGAAAACGTCTATAGCTAGACTATGCTGCTGGCTCAGGTCGAGGGGTTCCTCGAGGTCGCACGCCGGGGTAATGTGAGTCGCGCCGCCGAGGCGATGTTCGTGACGCAGCCGACGCTCACCGCTCGGCTTCACGCGCTCGAGCGCGAACTGGGCGAGCCGCTCTTTGCGCGGACCCGCCGGGGCATGCGCTTAACCGATGCGGGTCGGGCCTTCCTCCCCTACGCCGAGCGCGCGATGCGCGCCGTTCGTGATGGACGGCAGGCGCTGACCGACGCCCGCTCTGCCTCGGCCGGTCGGTTGGTGCTGGGAGCCGCTCCCGCCGTCAGCACCTACGTGCTGCCGGCCCTACTGCAGCGGTTCGCGGCGGCCTATCCGCGGATCGAGGTGGCCGTTCGGACCGGACATTCGGAAGATGTCTTGCAAATGCTGCTCCGAGAGGAGGTCCAGCTCGCCATGGTGCGGACGATGCGACACCCCGACATCGAATCGATCCCACTTTATGAGGAGGCGCTGGTCCTGGTCGTGGCGCCCGGCCACCCATTTGCCAAACGGTCAAGCGTGGGCATCGCTGACGTCGCATCCGAGCGCTTGATCTTCTTTGACCGGACCTCGAGCTACTACGAGCTCACGCAGTCCTTCTTCCTCAGCCTCGGAGTGACGCCCCGCGAGGTGATGGAGCTCGACAATATCGAGTCGGCCAAGAAGATGGTGGAACGGCGCCTCGGTATTGCCCTGCTCCCTCGCACGGCCGTCGCGGGCGAGCTGGCGGCAAAGACCCTCACCCAGGTGGCAGTAACGGATGCTCCGGCGATGTCGCAAAAAATCGTGGCGATCCGCCGCCGTGACCAGGGGCGGCCATCAGGCACAGTCGCCGCCTTCGTTAATCTGTTGCGGGAGTCCGATCCCGCCGCAGTTACGAATTTTCCTTCCTCCGCCGCGAAAGCCTAACGAATGGCGTCGGCTCAGGGCCGATGAAAGCCAAGCTCTAGGAAGACCGGAGGGATCTCTATGTCAAATGCCTGGCATAGTGCGAGGACATCTCGGTAATCCGTCTCGTCCGGGGTGTATCCGGTGTGGCCGCGCACCTGGAATTCTGCTGTCTCACACTTGACTGATTTGCCGGCGATCCTCCCAAGTCCTTCGAGAGAACCTACCTCGAATGGCAAGCCGGCTGGACCATACATGGTCACCCCTGACTCGTTGACCGTCGTTTCGCTGAAGTCGACCAGGTGTGCGTCGACCAGGCGTCCACGCCCATCGATGAGTACCCAGTTGAAATCGTTGTCGACACGATAGGCACGAAAGCCCGCCGCTTCCATGCCTGTCGTATAGGCCGCGCGGTCGGCAGCGGAGATCGTAATGTCGAGATCTTCGTGCTCACGTGTCTGATGACCGAGAAGCGCATCGACTCCCCAGCCGCCGTTTAGCCACACGTCGATCCCATGCTGTTCCAGCCAGCCGAGTAGGTCGACGACATCCGACGCATTCATCATCGCCATCGTTCAATTCTGGCGCCGATCTCCCTCCGGGACGATCGGGGATGGGGTTAGACGACGCGGTCTTCCGGCAGCTCCTCGACGAACTCCTGGCCCAAACGCGCCGCGTCGTAGGCCTTGCCGACCAGGTGGTGATAGGGAACCCCAGAGAACTGGTGGTGGCTCCGGGTTGGAAAGTCCTGGCCCGACTCGAACTCCTTGCGTTGCAGCGCGATGTAGCCGTCCTGCTGGTCTTTGGACATCGCCTGCAGCAGCACGCTGAGTCCGTGGCCTTCCGCGTGCTGCGCGCCAAGCGTGATGAAGATGAACTTGACGCCCATCTCCCCCAGCTCGGCGAAGGTCATCGGGTTCGGCTCCTTGAACCATTTGAACGACGAGGACCAGTTGAAGGCAAAGCGCGCATCGGGGAAGCGTTTCGTGATTTGCTCGGTGAAGGTCTCGACGGCGCCACGATCAGAGGTCGGGAACTCGCACCAGAGCAGGTCGGGAATGCCGCTGTCCAGGTAGCGAAGGCCACGGTCGACCGCCAGCTCCATGTGCCGCAGTGGCTCGGGGGCGTCGACGGCGCTCAGGCCGTCGGTGCGGGCGATGATGACGAAGTCTCGATTGCCGAGGTCGTCGGCCACGGCCCGCGCCATCCGGAGTTTGCCGATCATTTCATTGACGGGGATCAGTGCCTTGCCGCCAATGTGGCCGCAGCGCTTGGGGAGCACCTGGTCTTCGATGTGCGCCGCGGCGACACCGGCAGTCACATAGAGCTCGGTGGTGCGCTGGACGTTGAAGATGTTGCCGTAGCCGCCGTCCATGTCGACGATCAGCGGTGGGATGTCGAGGTGTCGGGCCGGCACGCCCTTTTCGGGATCACCGACCGCCATCGTCAGCTGGAACTTGCGCAGGGCGCTGACGGTTCGGCGCGCGCCGTCCGCGATCTCGACGTTGGAATAGAGGTCCATGTCGGTCGTGCCCAGGTGGCCGATGGCGAACGAGTAACCGCTGAAGTAGACGGCTTTGAATCCGTAATACATCACCAGCTGCGCGCCCATCGGGTCATAGACGCCCGGACCGAACAAGAAGGGTTCGGTGTCGAGCAGCCCTCGCATGCGGGTGCTCGGGTGCACGAAACGCGAGGCCGGAACCTTGAACCCGTCGGGGAGCAACGGGCTCGCGACCAGCTGGTTGGTCTGCGGAACAGCCACCTTCAACATCACGGTTGGGCTATTCGTTGCCGTGATCGCGTTCGCAGTCGTCGGGGCATCCGCATTCGGCGATCTCGGCCCGGCAGGGCTGGTAATCGTCCCGGTTGCGAAGCTGGATGCTTGGCGCTTCCATTCTGATCATGGAAGCCACGATATCAACTAACCGGCCATCGGTCCAATCGTTTTAGGCGATTGGTTCGATAGAGAACCCCTATAACAGGTGGAAGCTCGCCGCCATCTCCAGTCCCAGCGCCAGTGCCGCGAGGACCAGCAGGATGCCGACGATCCGGGCGTCGTTGGTGGCGGCGATCGCGGCCAGCCTCGCCTCGCGCAGCGCGGCGCTTACTTCGCTACGCGTGTTGCGCATGGCCGCTCGAGCAGCCAGTCGCAGGCGAACCGATACGGCTCCCACCCGACGCGCGGCGCGTGCCGGGCCGAGCTCCGGGTGCAGTTGCATGGAAAACAGTCCCACCTCGCTTCCCTCCTTCCCTGGGCGGACGGGGCTTCCTGCCCGTCACCGTAGCAGATCACGCCCGGTCCACGTCAAGTGGCTCCGAGTCTCGTTCAGGCGGGCGGGGGCAGGTTCCACCGGCTGATCACGGGGTCCTCGTGCTCGTAGCCGAGCACGCTGAGCGCCGCAGTTTGCAGCGCATAGTGCCGGCCTCCTCCGGGAGGCTCACCCAGCCACCGGGCCGCGAGCACGCGCAGGACGTGTCCGTGCGCGAAGATCAGGACGTCGCCGGCCACCCGGCGCACCTCGGCGATGACGCGATCCACCCGGCGACCGACGTCGGCGGGCGTCTCGCCGTCGGGCCCACCGTCACGCCAGAGCGACCAGCCGGGATTTTCCGCGACGATCTGTCGCGAGGTCCGACCCTCGTACCGGCCGTAATCCCACTCCATCAACTCCGGCCGCACCAGCGCCCTCGCTCCATACCCGGCCAGGCGGCAGGTCTCCAGCGCCCGCTGCAGCGGGCTGCTGAGGACCAGGGCAAACTGCCGGGCGCCAAGCGTTGCGGTGAGCTCCGCCGCCTGCCGGCGTCCTTCCTCGGTGAGTGGGATATCCGTCCGGCCTGTATGGCGGCCGTCCCGACTCCACTCCGTTTCGCCGTGGCGAACAAGCACCACGTTGTCGGCCACGGTGCCGTCCTCAGCCGGTCCGGAAGTCGACGTGCGAGGCGCCGCCGCTGATCTGGATATCGAAGCGGTCGGTCGCCGAGCTGTAATCGGAGCTCTGTTGCTGAAAGTCGCCGCCAAGGTTACCGGACGATGAGCCGTTGATCGTGACCGCGCTGACGCCGCCACTGACCGCCATCCGCCACGGCGAATGGGCCGACGCGACCATCGTGACGTTGTTGGCTCCGCCCGAAACGCTGATCACCACCGTCCCCTTCGGGCTGGGCAGCTGCGCGTCGAGCCGGTTGGCGCCGCCGGAGATCTCGAGCTTGTTGAGCTGGCCGCGGCGGAGGTCCAGGTGCAGGTTGGCTGCGCCGCCTCCAATCTGAACCGACCACGGGATCTGGTCCGTGAGCGTGATCCGCACGTGGCGGCGACTCCCACCGAAGAAATGGAAGGGCGAAAAAGTCGAACTCTCGTGGATCTGCAGGGTGCCGGTCTCGCGGTCGAGGCTGATGGTCGGGGGATTCTCACCGCTCGGATAGTCGACATGAGCCTGGTACAGCGAGTCAGTGAGACTCCCGGCCTGAACGTCGATGGTCGCGGCTCCGTAGTTGACATCGAGACTCGCAGCGCTCAGGCCGCCCAGGCGTTCCGATGAATCGAATCGCTGGGTGGCGAAGGACGCCGCCGGGGCGAGCGCCGCGTACGCCACCGCTGCGGCCACGATGACGGCGGTCGCCCCGAGACCAATCAGGGTGGCCTGCTGCCGCGGCATGGTGTGATTCAGAATCAGCTGCAGTCCAAGGATGACGAGCAGCAGCGGCCACAGGTCGCCCAGGCGCTCCAGGGTTTGTTGCGACAGCACGCCGACGTTCGCCAGCAGGACGATGATTCCGATCGCGATCAAAACCAGCGGGAAGAGGAAGCCGCGGTTCCGGTACATCGCAGCCTATCGACGCCGAGCCAGTAGCAGAAGCCCGAGCGCGATCAGCACCGCGGGCCAGAAGAGATCCCAGCGGACGTTAGTGAATACGCCCAGGTTGGTCAGCAGGAAGTAGGCGCCGAGCACGATCAGGATGATGCCGGCCCACAGCCCGGACGGTCGGTTGCCATACGGAGGACCCCACCTTCCATGGTGGCGGGGAGGTTCGGCGGGTGGGGGACCGCTGGCGGGCGGCGAACCACCAGCGGGGTCTCCGCTCGTCGGCGGTGGCGTTCCACTTGCCTGCGAGCGCGAGAAGCCGGTTCGGAAATCCTGCCTCAGATCGTCGCCCATCGCGCGCAGCCGTTCACCAACACTTCTGGTGGCCGCTGCGGTCGTGTTTTGCGGCGGTTCCATCAAGAACCAGAGCACGAGGTAGAGCAGGATGCCGATGCCAGGTGGCACCAGAGCGAGGATGACGAAGACGATCCGGACGAGGAGGGCGTCGACCTCGAAATAGACCGCGAGTCCGGAGCAAACGCCACCGACGATGCGGTCCGACCCACGTCGCAAGACGCCCCCCGTCGTCTCACTCACGGCTCGGCAATTATCGCATGCCGGCTCGGGACAAAAAAAAGAGGGCGCGGGGGACGCGCCCTCGTCGAATGGTGGGCGTTAGACAGCTCGGCGGCCCACCAGCAGGTTGTAAACAATCCCGATGATCGCCAGCACCAGCAGCAGGTGAATGAGCCCACCGCCGAAGCTGAGCGCGAAGCCAAGGAGCCACAAGACAAAGAGCACGACGACGATGGTCCAGATCAAGCTAGCCATGAAATACCTCCCATGATGGATGCCCTGCTACATGATAGCATCGATATCATATTACAGGACGGGAGGGTGGGTGTCAACCTCGCTGTCGGGGCCCGGACCCGGGTCTGGGGCGGGCTCTCAACAGCCAGGTTCGCCGGGGTGGCCGCAGCAGGGTGTGGGCGGGAACCGAAGCCGGTTCGCGATGAGCCGCTGGAGTTTGCGGCCGAGCGGCATTGGCTGGCGGAGGTTATCCCAGATGGCGGACGGTGACCTGCGACTCATGGCTTCCTCTCTCGGCCGGCATCAGGGTTTGGGATAAACGCTTCCCCGCCCCATTGGGGCATCGGCGTCGAGGTTTTTGACGATGTCTCCCCCGAGGACCACCATCCGGACGTGCGCGGGGTCGGCGAAGATCGCCGGGTCGGCTAGCGGGTCCGTGTCGAGCAGGATCATGTCGGCGCGCTTGCCCTCCTCGATGGTGCCGGTCTCCTTATCGATGCGCATTAACGCCGCGTTGGTCCGGGTGGCCGCGATGATCGCATTCATCGCCCCCATGACTCGTGCCTGGCAGGCAATCTCCTTCCCTTTCTCGCCCTGCATGTCCGCCAACACATCGGAGCCGGATCCGATCTGCAACCCCTTTTCGTAAGCGAGCCCGAGCGCGTCATAGGCGCCGGTCAGTCCCTGGCGGATCTTGCGCACCATGTCGTGGGTCCACCCATCGCCGGGCTCGAGCCGCGACATGAGCTCGTAGGTGATCACGGTCGGGACCAGAAACGTGTCCGATTTCTTCAGCATCTGGTCGGCGGTTTCCTCATCAAGGAAATTCCCGTGCTCGATGGATCGGACGCCCGCCCGCAGGCAGTTCTGGATGGCTCGCGGCCCGTAGGCGTGGGCGAGCACGTAGGTGCCGACCGCGTCCGCGACATCGACGGCGGCAGCCAGCTCGTCGGCTGAGAACTGCACCTGATCAAGCTCGTCGGTCGGCGAGGCGGCGCCGCCGCTCGCCATTACCTTGATCTGGTCGGCGCCGCGTCGGAGCGCCTCCCGCGCCGCCCGCCGGACCTCGTCGGCACCGTCGGCCAGGATGGTTTCGGTGGTCAGGCCGTGCACCGCACGGAAGAGCTCGCGGGCGGTGCGAGGCCGTTGGTTATCACCGTGGCCACCGGTTTGCGACAGAAACGGTCCGCTGATGAAGAGTCGCGGCCCGCGGATCAGTCCCAAGCGGATCGCTTCCTTGAACCCCCAATCGAGGCCGCCGGCGTCGCGCACCGTCGTGAAGCCGGCCTGCAGGGTGTCTTCGATCTGGCGCGCGATCCGCAGCGCGATCACCGCCGGGGCGAGGGCCACCTCCTCGATCGGATCGAGGTCAAGACTGGCCAGGTGGACGTGCGCATCGAGCAGTCCGGGCATCAGGGTGCGGCCCAGGCAATCGATGATCCGGGCGCCCCGGGGACCGGCGGGCCCACCCGAGGGACCAATCCGCTGGATCCGTCCGTCCTCGACGACCACTCGCGAGTTGGGTTGTGGATCGCGGCCGGTGCAGTCGAGGAGGGTCGCACGTTCGAAGACGACGCTCACGGCCCGACTAGTTTATCTACGCGGCGAGGTAGGTCAGGAAGAGGTCCGTGCCATAGGCGAGCAAGAATCCGAGGAGCAATCCCCATGCCATCGCGGCCGGAGAGTTCAAGCGGCGGCCGATGTGGAACATTTCATTGACGACGTAGAACAGGGCGCCCGCCGCCAGGGCCAGGAACAGCACATAGATGTAGGTGGAGGTGAAGAGGTAGCCGATCACCGTTCCGAGGAAGGTCGGGGCACCGCCGATCAAGCCGGCGACGAAGAGAAAGCCCCAGGACGGCATCGAGCTGTCGGTTGCCAGCGGCGCGGCGATACCGAAGCCCTCGGTGACGTTGTGGAGGGCGAAGCCGATGACGAGCACGACGGCGAAGGCGACCGCCCCGGTGGCGGCGGACTGGCCGATCGCGAGCCCCTCGGAGAGGTTGTGGAGGCCGAGCCCGGTGGCGATCATCATGGCGAGCGTCCGGGGAGCCGGGGGCGGCGCGTGTTTGGTTCGTCCAAACAGCCTGCCGTTGAAGTACACCAGGCCGAGGAGTCCGATCCCGATGCCGGCGGCGAAGATCAGGACCAGCGCCACGAAGCCGCGATCACCGTGCCGCATGGCGGTCAGGCTGCTCTGGATCGGGGTGGCGGCGTGACTGAGGATGTCCCAGAGTAGGAAGAGCAGCACGCCGGTGGCGACGGCGTTCAGCATGCCCTGGACCGTCTTGGAGATGCCTCGAATCCGCCCGACTGGGAGGCCGATGAAGATGGTGGCGCCGGCGATCGCGCCCAGCGCGGCGGCCGCAGCGTGGCTCACGATCGTTTGAGACGTATAGTGTTAGTAGGTGCGAAGCTCAGGATTAGTTAACGCTAACACACGCACCCGTCCGCCCTCGGAGGTCATCGCGCACTACCTCGAGGCGATTTACTACATTCGCGCGGAGGGCGAACCGGTGCGCAGCGCGCGACTGGCGGACTGGCTGTCGGTGAGCCGGCCGACGGTCACGGTGGCCCTTCGACGTATGACCCGCGATGGGATGGTGCACCTCAACGCCCACAAGGAGATCGAGTTGACGGCTCGGGGCGACGACGCAGCGGCGGCGATCGTGCGGCGGCACCGCATCATGGAGCGCTGGCTGACCGACGTGCTCGGGCTCGATTGGGTAACGGCCGACGCCGAGGCCGAGCGGCTGGAGCACGCCGTGTCGGAGGTGGTGGAGCAGACGCTCTACCGGAGCCTGGGGCGACCGAAGACTTGCCCGCACGGTAACCCGATCCCCGGGTACTCGACGATGCGGGCGAACGAACTTCGCCTTTCGGCGCTTCGGCCGGGCGACAGCGGGACGATCACCCGGATTTCAGAGGTGGCGCAGCGGGAAGCCCCGCCGCTGCTGCAATACCTTCACGACCGCGGCCTCCACCCCGGAACGCGGA
>DATNMN010000146.1:0-7192 GCA_035602295.1 Candidatus Dormiibacterota bacterium | reverse complement strand
GCAGCACCAGTCCGACTCCTTCATCTCCACCAGCTCGACGCCCGGGATCATCTTCAGGACCTGCCGCGGTTGCTGCTGGATCCGCTGGCCGTGCAGCAGGTGGCAGGGGTCCTGGTAGGCGACCTTGAGGCGGATGGCTCGTGTCGGCGGCCGCAGCCCTTTATCGACCAGGAACTCGGAGGCGTCTTTGACGGTTCGCGAGAAGGCGGCGCCCGCCGCCTGCCTTTGCGGGTCGCTGCGCAGCTGCAGCTGGTACTCCTTCATGTTCGAGCCGCAGCCCGCGGCGTTGACGATCACCGCGTCCAGCCCCTGGCCGGCGAACGCATCCATGGTCTGGGCGGCCAGGTGCTCCGCGGTCTTCGCTTCACCGGCGTGAGAAGCGAGCGCGCCGCAGCATACCCTCGCGGAGGGGATCACGACCTCGTAGCCGTTTTGGCTAAGCGCCAGCGCGGTCCGGCGATTGGTGCCATGGAACATCTCGTCCTGGATGCAACCGGTCAGCAGGCCCACGCGAGCACGTCGAGTTCCGCGCGCTGGGATGAGCGCCGGAAGGACTGCCTGACGCGGACTCGTGTCACCGACCGGCGGAAAGGCCGCGAACTTCCCCAGCGGCATGATCTTCCACGCTCCAGTTCGGCGCAGCAGCGCCGATAACCGCATGGCGCGCGTCGCCCGGTAGAGCCATCCCGCGATGCGAAGCCGTCGCGGATGCGGTAGCAGCCCGTTGAGGAGAACCCGCCGAACCATCCGGTCGCGGCGGTTCTGCGGCGGGGTCAGCGCCCGCGCCATCTCCATCACCGATCCGAATTGGACGCCCGACGGGCAGGCGGTTTCGCAGGCACGGCAGTTGAAGCACTGGTAGATGTGTGCCTGGAAGCGTGGATCATCGAAGGCCGTAAGTCCCAGCGAGGCTTCCTTGATCTGCCACATGCGGCCGCGGGGACTGTCGCCCTCGTGGTGGAGGACCCGGAAGGTCGGGCACTTCGGCAGGCAGAGGCCGCAATGGATGCAGTCCCTGACCAGGTCCATATCCATCCCGGGCGCGGTGGTGGGCAAGCCGTCGCGCTTCAGTTGCTGGTTGAAATCGAGTGTGGCGAGCTTTGGCATTGGCTGAGCTTAGATCCCGCCGACGAAGCGGCCCGGGTTGAGAATCCCGTTGGGATCGAGAGCCTGCTTGAGCGCGCGCATGATGGGGAAACCAGACGGCGGCGGGCCCCAGACATCCAGCGACGACTTCACCGAAGGCGGCGCCGATGCGACGACGACCTGGCCCTCATCGCCGGCCGCTGATCGTAGGCGTTGCAGGGTGGGCGCCGCGGACGATGGCGTCACGCGCAGATCGACGACGCCGGCCGCCGGCTGGATGATGACCGAAGCCTCAGGCGGAAGCGCGCCGGAGAGCGTCGGGATGGAGGCGATGGGCGCGATCGCGCGCAGGAGCACGACATCACCATCGGGCGCGGACCAATCGCGCGCCGCGTCCCAGAACGTCGGCGGCAGGTCCGCCCCTTCGCTGCGGCCCCCGGCATCGCGGATGATGCCGCCCGCCTGGTCGCGTGCGGCCTCGACTTCGCGGGCGTAACCTTCGAGCTTGAGCGCCAGCGTCCACCGCCAGTCCGCGGTCAGGCCGCATTCCCAGAGCGCCCGACGGTCGAGGACGATTGCGGCAGACGGGGCGAGGTAGGAGCGGGCTAACTGCAGGCCGGCCGCGACCGCCGGCGTCGGCGCCTCGAAGTGACCGAATACCGTCGCCTCGCTTTCGGGAATAGCCTGGACTTTCAGGTTGACCTCCGCCACGACGCCCAGCGTCCCGAACGCCCCGACGTGAAGCTTCATCAAGTCGTAGCCGGCGACGTTCTTCACCACCTTGCCGCCGGCGCGCGCGACCTTTCCCGATGGGTAGGCGACCGCGATCCCGATCACCCAGTCCCGCACGGTCCCATAGCGCGCGCGGCCAAGCCCGTTGCTGTTGGCTGCGGCCATCCCGCCGACGGTCGCCCGCTCGGGGTGCGGCGGGTCCAATGGGAGCCGCTGCCCCTGCGCCCCCAGCGCGGCTTGCAGATCAGAAAGTCGCATCCCGGCCTCGACCCGGCAGGTGAGGTCGGCGGGCTCGTACTCGAGTAGCCGCGTCATCCGCTCGGTCGAAAAGGCGATCTCATAGCGGCGTGGCGGAGCCCCCAGCCGCATCTGCGTGCCGCCGCCCCAGACCACCACCGCCGCGGGTGTGAGATCGCAGAGGCGCAGCCCATGGGCCGCATCCTCCGCGTCGCCCGGATGCATGATCTTCGATGGCAAGAGCTCGTCGACACTCAGACGGCGCTGATCGTCAACCGTGATCTGGTGCCCGGGCAACACCGTGGCGCTGGCTCTCACACCCACAGGTCTTCGCCTCCGACGACCGCCGCCTGCCGCCGCGGATAGCCGGGCGGATAGCGCAGCGCCGATGGTTGCAGGCCTTTGCCAGGAAAGACTTTGCCGGGGTTCATCAGGAGGTGCGGATCGAAGACGCGGCGCACCCGGTCCATCACCTCCAGGTCGTCATCCGAGAAGACGTAGCGGATGTTCTCTCGCTTTTCCAGGCCGATGCCGTGCTCGCCTGTCACAGAGCCGCCGGCGTCGGCGCAGAGTTTGAGGATCTCGTCACCGATCGCAAGCACGGCCTCATACTGCCCGGGCTGGAACGCATCGAAGAGCACGAGCGGGTGCAGGTTGCCGTCGCCGGCATGGAAGACGTTGCAGATCTTGAAACCGGTGCGCTCGCTGATGGCGTCGATCTTCGCCAGCGTTTCCGGCAACTTGGTGCGTGGCACGACGCCATCCATCACGTAGAAGTCGGAAGAAAGCCGGCCCATCGCGGAGAAGGCGCCCTTGCGTCCTTTCCACAACGCCTGCCGCTCCTCCTCGTTGCGGGCGATCCGCACCTCGCTGGCGCCGTTCTCGCGACAGACCTTCGCCATCCGCTCGCCCAGCTCCTGCGCCACCTCCGGTATGCCGTCGACCTCGAGCAGGAGCACGGCCCCGGCATCGAGCGGGTAGCCCGCGTGCGAGGCGGCCTCGATCGCCTGGATGGACAGCTTGTCCATCATCTCGATGGCGGCCGGAAGGATCCCGGTGCGGACGATGGCGGAGACCGCATTACTGGCCGTGGCGACGTCGGGATAGACCGCCAATAGTGTCTTCTGCACCGGCGGCAGCGGTTGGATCTTCACCCAGATGCGGGTGACGACCGCCATTGTGCCTTCTGAGCCAACCAGCAATCCGGTCAGGTCGTAACCAATCGCCTCGGCCGATTTGCGGCCGCCGACCTGCACCAGCTCGCCGCTGGGCAGCGCGACCTCGAGCCCCGTAACGTGGTTGACCGTCACCCCGTAGATGAGGGTGTGCGGACCACCCGCGTTGGTGGCGACATTGCCACCGATGGTGCAGGCGCCCTGGCTCGATGGGTCGGGCGCGTAGTAGTAACCGTGGGGCTTGAGCGCCTGGCTCAGCGCCAGGTTGACCACACCGGGCTGCACCACGGCACGCAGGTTCTCGGTGTCGATCTCGAGGATGCGGTCCATGCGCGCGAAGGTGATGACGACCCCGCCCAGGACCGGCACCGTGCCGCCCGCCAGGCTGCTGGCCCCGGAACGCGGGGTGACTGGGACCTTCGCGTCGGCGCAGATCTTGAGGATGCGCGCCACCTCCTCGGAGGCGCCGGGCAGGACGACGATGTCCGGTAGCGCCGTCTCAGGACTGGCGTCGTACTGATAGAGGCGCATCTCGTAGGGATCCGCGAAGGCGTAGCGCTCGCCTACCACCTCGCGAAGGCGGGCCAGCAGTTGTTCGCGATCCGCCGCGTCCATTTCGTTAAAGCCTACGCCCCGCCCGGACCCTCCCCCACAAGGGGGGAGGGACGGGAGGGGTGGATGACTAATTGAGCGTTGGGATGATCCCCGGAACCAGGTAGACCTCGATCATGGCGACGATCCCGACAGCCGCGGTGAGGATCAGGCTGTAGCCGATGGTCCGGCGGAAGATCTCGCCTTCCGAACCCACCCGATTGACGCCCGCCGCGCCGACCGAGAGATTCTGCGGACTGATCATCTTGCCCATGACCCCACCCGACGAGTTTGTACCCGCCGTCAGGATGGGATTCAGCTGATGCCCGCTGATCACGATTTGCTGGGCGGTATGAGCTTGCATCGGGCCGAACAGCGTGTTGGATGCGGTGTCACTCCCGGTCAAGAAGACGCCCAGCGCGCCAATGACCGCGGAGAAGAAGGGGAAGAACCCTCCGGCCTTTGCCATGAGGAGGGCAAGCGTGGACGTCATGCCGGAGAAGTTCATCACCGCGGCAATGCCGAGGATGAACGCGATCGTCATGATGGGCAGGGCCAGTTGGCGTAGCGTGCGCCCGTAGGTGGCAAAAAACAGGCGCAGCGGCGCACCTCGGATCGCCATCACGATGAACGCGATGATCGCCGCGAAGAGCACGAGGCTGCCGGCGGCCGACAGGAAGTCCCAGGTGAAGGTGATGGGATAGGGCGTGGATTTGGTCACGATCTGCGGCTCCTGGGAGATCAGGGGCTTGGGCTTGGCCGAGGTCCCGCTGTAGCTACCGGGCCACTGGAACCGCCAGAAGGGGAACTTGAAGGCTCCGGCATCCTTTGTTGGACTGGGACCAAACCAAGGATTGGGGCAGAGCGCGAATGTCGGCTGGCCGCATTTGAGGTCGGCGGTGATGTTAGCCGGTGTGTGGAGGGCATTCTTCACGTTGCCGGGGGGACTGCCGGAGAAGAACGGCAGGTTGCCCATCTGGCCGATCAGGATGACGACCACCAGGATCACGTACATCATGTAGGCGCGCGCGATCCGACCCGGGGAATCGACGACCTGGGCCACCGCCGCGCCAACACTTCGAAACCGGGGGGTCGCACCCACCGGCGCCCCGACGCGATCGGCGGCAAAGCCCCAGAGCGTCTTCGGCTTCCAGACACGAAGTAACAGGGCGACGGCCGCCATCGAGACCAGTGCAGCGAGCACATCCGTCAGCTCGGGACCGATGAAGTTCGAGACCAGGAATTGCACGACCGCAAAGACGACCCCGGCCGTGAGGACGGCCGGCAAGACTTCGACCATACGCTTCCAGCCGGCAAGCACGACGATCAGAAAGCCGGGGATGAGGATCGAGAAGATCGGCAGCTGCCGCCCGACCATTGAGGAAAGCGCCAGCGTCACCTGCGTCTGATCGGCCGCGCTGTGTCCGATGATCGGCGCGGTCAGCAGACCAAGCGTCACGATCGGGATACCGATCGACCCGAACGCGACCGGCGCCGTGTTGGCGAGCAGCGCTAGCACCGCCGCGCTGATCGGTTCGAATCCGAGGCTGGCGAGGATCGCCGCCGAGATTGCAACCGGGGCGCCGAAGCCGGCGATGCCTTCCATCAGGGCGCCAAAGCAGAACGCCACCAGAAGGGCCTGGACCCGCCGGTCCTCGGTCAGTCGGGTCAGCGAGCGCCGGATCACATCGAAGTCGCCACTGGCGATGGTCAGGTTGTGGAAGAAGACCGCATTGAGCACGATCCAGCTGATCGGCCACAACCCGTTCGCCATGCCCTCGGTGGTCGCCGAGAGGTCGAGCCCGAGCGGCATGCCCCAGACCACGGCGGCGAGCACGGCCGCGGAGAGCATCGCTGCCAACGCCGACATCCATGCCGGCAGCCTGAGAACGGCCAGCATCACGAACAAGATGTAAAGAGGAATGCCTGCCACGATCGCCGAGAGAAGAATGCTGCCGCCGAACGGCTGGTAGACCTGGTGAAACGCGAGGATCGCGATGGTCCCACTCATGACGAAGAAACCTCCCTTCCTTTCGGATCGGTCCTTACGTACTGGCGCTTTCGTATCGTTACACAGCGCAGCCGCAAAAGGCCACAATTGGCCCATGGCAGAGGCGGCGCAGCAGCGCACCACAGGCCGGGCCGGCCCCCTGAAGCTCGATGACTTCGAGCCGGCCGCGCGGGCCATCCTGCCCCAGGGGATCTACGACTACATCGCCGGAGGCGCGGAGGACGAGGCCACCCTGCGCGGCAACCGCGAAGCCTTTGCTCGGTATCGCTTCCGCTTCAAGGTCCTGACGTCAGCCGACCGCCCCGACCTGAGCCATGAGGTCCTTGGCCAGCGCCTCGCCATGCCGGTCCACCTGGCGCCGGCGGCGATCCAGCGGATGGCGCACCCGGACGGCGAAGCCGCCGCCTACCGAGCTGCCACGGACGCTGGGATCGCCTATTGCCTGAGCACGCTGTCGAGCGTCTCGATCGAAGATGTCGCCGCGGCCGCCGCCGGCGCCCGCTGGTTCCAGCTCTACATGCACGCCGAGCGGGCGGTGAGCACCGCCTTGGTCGAGCGCGCCGTCGACGCCGGCTACTCCGCCATCCTGCTGACGGTGGACCTGCCCAAGACCGGTCGGCGGGAGCGCGACATCCGCAACGAATTCAGTCTGCCCGAGGGTCTCTCGTATGCCAACCTCGGCGGCATCCGGACCCGGGCGACCGCCGCCGGTCTGGACCCGTTTGCCCAGGATGTGAATGCCCAGGCGCATCCGGGCCTGAACTGGGGGGATCTCCAGTGGCTGGTGAGCAAGAGCTCGCTCCCGGTGATCGTCAAGG
This sequence comes from Candidatus Dormiibacterota bacterium, assembly GCA_035602295.1. Classification (GTDB taxonomy): domain Bacteria; phylum Chloroflexota; class Dormibacteria; order CF-121; family CF-121; genus CF-13. The sequence continues at coordinate 542 of DATNMN010000146.1, read as the reverse complement.
GCGTCGTCCGCGGCGACGATGCCCGCCGCGCGGTTGAGGCGGGGGCCCGAGGCCTGGTCGTGAGCAACCACGGGGGCCGTCAGCTCGACTACGCGATCGCCAGCCTCGACGCCCTCCCCGAGGTGGTCCAGGCGGTGCGCGGCGACGTGCCGGTGCTGCTGGACGGCGGCATCCGGCGCGGGACGGACGTCCTCAAGGCGCTCTGCCTCGGGGCCAGCGGCGTCCTGATCGGGCGGCCGTGTCTGTACGCACTGGCCGTCGGTGGCGCGGAGGGCGTTCGCGGCATGCTGGCGCTGCTGCGCGAGGAAATTGCCCTCTCGATGAGCCTGCTGGGTGTTCGCCGGCTCAGCGAGCTCGGCGCGGACCTCCTGACGAGGATCTAGGCGCCGGCGGCCGTCTCGCGCCTCACGGTGTCCAGCAGCGGCTGGACCTTGCTGCTCGTCCACGCCGCAGCGCCGCTCTGGGCGGCGGCGACGCTCGACGTGACCTGCTGCCGCGCCGTGGCGAGGTTGCGGGCGTATTGCTGGGCGAGCTGGCCCTGG
>DATNMN010000145.1:0-7933 GCA_035602295.1 Candidatus Dormiibacterota bacterium | reverse complement strand
AACGCCACCACGCCGACGACCGACAGGATCCCCGCCTGCGCCGCGCGGGCGGTGGTCTTGACGATCCCGACGGGCCCCTCCAGACCCCGGGGACCCAGCAGACCGCCGAGGCTCTTGTCCGTCGCCAGCTGGTAGATGCCGCCGGTGATGCCGACGATCGAATCTCCCGTCTGGCGGACGGCCAGCCCAGCCGCCTCGATCGGGCCGGGCCTCCAGGTCCGCGCCGCCGGGTGGAACCCAAGAATGTAGCCGCCCGTGCTCGAATCCAACTTGGGCGTGACGGTCAGCGTCACGAGCCTCCCGCCGCGCTCGACGGCGACCTCCACGGGCGTGCTCTTGGCGGCATCCAGCGCCTTCGGAAGGTCTTCGAACTTATTGATCGGATGACCATTGACGGCGCGGATGACGTCGCCCGACTGCAGCCCGGCGTTATATGCCGGCGTGCCGACATCGACGGCACTGACCTCGATCGGGGTTTTGACTTCGGCCGCCCCGATGGTGGCGTAGACCCCGAAAAAGATCAACACCGGCAGGGCGAGGTTGAAGGCGGATCCCGCGATGATGACGATGAACCGCTGCCACAGCGGATGCGCGTTGAAGCTGCGCGCACCGGCGTCCATGCTGCCGTCCATGCCGGCGAGCTTGACGAAGCCGCCCAACGGGATGGCGCGGACCGCGTAGAGGGTCTCACCGCGCTGCCACCCGAGCAGCTGCGGCCCGAAACCGATGCTGAACTGCTCGACTTTGATGCCGGCGAGCTTCGCCGTCAGGAAGTGACCGGATTCATGCACGATCACCAGCAGGCTGAAGATGAGGACGACAAGCGGGACGAGGATCACGGGGCTCACGCGGGCAACTTGCTCCGAACCCGGCTGCTTCCTCCCGCGGACGCGCGGACGTGGGCACGCGCCCAGCGATCGGCGGCGATCGCCGCATCGAGCGTGAGTTCGTCTGTCGGTTCCGCTGCCTCGATTGCGGCTCGGACCGATGGAATGATGTCGACGAACCGGCGCTGGCCCTGAAGAAAGAGAGCCACCGCCTCTTCGTTGGCGGCGTTCAGCACCGCCGGCGCGGTGCCACCTCGCTCACCGGCCTCGCGGGCCAGCGCCACCGCCGGGTAGCGGACCGCATCGAGAGTTTCGAAGGAGAGCTGGCCGAGCGCCGCCAGGTCGGGAGCCGGCGTCACGCCATCGAGACGCTCGGGGAAGCTGAGCGCAACCGCGATCGGCAGATGCATGTCGGGCACCCCCAGCTGCGCCTTGATGCTGCCATCGACGAACTCCACCATCGAATGGACGACGCTCTGCGGGTGGACGACCACATCGATGGCCCGATAGGTGACATCGAACAGGAAATGCGCCTCGATTATCTCGAGCCCTTTGTTCATCATGGTGGCGGAATCGACGGTGATCTTGGGACCCATCTTCCAGCGCGGATGGGTGAGCGCTTCGGCAATCGTTACCGTTTCCAACGTCTCGAGCGGGCGGCGCAAAAAAGGGCCGCCGGAGCCGGTCAAAATCAGCCGGCGCACGGCACGGCGATTCTCTCCCCACAGGCACTGCCAGATCGCGCTGTGCTCGCTATCGATGGGAAAAATCTGCGACCCGTGGCGACGCATACGCTCGCGAACCAGTTCCCCCGCCATGACCAGGACTTCCTTGGTCGCCAATGCGATGTCCTTGCCGGCGTCGAGCGCGGCGAGCGTGGGCGCAAGCGCGGCGCTCCCCGCGGCCGCGACCACGACGAGGTCGACCTCAGGATCGCTAACCGCCTCATCGATGGCACGGCCGGCGCGGACCGGGTCGGCGCCCGCGGCATGGGCGAGCAGCGCATGTGCCTCGGGGTAACGGCGGGCAACGGCGTCGAGCGCGCCGGCGTCGCTTCCGGCGACCAGGGCGTGCAATGTGAACCGATCGGGATGCCGCTCGACGAGGTCACAGACCTGGCGGCCGATAGACCCGGTTGCGCCGAGCAGCGCCAGGCGCCGGGGTGAGGGACGGGAAGATCTCATCTCTGTGGGCTGAAACGCGGTCTCAACGCGGGTCATTGCACCGTCGACTCAGGCGAGGTGCAGGAAAGTGAGGTAATAGTACACGACGACTCCCACGAGGAGCAGCGAATCAATACGGTCTAGCGCTCCGCCGTGCCCAGGAATCAGATGGCTGGTATCTTTGACGCCCGCGGTGCGCTTGATCTGCGACTCGATCAGGTCGCCGACTTCCGCCACCGCTCCAATCACAAGCCCCAGGATCAGGTTATGGGGAAAGCTGATGTTGAGAAACAACCCCGCCACCCCAAAGAAAATCATGCTGGCGATCAGCTCCGCCACGGCCCCCTCGACGGTCTTCTTAGGGCTGATGCGCTTAAAGAACGGGTGTCGCCCGAACCGGACACCAACCACCATCGCGGCCGTATCGCCGATCCAGATCGCGCCAAAGACGGCGATGACGTAGCCGAACCCGAGGTGATTTGGATCCGGCTGGTGCAGGAAATACAGCGACAGGTAGAAGCTCAGTAAGAAACCCAGATAGAGACTGCCGCCCACGGCCAGCGCCCAGCGACTGAGGCTGGCCCGCCAGTCGCGGACGAACACCATGGTGCCCAGGCCGAGCACGGTCCCCGCTGCCAGCAAGAACGTGACGCTGGCCCAGGAGGGCAGCCGATCGCGGAGCAGGAGCGCATAGGCCAGCGGGAAGAGCAGCCAGAGAGGCACGGGCGTGCCCATGGCCTTTGTGAGCTGCCAGTACTCGATCAGCCCCGCGCCTAAGACCACGGCGACCGCCGCATACACCCAGACCGAGCCCGCGATCAGGGCCGCCAGCACGAGGGCGATCAGCACCGCGGCGGTGGCGATGCGGGTCGGCATGTTGGACCGGCGTGCTACGACGACGGGAGGCTGGCCGGCCTTCGCATCAGCGACCTCGATTGGTAACCTCCTCCGGCCTCGCCCCGAATCGGCGCACGCGCCGCTGGTAGGCGGCGAGTGCCTCGTCGAAGTCCGCGCCGCCGAAATCCGGCCAGAGCGTCTGGGTGCTGTAAAACTCCGAATACGCCGCCTGCCACAGCAAGAAATTGCTGAGCCGCATCTCGCCGGCGGTACGGATCACCAGGTCAGGGTCTGGTAGTCCACGCGTGTAGAGGTGACTCGCGAGGCTGGCTTCGTCGAGTTGCGTGAGGTCGGCGCCCTCACGCGCGAGTTCGTGGATCGCATCGATGATCTCCTGGCGTCCGCCGTAGTTGATCGCGATGTTAAGGATCGCCCGGCCGCTGACCCGGGTCCGCTCGTTCGCCTGCCGCATCTGCTCCTGGAGGGCGGCCGATAGATCCTGGAGCCGTCCCGAGAATCGAAGTTCGATCCCCCGCTCCGCCAGCTCATCGACTTCGCGGCGGATGGTCTCCGAGAACAGGTTCATCAGGGCGTCGACCTCGTCGCGCGGTCGCGACCAGTTCTCGGTCGAAAAGGCGTAGAGAGTGAGGACCCGGATGCCCCGCTTGTCGGCCGCTTCGGCGACGCGACGGATCGCCTCGATCCCGGCCTTGTGCCCCATGACGCGGGGCAGCAGCCGCTCACGGGCCCAGCGGCTGTTGCCATCCATGATGATCGCGATGTGCTCGGGCGGGGGCAACTGGCTCACCAGGGGTTCTTGGGCGTTAGACCTCCATGATTTCGGCTTCTTTGCGCGCCGCCATCTGGTCGACCAGGGCAATGTAGCGATCGGCGAGCTTCTGCAACTGATCACCGCCGCGGTGCGCCTCGTCGGCCGAAATCTTCTTCTCCTTCTCGAGGGCCTTGACGCGGTCGACCTGCTCCCGACGGATGTTGCGGACCGCCACGTGCGCTCCCTCCGCGTAGCGCTTCACGAGCCGCGCATACTCCCGCCGCCGCTCCTCGTTCAATGGCGGAATCGGGACCCGGATGAGCTGGCCGTCGTTGCCCGGGTTCAACCCCAGCTCCGACTTCTGGATCGCTTTTTCGACGGCGCTGATGATCGTCCGGTCCCAGGGCTGGATCAGGATCATGCGCGCCTCGGGCACCGTGATGGTGGCCAGCTGGTTCAAGGGCGTCGGATTTCCGTAGTACTCGACCGGGATCTTGTCCACGAGCGACGGGCTGGCTCGCCCGGTCCTGATCGTCAGGATCTCCTTGCCGAGCGCTTCCAGGCTCTTCTGCATTTTGGTTTCGGCTTCTTTGACGTTGGCTTCAATCATGCTGGCGCTCCAACCAGTGTGCCGATCTGCTTGCCGGCAATGACCCCCTCCAGGTTTCCCGAGTGCGAGAGGTCGAACACGATGATGGGGATGTTGTTCTCTCGGCAGAGCGTCACTGCCGTGTGATCCATCACCCGCAGGTCCTTGTTGATCAAGTCAAGATAGTCGAGCCGGGCAAATCGCTTCGCCTTCGGATTCGTCACCGGGTCCGCATCATAGACGCCGTCGACCTTCGTCGCCTTGAGCACGACCTCGGCCTCGATCTCGACGGCGCGTAGGGCGGCCGTCGTATCGGTGCTGAAGTAGGGGTTGCCACTGCCCGCGGCCAGGATGATGACCCGTCCCTTCTCGAGATGCCGGACGGCGCGCCGCCGGATGTATGGCTCCGCGATCTGGTGCATGCTGATCGCCGTCTGCACCCTGGTCGGCTGATCCATCTTTTCCAGCGCATCCTGCAGGGCGAGGGCGTTGATGACGGTGCCCAGCATGCCCATATAGTCGGCCGTCACCCGGTCCATCCCCCGCTTGCTGGCGGCGTCGCCGCGGATGATGTTGCCGCCGCCAACCACGATCGCGAATTGGGTGTCGTAGGCGCGCTTCACCCGCACGATGTCCTCCGCGATCTCATTGACGACGTCGGGGTCGATCCCAAAGGCGGCCTTTCCAGCGAGGCCCTCGCCACCCAACTTGAGGAGCACCCGTTTGTAGCGCGGCTGGGCCGTCGGTTTGATCACAGCATGCAGCGGTTGGACTAGCTGGCTTCTCCGACTTTGAAACGAGCAAAGCGGGAAATGGTTATGTTCTCGCCGAGCTTCGCGATCGCCTCTTTGAGCATCTGGTCCACGGTCCGCTTATCGTCCTTGGCGAAGGGCTGGTCGAGCAGCACCTCCCGCTTGTAGAAGTCGTTGAGCTTCCCCTGGACGATCTTCTCGATCACCTGGGGCGGCTTCTTCTGCTCATTTGCCTGGGCTTCGAAGATCGCGCGCTCGCGGTCGAGCACATCCTGCGGCACGTCCTCGCGCCGCAAATAACGCGGCTCCGCCGCCGCGATGTGGATCGCGATCTCATGCGCCAGGTGCCGAAACTCATCGTTGCGCGCCACGAAATCGCTCTCGCTGTTGAGCTCGAGCAGCACGCCCAACTGATGGTTGTGATGAACGTAGGTCGCGATGATGCCTTCCCGGGCGGTACGGGTGGATTTGGTGCCGGCCTTCGCGATCCCCTTCAGACGCAGCCAGTCCTTGGCTTTCTCGATATCGCCGTTGGTTGCCTCGAGGGCACGCTTGGAATCCATCATCCCTGCCCCGGTGGCCTCGCGTAGCGCTTTTACCTGATCAGCTGATATGGCCATGCTTATTTCTCATCGTCCAGTGCCTCGTCCTCGTAGAACTCGGCCTCATCGATTTTCGGCATGCCGGCGAATCCCTTCTCCTCTTCTTCCTCTTCTTGGGCACCAAACTCGAACTCGGTGACCGGCGCTTCGGGCGCCGCCGTGAGCTCTTCTGGGCTGATCAGCTGACGAGCCTCGAGCGCCGCGTCGGCGATCTTCGAGGTGATCAGCTTGACGGCCCGGATCGCGTCGTCGTTCCCGGGGATGACATGGTCGATCTCGTCCGGGTCACAGTTGGAGTCGGTGATCGCGACGATCGGAATCCCGAGCTTGCGAGCTTCGGTGATGGCGATGTGCTCTTTGCGTGGGTCGACGACGTAGACGGCGCCCGGCAGGCGCTTCATCTCCGCCATCCCACCGAAGAATCGCTCCAGCCGCTGGTACTCCTCTTCGAGCTGGGTGATCGCCTTCTTGCTGCCGGTAAAGCCGCCGTTGTTGCGGATGGCCCGCAGGCTGTTTAGCCGATCGATCTGGCGGCGCATAACGGTGAAGTTGGTCAGCATGCCGCCCATCCAGCGGTGATTGACGTAGGGCATGCCGGAGCGGCGGGCCTCCAGCTCGATCGATTCCTGGGCCTGCTTCTTGGTGCCGACGAAGAGCACCAGCCGGCCGCCACCGACGACCTCTTTTACCCAGTTGGACGCGTCATCCAGCAGCTTGACGGTCTGCTGCAGGTCGATGATGTGGATCCCATTGCGCGCGGTGAAGATGTATCGCTTCATCTTGGGGTTCCACCGGCTGGTCTGATGGCCGAAATGGACACCGGCCTCGAGTAGTTGCTTGAGCGTGACGAGTGGCATGCGAAAAACGAACCTCCTGTTTGTTCTTCCGCCTCCGTCTTCCGGTCGCCGGACCTGTAGCAGGCAACCCGACGCCGTCAGGAGACGTGCTTATTTGCTCGCCAAAGTATAGCCGCTGATCGTGAGATTGAAACCCGCGGCTACGCCGCAGGGGCGGTGGGCTTCTTGGCTCGGGGGGCGCGAGGCGCTCGGGTGCGAGCGGCCCGTTCCGGTTTGCACGCAGGGTAATCGGAGCAGCTCTTGAACTCGCCGTAGCGGCCCTGGCGGAGCACCTGGGGCTTGCCGCAGCGCGGGCAGGGGTCGTCCATGAGCAGCTCGCTGGGCGCCGGCGGCGTCACGATCCGCTTGCCGCCCTCGATGTAGCGGCAGTCGGGATATCCCGAGCAGCCGACGAAGCTGCCGAACCGACCCTTGCGATTCAGGAGGGGCTTGCCGCAGGTGGGGCATACCCGGTCCTGGATGATGTCGGCAGGGTCGATCTCACGCTTGACGTAGCGGCACTTCGGATAGCCAGAGCAGGCGACGAACGGTCCGCGCTTTCCGTTGCGCGTGACCAACGGCTTGCCGCACTTGGGGCACATCTCGCCGGTCGGTTCCGCGGGCGGCGCCTTCTCCTGCCCCTCCCGTCCCTGGATGTAGTCGCACTTCGGGTAGAGGGAACAGCCGACGAACTCGCCCAGCCGGCTCATCCGATGAACCAGCCGGCCGTCTCGTCCCTCCTCCTTGCACTTGGGACAGTCCTCACCCGTTTCCCGCATCGGGACTTTGATTCGGTCGGTGGCCTCCGCTTTGGTCAGTGTCTTGGCAAAGGGTGCGTAGAACTCCCGAACGATCGGCACCCATTTCCGACGTCCTTCTTCGACGTCATCGAGCTCTTCCTCCATGCTCGCCGTGAAGGTGGTGTCGACGATGTCGGGAAAGTGCTCGACCAGCCAGTCATTGACGGTCTTGCCCAGGTCGGTTGGGGATAGCCGGCGCTCTTCTTGCTTGACGTAGTGGCGTGTCTGGATGACCTCAACCGTGGGCGCGAAGGTGCTCGGACGGCCGACGCCCAGCTCTTCCAGCGCCTTGATCAAGGAGGCCTCTGTGTAGCGCGGCGGCGGCTGCGTGAAGTGCTGCTCCGGCTTCAGCTCCTGCAGGTTGAGCGGCTCGTCAACAGCGAGCAGCGGCAGCTCCTTCTCCTCGTCGTTGTCGCTGTCCCGCTCCCAGACGCGATAGAAGCCGTCGAAGACCAGCACCGAGCCGTTCGCTCGGAACAGGTAGTCGGCGGCGCCGATGTCAACGCGTGTCTGCGCGAAGCGCGCCGGGGTCATCTGGCTGGCGGTGAACCGCTGCCAGATCAGTCGATAGAGCCGGAGCAGGTCCGGTGTGAGAAAGGCGCGGACGGAATCAGGCGTCCGCGTGACATCGGTGGGTCGAATCGCCTCATGCGCATCCTGCACCGAGCCTTTTGCTTTGTACTCGATTTTGTCGCGGCGGGCATAGGTCGGCCCGTACTCCTCGGTGATGAAGCGGCGTGCAGCGGTCGATGCCT
>DATNMN010000144.1:0-7727 GCA_035602295.1 Candidatus Dormiibacterota bacterium | reverse complement strand
AACGGCGTACGTGCTGCTCCATCACTACATCGGCGAGATCGACGGCCAGATGGCGGAGTGGGCCTTTGTCCGCGGCGGCACGGGGGCGGTGTCGCAGGCGATTGCCGACGACGCCACCGAGCATGGCGCCGAGCTCCGCACTGGGGCCCGCGTCGGCCGCATCCTGGTGGAGAGTGGCGGAGCCGTAGGCGTGGCTTTAACCGACGGAACGGAGCTTCGCGCCCGCGCTGTCATATCGAACGCGCACCCGAAGATCACGTTTTGCGAGCTGGTCGAATCCAACCAGCTGCCGCCAGATTTCGTTCGTGCGATCCACCGCTACAAAACCCGGTCCGGGACGGTGAAGGTCAACCTGGCGCTGGGCGAACCACCCCAATTTGCCGGCCTCGCGCCGGAAGACTCGATGACAGCGGCGCGGTCGTTCATCCAGCTCTGCGACTCGATGGAGTATCTGGAGCGGGCCTTCGACGACGCGAAGTACGGGAGACCGTCCGCGGCGCCGTACTCCGACGGCGTGCTGCCGACCATGGCGGATGACTCACTCGCGCCGCCCGACAAGCATCTGATGAGCTGCTTCACGCAGTACGTGCCCGCCAGCTGGTCACAAGCACCGCACCGCGACGAGCTCGAGGCTTACGCCGACCGGGTGATTGATGGCTATTCGCGCTTCACCCCTAATCTCAAGTCGGCGATCGAGCACCGTCAGGTGCTGGGACCGTACGACATGGAGCAGGAGTACGGCCTGGTCGGCGGCAACATCATGCACGGCGACCTCACACTCGACCAGCTTTTTTCCTGGCGGCCGGTGGCGGGGTATGCGGACTACCGCACGCCGATCAAGAGTCTTTATCTGTGTGGCGCTGGAACGCATCCCGGTGGCGGGATCAGCGGCATCAATGGCCGCAATGCTTCGCGCGAGATCCTCAAAGACCTCAAGCGAACGAAGTCCCGAAAATAGACACGATGGCTAAATTTCTCTTCCTGATGATCGGGCTTCCCGGCCAGCCGAACGCGGACGACACTCAGACCCAGGAATACAGCCGCAAATGGGGTGCCTACATGGGCTCGCTCGCCCAGCGCGGGGCGCTCGAATCCGGTGCGCCGCTCGAGCCGCAGGCCAAGGCCGTGACGAGCGCGTCTGTCACCGATGCGAAGCTTGGCATTCCGGATGTCTACGGCTACATGGTGGTCACCGCCGCCTCGCTCGACGATGCGATCGCGATCGCCCGCGAAGCGCCTCACATGGCATTGGGCGGCTCGACCATCGTGCGGCCCTGCGTCGAAGTCCCGCGATAGATATCTCCCTCCTCCTCTGGGGAGGGCAGGGTTAGGGCTTTACAGGACCTTCGAAAGAAACGAGCGCGTGCGCTCGTGCTGTGGGTTCGACAGCACGTCGCGGGGGTTGCCGGCTTCCACAATCACCCCGCCGTCCATGAACACGAGACTGTCACCGACCTCCCGGGCAAAGCCCATCTCATGCGTCACCACCACCATGGTCATCCCGTCATGGGCGAGGCCACGCATGACATCGAGCACGTCGCCGACCAGCTCCGGGTCCAACGCTGAGGTGGGCTCGTCGAAGAGCATCAGCTTCGGCTGCATCGCCAGCGCACGGGCGATCGCCACCCGTTGCTGCTGCCCACCCGAGAGCTGGTTGGGATAGGCGTCGACCTTCTCCGACAGGCCAACCCGCTCGAGGAGTCGGCGGGCGCGCTCGCCGGCGACGGCGCGGCTTTCCTTCTTGACCCGCATGGGCGCCTCGGTTACGTTGTCGAGCGCAGTCATGTGCGGGAACAGATTGAACCGCTGGAAGACCATGCCGATCTCGGAACGCTTCTTGCAGACCTCGGAGTCGGGAAGCTCGTAGAGCCTGTCGCCTCGCTCGCGATAGCCGACGAGTTCGCCGTCGACCGACAGCTTACCGGCGTCGATCTTCTCCAGATGATTGATGCAGCGTAGGAAGGTGCTCTTCCCCGACCCTGACGGGCCGATCATGCACATGACCTCCTTTGGCTGGACCTCGAGGTCGATGCCCTGCAGCACCTCGAGCCGGCCGAAGCTCTTGTGCACTGCCTCCGCCTTGACCATAGGAGTGACTCTCATGCCATCAATGCCCCCTGGGGAGCAACACGGGCAGTTCCTCTGGGGCCGGCGGCGGCGCATGGAACGTGACCAGCATCCGCCGGAAGCGCTGGATCGGCGTGAGCGGCAGCCCGCGCTGCGTGCCGCGACCGAAATATCGCTCCAGGTAGAACTGGCCGACCGTCAGGATCGAGGTCATTGCCAGGTACCAGATGCTGGCCACGATCGCCAATTCGATGACTCGGAAATTCGCGCTGGCGATCTGCTGCGATCGGGTGAAGAGCTCCGGCACCGACGCCACAAACGCCAGCGAGCTGGTCTTGAGCATCGAAATGGTCTCGTTTCCAGTCGGGGGGATGATCACCCGCATGGCCTGCGGAAGGACGATGCGGCGCATCAGGAGCATCCGCGTCATGCCAAGCGCCTGGGCGGCTTCGGACTGCCCGTGCTCGACCGAAATGATGCCGGCACGCACGATCTCAGCCATATAGGCTGCCTCGTTCAGGCCGAGGCCGAGCGTCGCGGCCAAGAACGGGGCAATCAGCGAATTGGTCGGAGCCTGCCAGTGGATCGTGGTGAAGGGGATGCCGAGGCCGATGTAGGGCAGCACCGAGGCAAGGTTGAACCAGAAGAAGATCTGGACCAGGACCGGCGTACCGCGGAAGAACCAGATATAAAACCAGCTCACCGCTGACACCACCGGGTTGGGCGACAGCCGCATCACGGCGAGCACCACCCCCAAGGCGATGCCGATCAGCATCGCGAGGACGGTTAACTCCAGTGTGGTGACGATCCCCTGCAGAATCAGGCGTTGCGAAAGAAAATGGCGCACGACATCCCAGTGCAGGTCGGGAGCGGTAACGAACGTGTACACGATCTCGGTGGCGATTGCCAGCACGACAACCGCCGCCACCCAGCGTCCGGTGTGGCGGACCGGGACCGCCTTGATCGCCACCGGACGCGGTCTCAGCGCATCAGCCACGCCGGCTTGATTACCTCAGTACGAGGGCACGCAGCTGGAACCGATCGAGCTGTTGTCGTTCAGCTTGACGTCCGAGCTCTTGATGCCACCGTCCGCCACGCCCCAGGTGGTGAGAATCGTGGTGTAGTAGCTGTTGTCCATCAGGTATTTGACGGCGTCCGTCATGGCCTTTTCCAGTGGGCTGCCTTTGACCAGGGCAATGCCATAAGGCGAAACGCTGCAGGGCTGGCCACCGAGCTTCATCTTGCCAGCGCTCTGCTTCACCTGGAAGTCGGCCACCGGCTGGTCGACCCACATGATCTCGGCGCGCCCGGACAGCAGGGCGGAATTGGCGTCCGTCTGCTTGTCGAAACTGGTGACGGTGATTTTCGCCTTGCCGGCTTTCGCGCAGTTGTCGGTGTCACCGGCAATCGGCGTCCCGCCGACCTGCTTTCCCATGAAGCCCCAGGCATCACTCTCTTCCGTGGTGCCGGTCTCCACCGCCACCGTGTGTCCGCACATGTCCACCGCGGTGCTGATCGTCGGTCCCCCGGTGGCCTTCACGATCCAGGCCTCTCCCGCTTTGTAGTAGGTGATGAAGTCGATGCCGCCGTCCTCGCGTTGCTGGGTCGGCGTCCAGCTGGAGATGCTGAAGATGTAGCGGGGGGCGGTCGCCTTGAGCTGGGGGATGATGTCCGCGAAGATGACGTTGTTGAACGTACAGGCGACGCCAATCACTTTGCAGATCGCTTTCCCGAAGTCGATGTCCCAGCCCTCGATGGCGCCGGTTTCCGGGTTGACCGATTCGTTAGGCGCGTAGGTCGCATCGGTGGCAATCTGCAGCGGCGCCAAGGCCTTGATCGAATCCGGGACCTCGGCCGCGATACTCGCCACCTTGGTCGGACCGCCGGAGCTCGAGGCCGCCGGACCTCCCGATGACGTGCCACCGCAGGCGGCGAGCGTCATGGCCGCCGTGACCAGAACTATTGGAAACCGCCTCATGTTCTCCCTCCCCAGCCCGTCTTCGAAGCTGCAATGAAGACGCTGCGAGAATTGTAGGCGAATGCCAAAGACACCGAACCTCGATGCCCAGGTCGACGGCCCCCAGTACCTCGGGCCGGCGACCTTCCTCAAGGCGCGATCGTTGAGCGAGCCTGAAGAGCTCGATGAATGGCGCCCGGATGTCGCGGTTATCGGCGCGCCCTGGGACGATTCGACGACCTACCGACCGGGCGCTCGCTTCGGACCCCGCGCGGTGCGAGTCGCGAGTTATCAGCCGCCCAGCTGGCATCTCGACCTCGAGGTAGCGCCTTTCGAGGTGTTGAAGGTCGTCGACTACGGCGATGCCGTCTGCTATCCGGGACTGACGGATCAGGCGCACGACGCGATCCGGAAAAGGGTCGCCGAGGTCGCCTCGCGGAAGATCGTGCCGATGGTAATCGGCGGCGACCACTCGATCACGTACCCCTCAGCGACGGCGGTAGCCGATGCCTACGGCCGGGGCAAGGTCGGCATCGTGCATTTCGACGCCCACGCCGACACCGGCCGGGACAGCTGGGGCAACCTCGCTTCGCACGCCACGCCGATGCGGCGGCTGATCGAATCGGGCGCGATCCCCGGGCGGAACTTCGTGCAGATTGGGCTACGCGGCTACTGGCCCGAGCGCGAGACCTTCGAATGGATGCGCGCACAGGGGATGCGCTGGCACCTGATGGGCGAGTTGCTCGATCGGGGCGTCGACACGGTCATCGAACAGGCGATCGCAGAGGCGCTCGATGGTCCGGAGCTGATCTATCTCTCGGTCGATATCGACGTGCTCGATCCCGGCTTCGCGCCAGGGACCGGTACGCCGGAGCCGGGCGGGATGCAACCCGCCGACCTGCTGCGCGCAATCCGAAAGATCGCCCTGCGCACGAATCTGGTCGCAATGGACCTTGTCGAGGTCTCGCCCCCGTACGATCATTCGGAGATCACCGCCCAGAACGCCAACCGCTGCATACTAGACGCGATCTCGGCCCTGGCCGTGAAGAAGACTAAAGGAGCGAAGCCGTGAGTACTGTCGCCGAGCCGATCGCCCCCGGCCGCGTCGTCGCATTGATCGCCAAGGAAGAGGAGCGGTTCCGGGCGAAGCGGCACCGGTCCGACCAGCTGTGGCAGCAAGCCAAGCAGGTCATTCCTCGGGGTGTGCCCTCGTCTTTCCAGGACGCGGCGCCCCAGCCAGTCTTCGTTGACCATGGGAAGGGTAGTCGTATCTGGGACGTCGACGGCAACGAATACGTCGACTTTCACAATGGTTTCGGCGTCATGGTCGTGGGCCACGCCCATCCGCTGATCGTGAAGGCGATCACCGAGCGTGCCGCCCTCGGAACGCACTTTGCGCAGCCGGTCGCCGACGACGCGGTCGTGGCGGAGGAACTCGCCCGGCGGTTCAAGCAACCCCAATGGCGTTTCACGAACAGCGGCACCGAATCGACGCTGGACGCTGTTCGCCTTGCCCGGGGATTCACGGGACGCGACCGGCTGATCAAGATCGAGGCGAGCTACCACGGCCATCACGATGCGTTGCTGGTGTCGGTAGAACCGCCGGCAGATCAGATGGGCCCCGCTGATGCACCCGTCTCGGTGTCGTACAGCGCCGGTACCCCGCAGGCCGTCGTCGATCTGGTGACGGTCGTCCCTTTCAATAACCTCCAGGTCCTGGAGCGCACGCTGGATCGGCATCGCGGCGAAGTGGCCGCGATCATCGTCGAGCCGGTGATGATGAACATTGGAATCGTGCTCCCGGACGAGGGCTACCTGGCGGGCGTCCGCGATCTCGCCCACCGGCACGGCGCGCTCTTGATTTTCGATGAGGTCAAGACTGGTGCGACGATCGCCGCCGGCGGCGCGACCGAGCGCTTCGGCGTCACGCCCGACCTGGTGGCGCTCGCCAAGGCGATCGGCGGCGGACTGCCGTGCGGCGCTGTGGGTGGTCGCGCGGATGTCATGGGCACCATTGACGAGCACAAGGTGGTCCAGATCGGGACCTTCAATGGCAACCCGCTAACGATCGCCGCGTCAAAGGCAACGCTGACGTCCGTGCTGACGCCGCAGGCTTACACGCACTTCGATGCGCTGGCCGAGGCGCTCGAGGGCGGACTGCGCAAGGTGATGAGCGACTACCAGCTGCCATTTCATCCGATCACGTTGGCGGCGCGCGGCTGTATCACTTACCGCAAGGAGCGCGTGCGCAACTACCGCGACTACCTGACGATCGATAAGAAGTACGCCTACCTCTCGTGGCTTTATCAATGCAACCGCGGCGTGCTGATGGCGCCCGGCGCCGAGGAAAACTGGACCCTCTCGGTCCAGCATTCGGAGGACGACGTGCTTCGCTACGTGCGCAACTTCGAGGAGCTCGCCAAAGACCTCACGAGCTAAGCGACCGGCACGCCTGTCAGGTAATCGAAGATCAGCTGCGACCAGGATTCCATGTCCAGGTAGTAGCTGCGCATCTCGTCGAGTGAGAACAGCGCGCCCGCCAGCTTGTCGACCTCGCGGATCGAGATTTCCGGCCGGTCGCCCTCGACCAGGAAGATCAGCCCGACGTGCACGCGTCCGACCGGGGTCGTCTGGTCGTTGATGGCGCCCAGCAGCCGCGTCGAGAAGTGGCCGTCGTAAACCACCTCCTCCTCCCACTCGCGTCGGAGTCCCGCGTCGATGGGGTCGGCGGCGCCGGCCACGTCCTCCGGATTGATATGCCCGCCGACGCCCAGCGAATAAAGGTGCCGAAGGCGCCGCTCGCTGGAGCGCCGCAGTCGATGCGTGAGGAAGTAGCGGCCACCGTGGCGAAACACGACGTAGGGGATGATCTGCGGCTCGGCCGCGTCCTCCTCGACCTCGCGCCGTGGCCGGAAGCGGTAGTTTGCCCGCACGCGCGCCAGCAGGTCATCCAAACCCGTGGCGCGAAACCCCGTCCACTCACTACCGGCAAACAGAAGGTCCCTGGGGACAACCAGCACATCCTCGCGCGCACCCACGCGAAAAGTCTAGGTCGGTTAATGCCCGCCCGTTGTCTGCTGCTGGTTGTCAGCGGACGCGTCTGGGGTGGGCGTTGGCCGCGAGACCGGCCCGGGCTTGGGCGCAGGCGTGGATTCCGGCTTGGCTTCGGGCGTGGCCTCCGGGGAGGCCCCCGGGGTGCCGTGCTCGCCGACCACGCCCGCTGGCTGGGTGGTGGCGGCCGCCGATTGATCGATCCGGTTGAGCTCGTCGGTCGCCGCGAGGACGAGTTCCTTCACTTTTACGACGTCGTCGGCTCGAACCGCATTGGCATGCTCGACCGCAGCCAGCTCCAGGCGAAGTGTCTCCACCGCTGCCTTCGCCGCCTGCGGATCGGCTGGATTCTTGAGCGAAGCCGCGGCATCATCGATCGTGACCCGGAACGCGCGCAGGCTGTTCTCGGCGAGCAGTGGCTTGTGGTTCGTCGCCATCGCCTGTGCCTCGCGCAGCCGTTCGCCGGCGAGCTGCAACTGCAGCCGCAGCCGCTCGTTGGTTGGGGTCAAGGTCAGCCGGACGCTCTCTTCCAGTTGCTTGACGGGATAGAGCGGGTTGTCGGGCAGGGCCGACGGCGCCGCGAAGGCAGAACCGGCGGCCGCCAGCATGGCGACGGTCGCCGCCGCGAGCGCCAGGCCGTACCGGCGATAGA
>DATNMN010000143.1:0-2466 GCA_035602295.1 Candidatus Dormiibacterota bacterium | reverse complement strand
GCTCGGTCCGCACGGCGTCAACATCATGGAGTTCGTCAAGACCTACAACGACCGCACGGCGTCGATGGCCGGCCAGGTGATCCCGGTCGAGATCACGATCTTCGAAGATCGGAGCTTTACCTTTGTCACCAAGACCCCGCCAGCTGCCGCCTTGTTGAAGAAAGCGGCAGGCGTGGAGAAGGGCTCGGCCAAGCCGAACAAGGAGAAGGTCCGCAAGGTCAGCAAGCAGCAGGTGCGCGAGATTGCGCAGCTCAAGCTCAAGGACCTGAATGCCTACGACGTCGAGGCAGCCATGAAGATGATCGAAGGGACGGCGCGCTCTCTCGGAATCGAGGTGTCTGCCTGATGCCGCAAGCGCGAGGCAAGAAGTACAAGGAGGCGGCGAAGGCGATCTCGCGCACCGAGCAGTATGCCCCGGATGAGGCGGTCCGCCTGGTCTTGAAGAGCTCGACGTCGAAGTTCGACGGCTCGATCGAGGCGCACCTCCGGCTTGGGGTCGACCCCCGGCATGCCGACCAGATGGTGCGCGGTTCGGTCGTCCTGCCACACGGCACCGGCAAGAAGCGCCGGGTGCTGGTATTCGCCACCGGCGAGAAGGCGCGCGAGGCGACCGAGGCCGGAGCGGATTATGTCGGCGCCGACGACCTGGTCAAGCGGATCCAGGAAGGCTGGCTCGATTTCGATGTGGCGCTGGCGACCCCCGACCTGATGGGACAGGTCGGCCGCCTGGGTAAGATCCTCGGCCCGCGTGGTCTGATGCCGAACCCGCGTGCCGGCACGGTCACCTTCGACATCGGCCGGGCCGTCAAGGACATCCAGGGTGGCCGGATCGAGTATCGCGTCGACAAGACCGGCATTATCCACACCAATATCGGAAAGGCCTCCTACAGCGAGGCCCAGCTGCGCGACAATTTCGCCGCCCTGATGGACGCCGTGGTCCGCGCCAAGCCGGGCTCGGCGAAGGGCCAGTATCTGCGCTCGGTTTACCTCTCCCCAACGATGGGACCCAGCGTGCCGGTCGACCCCGCCCTCGCCGGCCGGATGAGCTAACCCGCGGGCTCGGCCAATGGCGAATACGAAAACCGGCGATCCCGCGGTCGACACCTTCCTCAAGGGCTACCCGCCGCCCGTACGCGAGATAGCGGTGAAGGCCCGCGAGGCGATTCTCTCGGTCATGCCCGATGCGACGGAGAAGGTCTATCCCGGTTGGAAGGTCATCCAGTATGGCGCCGGCGCCGATATGAAGTCGGTGTTCGCGGTCCTCTCACCGCAGCGCGAACGGGTTAACCTCGGCCTGGCCAATGGCGTCGGCCTCCCGGATCCCGATGGTTTGCTCGAAGGCGAGGGCAAAGCCATCCGTCACGTCAAGTTGACGTCGCCGGAGGCCGCAAGCGCGCCCGCGATCCGCGAGCTCGTTCGGGGCGCACTGCAAGCAACCAGAAACGGCGCCTGATATACTCACGCTCCACGAATAAGCGGCCCCGGTGTGGAAAGGCCGCGTGAAGTGAATAGCCAAAGACCGCTGGTGCCGGCCCGACCGGCTTAATGTCCAGCGCAGGCGAGCA
The DNA here is from genome assembly GCA_035602295.1 of Candidatus Dormiibacterota bacterium. Lineage (GTDB taxonomy): Bacteria > Chloroflexota > Dormibacteria > CF-121 > CF-121 > CF-13. The sequence continues at coordinate 901 of DATNMN010000143.1, read as the reverse complement.
GGATGCGATAACGGCCTCCTCGCCTGATGAGCGAAGGAGGTTTTTTATTGGCAACGGGAACCAAGAAAGAAGAGAAGGTCGATAAGAAGGCAGAGAAGGCCGCGACGGTTGCGGACCTGACTGCGCGACTCAAGGCATCGTCGACGGCCGTGCTGGCGGACTACCGCGGCATGACGGTCGGCCAGATGCGCGACCTGCGCAGCAAGCTGCGCGGCGGTGGAATCGAGATGGTGGTGGTGAAGAACACCCTGGCCCGGCGCGCCGCCAAGGCCGCCGGCTACGAGCCGCTCAGCGCCGAGCTGGTCGGGCCGATCGCGATGCTGTTCGCCCACGAGGATGTCTCCGGTCCCGCCCGCATCCTCAACGACTACATCAAGGCGAACCGCAAGATGGTCATCAAGGCCGGCCTTCTCGAGGGCCAGATCATCAAGGCCGACGCCGTCACCGAGCTGGCCGACCTGCCCTCGCGCGAGGTGCTGCTCAGCCGGCTGCTGGGCGCAATGCAAGCCCCGCTCGGCAATCTGGCCAGCGTGCTGCAAGCCCCGATCACGAAGTTCGCCCGTACGCTCGACGCCGTTCGCAATCAAAAAGAATCACAGACACCGGCCCCGGCAGCGGCCGCAAGTTAGGAGGAATCAATGGCAAAGGTAAGCGTCGACGATTTCGTATCTGCGTTGAAGGATTGGACCGTGGTGGATGTCATGAACGCCATCAAGGCCATCGAGACTGAGTTTGGTGTGACGGCAGCGGCCCCGGTTGCGGTGGCGGCGGCGCCAGCCGGCGGTGGAGCGGGCGCGGCGGCACCGGAAGCCGAGCAGACCGAGTTCGCGGTTGTGCTGACCTCGCCCGGCGACGCCAAGATCGGTGTGATCAAGGTCGTCCGCGAGATCACCGGCCTGGG
>DATNMN010000142.1:0-7354 GCA_035602295.1 Candidatus Dormiibacterota bacterium | reverse complement strand
GATCCCGACCGGTGTGATGATGCCGGCCGCGAGCAGCAGCCGGCGGCTGCTCAGGTAGCCTCGGAGCAGCCGATCGCCCTGGTTGTTGTTCGTCATCAGGTAACCGCAAGACGGGTCGCGTACTCCGGTCGATCCCAGGCGCGCGAGGTCAGCACCTCACGGAGTCCGCGGACCGCATCGAACACATCGACGTAGCGCGTGTAGAGCGGCGCAAAGCCGAACCGCATCACATCGGGTGTCCGGAAGTCGCCGATGATGCCCCGATCGATCAGCGCCCGCATCACACGGTAGCCGTCTTTGTGGCGCAGGGACACCTGCGACCCACGCAGGGCGGCGTCGCGGGGCTCCATCACCTCGACGTCGAGGTCGCGGCAGGTTTCGTCCACTTGCTGGATGAACAGGTCGCCAAGCGCCATCGATTTGCGGCGCGCCTCCTGCTGGTCGACCGTTAGCCAGAGATCGATGGCGACTTCCAGCGCCATCATGCTGAGGATGGGTGGGGAGCCCGCCAACTGCCGGGTAATTCCGGGAGCGGGGCGGTATTCGGGCTCGAACGCGAACGGCGCGGCATGGCCCATCCAGCCGGACAGGGGTGACTGCATCGCGTCCTGGAGGCCCGACGCGACGAAGACGTAGGCGGGGGCGCCCGGCCCGCCATTCAAATACTTGTACCCGCAGCCGACCGCGAGGTCGACCTCTGATGCATTCAGATCGATGGGGACGGCGCCCGCGCTATGCGAGAGATCCCACAGCATCAGCGCGCCGACTTTCTGGGCGGCGGCGGTCATGCGCCGCATGTCATGGATCTCGCCGGTCGCGTAATCCACGTGAGTGAGCATCAGGACCGCGACGCTTCCGTCGAGCGACCTCTCGATCTCCGAGCGTTCGACGACGCGCAGGGCGTGGTTGCCACCGAGTAGGTCGACCAACCCCTGTGCGATGTAGAGGTCGGTTGGGAAATTGGAGGCCTCCGTGAGGATGAAGTGCCGCCCGGGTTGGACGCGCAGCGCCCCGGCCAGGAGTTTGAAGAGGTTGACCGAGGTGCTATCGGCGACGATCACTTCGCCCGACCTCGCTCCGACCAATCGCGCGATCTTGTCGCCGATGCGGGTCGGCGCCTCCATCCAATGGGCCGCGTTCCAGCTGCGGATCAGTCCTTTGCCCCATTCATTCGCGATCACCTCGGTGAGGCGGGGCAACGTCTGGCGCGGCAGGGCGCCCAGCGAGTTGCCATCGAGGTAGATCACGCCCTCGGGAACAGCGAACCCCTCGCGCGATGACGCGAGCGGATCCTGCCGGTCGAAGGACAGGCAGGTCTGGCGGTCCACGCTCGGATTATCTACCCCCCCACCCCGAGCCCCCTCCCCGGCAGGGGGGAGGGAGATTCACGCCTCTCCCGGCATGGGGAAGAGAATCAGAAGTGGCTAGGACACCAGGGCGTTCGGTCGGTCGCAAACATCGCATCGGCCCGCGAGACGGCCCCGCGATGGAATTCTTGGATGCGCCCGGCCTCTTGCAGCGTGCGGAATCGATTACCGCCGAGGTACACCGCCGCCAGGTCGGCGGCACTGAGCTCGAGGTCGGGATCATCGGTGCAGCGGTCGCAGGACGCATTCGTCGGGCCACCGTTCAGCTCGTAGTGGCCGTCGTTCCACGGACAAAATGCGTCGCGAACGTGGAGCACCAGCCGCCCCTCGGTGGTATAACGCCGGCCCGCCAGCGCCGCCCCCACGTCGACCAGTCGCAGCCAGACGCCGTCATCGACGCGTGTCTTCGGCTGACGCGAGTCGGCCAGCAGGAAGCGGAGCGGCTCATCGACCGGTCGGGCCTCCGCGGTCACGCGGGCGATCAGGTCGACCTCGAGGACGTACCGCCAGAGCGACGCGTACGCGTCCGCGCTGGCGGCGATCAGCGACTCCACCCGAAGCACCCCGATGGGACCCGTTGCGTCCCAATCCATCTTGATCCGATAGAGCGCGAATCCTTCCGGCTTGCCCTCGACCTCGTGGACCACCCGATAGTGCGGGCTGAAACCCTGGCGCGAGAATTCGAGATCCGCCAGGTGATTGCGCATCCAGCGCGCGTCGAGGGTGAGCATGCCGGGCTGCGTTGGCTGCACCTTGGCCCAGACCTGGGTGAAGGCGTCGACCGCAGCTGGGACGTCCACCATCACGACGCGGCCACCGGACGAAAGTGGTTTCAGGAAGGCGCTGTGTGACCGCTCGACTTCGATCTCCGCCATGTATGTCGCCAGGCCGTAGCCAAAGCGGCCGTAAATCGGCGCCTCGGAAGCATAGAGCGCCGCCAACGGCTCGCTGCGTTGATGCATGTCGTCCAGCTGGCGCCGCATCATCGCCCTCAACAATCCTCGGCGCCGGTGGGTGGCGGCGACGCCGACCCGCGTCACACCGCCGCATGGCAGCGACCCACCCGGTACCGCCATCTGGTAGGAAAAGATCCCCGCGGTGCCGACCACCTGTCGGCCATCGAACACCGCCAACGTCCGGTCGAACTCGAGCGTTTCTTTCGAAACGGCGAGCTCTTCGTCGGTGGGGAGCGATCCCCCAAAGGCCCTGCGAAGCAGCGTGCTATAGGCGCGCTGCTCCTCGGGCCGGATCGGCCGGAGCTCCAGACCTGCCGGTACGCTTATCGCTGGACCAGCGCCAGGGCTCGGCAGGGGCTACCCGATCCTTTCACCAGCTTTAGTGGTGCCACCACCAGCACCGCGCCGGTGGGCGGCAGCTTCGCCAGGTTGGCCAGCTGCGTGAGGCCGTACTTGTTCGCACCGAGCAGGAACTGGTGGCAGGGAAACGGCGGATTGAACGAGTGTGCCGCACCGGCGTCCGTGCCGACCGTCTCAACGCCAACGCCGTTAAAGGGACTCTCATTTGCCAACCACTGGGCCAGCTCGATGTCGATGCCTGGCGTATGCGGACCGGTCTCGTTCGCATTGAGGAACGCCTTCTGGTCGTTCGCGCGGGCATCCCACCCCGTTCGGTACAGCAGCCAGGAACCCTTCGGTAAGGCGCCGTGCTGCTGCTCGAAAGCGCGGATGTCTTTCATGGTCAAGAGGTAGTCGGGATTAGCCTGGGCCTCATTCGACTTGTCGATCACGACCGCCGGGCCGATCAACCGCTTGACCGGGACCTGGGCGACGTCGTCCTTATCTTTGCCGGTGACCCAATGGATGGGCGCATCGAAGTGGGTACCGGCGTGCTCGCCGCCTTCGAACCAATTCCAGTACCAGGCTGGCCCTTTCTCGTCGTAGCGGCTGATCTCATGGGTCTTCCAGGTCGGCGTGTTGGCGAAGGGCGGCGGGAGCTGGATCATCGGCGTCCGCTCGGAAAGCGGCTGGGTCAGGTCGACGACGTCGATCGAACCGGAAATGAGGCCCTCGACGAAGGACGCGAGCGTATCGATTCTCGTGCTCAATTCACTCCTCCCTTTGATTGCAGCCACCGGGGAAATTCGAAGCGGTTCTCAAGCATGTGGACGTCCATCAAGAAGCTCTTTGGCATCTCGGCGTCGACCTTGGCGACGATACAGCTCAGATCGCCGCCGTTGATGGCGTCGAGTGCCGCCTCCTCGAAGTCCGCCAGCTCGCGGACCATCTGCGCTCGCGGATAGCCGGCCGCCTTTGCGATCCCGGCCAGGTCGCTGCCGGTCGAGGTGGCGGTAGTGAACCACTTGTATCCCCCAGGGGCCCCGCCGCCGACGGAGAGCAGCGTTTCGTTGTCGAAGATCAGGTGCACCAGGTTCTTTGGGCGCGAGCGGGCCATCGTGGTCAGGCCACCGAGGTTCATCAGGACGGACCCATCCCCGTCGACCACGACCACTTTGCGGTAGGGTTGTGAGAGGGCGATACCGAGCCCGATCGAGGAGGCCAGGCCCATCGCGTGCTCGAGGTAGAAGAAATTGGCGCGATGGCCGAGCGAGTAGAGCTCCGCTGCGACCGCGCCCATGATGGTGACGACCGCGCAGTCCTCGAGCTCCGGGTAGATGGCCTTGAGGCAGTCGATCCGTTTCACTTCGGCTCCTCCCACATCAGGTCACGCTGAAGGAGCAGCGCCACCGGCGAGAGCGAGCTCTGCGCCAGCGTCATCGCGTGCGCGATCTTCGGTTGCACCTCATCGGGTCGGCTCAAGTCGTCGTGCGCAATGTGCAGCGCATCGAGTACCGGACGGGTGTACTTGCCGCCCTCGGTCTGCCATGGATCCTTCTCGCCGAACGTGCCACGATCCGTAATCAGCATCAGCAGCGGGATCTTGTAGAGGAGGGACACCCCGACGATGCCATTGATCGCCTGCAGGAAGCCGTGATTCTGCAAGAGCATGGCGGATTTGACCCCGGCAAAATGCGCCCCGGCAGAAACGCCGACGCCCTCCTCCTCCTTGGCGAGCCGGACCAGGGTCATGTTGGCATCCTCGTCAGCCATGCGGATGAGGTGCACCAGCCAGGTCTCGGGCAGGGCGCTGACGAGCGTGACGCCCACCCCTTTCATGGCGTCGTAGACCACCTGCGAGTTGGCAACCGAAACGGGCAAGGCTCCCTCCCTCGTCTGAACTCAGGCCGATTCTACGCATACAATGGGGCCCAGTGCAGGTCCTGGGCAGCATCCTGGAGGCCGTCGGGCACACGCCGCTGGTGCGGCTCTCACGCATCACCGCCGGGCTTCGCCCGACCATCCTGGCCAAGGTCGAGACGCTCAACCCCGGCGGGAGCGTCAAGGACCGGATTGGGCTTCGGATGATCGAGGACGCGGAACGGCGAGGCCTGCTGAAACCTGGCGGGACGATCGTCGAGCCGACCTCCGGCAATACCGGTCATGCGCTGGCCATCGCTGCCGCGCTGAAGGGCTATCGCATGGTCTTCGTGATGGCCGACAAGCAATCGCCCGAAAAGATCGCGCTGCTGCGCGCGTACGGGGCGGAAGTCGTGGTCTGCCCCACCGCGGTGCCCCGCGACTCGCCGGAGAGCTACTACTCCGTCGCCGAGCGGCTCAGTCGCGAAATCCCGGGTGCCTTTCAGCCGAACCAGTACTTTAACCAGGCGAACCCGCGCTCTCACTACGAGACGACCGGCCCCGAAATCTGGGAGCAGACGGATGGAAGGGTCGACGTGGTGGTCGGCGGGCTGGGAACGGGCGGCACGATGACCGGCGTTGCCCGCTTCCTCAAGGAGAAGAAGCCGTCGGTGATGATGGTCGGCGCCGACCCGGAGGGCTCGCTGTACTCGGGCGACACCATCAAGCCCTACAAGGTGGAGGGGATTGGTGAAGACTTCATTCCGGGCACCATCGACCTGAAGCTGATCGACCGCATCGTCCAGGTCAACGACCGCGACTCCTTCCTGACCGCGCGCCGGATCACGCGCGAAGAGGGGATCCTGGTGGGTGGTTCGTCCGGCACCGCCATGAAGGCGGCGATGGATGTGGCGCGCGACCTCGACGAGAAGACCTTGATGGTCGTCATCCTGCCGGACACCGGCCGCAACAACCTGAGCAAGATCTACAGCGATGAATGGATGCGGCAAAACGGTTTCTTCGAACGGTTTCCGCGCCAGCTCGTGCACGACGTGGTGGCCCGAGAGCGCGAGATGCCGGAATTGATAACAGTGTCGTCGAACGAAAAGGTTGGCCGTGCGATCGACCTCCTGCAGGAGCACGGGATCTCGCAGATGCCGGTCACGGAGGACGGCGGCGGGCCGGGCCAGCGGCTGGTGGGGAGCATCCAGGAGCGCTCGCTGCTCGATCGGGTTTACCGTGACCCGGGCCTGATCGACACCACGGTCGGCGCCGCAATGGACGGGCCCTTCCCGACGATCGCCGCCGGCGCCCACGTCGACGAGGCCTTCAGTACCCTGCTCGCCGGCGCCACCGCGCTGGTGGTAATGGACGCCGAACGACCGGTCGGTATCATCACGCGTCTCGATCTGCTCGAGTTCATGGCGCACACGCGCGCGTCCAGGTGAGCGGCGAAGGCACGCCCGGGTTCTCCACTCGGGCGATTCACGCCGGGCAGAAACCGGACCCGACGACGGGCGCCGTCGTGGTGCCGATCTACCAGACCTCGACCTTCGCCCAGGACGCCGTCGGCAAACACCGCGGCTATGAGTACGCGCGGACCGGGAATCCGACCCGCGCCGCGCTCGAACAGTGCATCGCGGCCCTCGAGGGCGGCCGGCACGGCCTGGCGTTTGCCTCCGGGATGGCCGCCGAGTCCACCGTCATGCAGCTGCTCAAGCCCGGTGATCACACGATCGCAATGGATGACCTCTACGGGGGTACCTATCGCATCTTTCGTCGCGTCCTCGAGCCGATGGGCCTGAGCTTCTCCTTCGTCGATGGATCGGATCCGAAGGCGGTCGCGGCGGCCATGACGGACCGCACCCGGCTCGTATGGATCGAATCGCCGACCAACCCGCTTCTGAAGCTGGTGGATATCGCGGCGGTCAGCAAGCTGGCCCATGCCAATCAGGCCATGGTCGTGGTGGACAACACTTTCATGAGTCCGTACTTCCAGCGTCCGCTCTCGCTTGGCGCGGACATTGTGACGCACAGCGCCACCAAGTACCTCGGCGGGCACAGCGACGTGATCGGAGGAGCGCTGGTGGTGGATCGCGAGGATCTGTTCGAGCGGCTGGCCTTTTTGCAAAACGCCGTCGGGGCCGTCGCTGGACCGATGGATGCCTGGCTCGTCCTACGCGGCCTCAAGACGCTCGCCGTCCGCATGCGCGAGCACGACCACAATGCCAGGCTGGTCGCGGCCTTCTTGAGCGAACATCAAAAGGTCGCGGGCGTCTTTTATCCGGGCCTTAACACGCATCCCCAGCACGAGCTCGCCCAGCGCCAGATGTCAGGCTTCGGCGGCATGATCTCGTTCGAGGTCAAGGGCGGGCTTGAGGCGGCCCGCCGCGTCGCCGAGCGAACCCAGCTGTTCACGCTGGCGGAGAGCCTTGGGGGCGTGGAGTCGCTGATCGAGCTCCCGGCGGCGATGACGCACGCCTCGATTCCGGCCGAAACGCGCAGAGCACACGGGGTGGCAGACGGGCTGGTCCGGATCTCGGTGGGTATCGAGGACGTCGCCGATCTGATCTCAGACCTTGACCGGGCGCTGGCCGAGGCCTGAAGCTCAACAACAAGGAGGCGATGCAATGAAAGCCATCGTGAATTTCTCGAACATCCTGGTCGCTATCATCCTGCTGCTCGTGGGGCTGGCGGTCTTCACCCGCCACCGGATCGCGTCCTACGTCGTCGGAGGTTTCATCATGGTGCTGGCGGCGGTGAGCATCCTGGCATTCTTGAAGATCCTCAACGTCTCGAGCGGCCCGATCAATATTGGTTAGGAAACCGCAT
>DATNMN010000141.1:0-13629 GCA_035602295.1 Candidatus Dormiibacterota bacterium | reverse complement strand
CCTCGGTCGCGGGCCGCTTTGGCCGCGTCGGCGAAGGGACCGGGTCGGGGATCGTACTCAACACCAATGGGGACATCCTGACCAACGCGCACGTGGTCGCCGGAGCCAACCAGATCCAGGTCACGTTCAATGACGGCCGCATCCTGACGGCGACGCTCGTCAACTCGAATACCAGCGCCGACCTCGCGGTCGTTCGGGTGTCCGCCGCTGCCTCGACCTTGCATCCGCTGCCGCTGGGGAATTCCAACAACGTTCTGGTCGGTGACCACGTGTACGCCATCGGCGCACCATTCGGACTTCCCGAATCGATGACAGCCGGCATCGTCTCGGGCCTCAACCGGCACAACGCTGCCTCCGGGCTCTCCGGCCTGATCCAGACTGACGCGCCGATCAATCCGGGTAACTCAGGCGGCGCGCTGCTCAATACGCAGGGCCAGGTGATCGGGATCAATGACTCCATCGAGAGCCCGATCGCGGGCAACGTTGGCATCGGGTTTGCCATCCCGGTCAACGTCGTCAAGCAGATGCTCAGCTCGCTCGAGGGCGGCGCGAACCAGTGAGACTTCGCGTGCTGCTCGTGGATGACGGCCTGGACGGCATCGCCGGACCGATGGCAACCGTCTTGCGAAAAGCCGGACTGTCGACGGTCACGATCGCCCGCGAGGACCTGGCAACGGTCTCCCCTGCGGACCTCGTGGTCCTGCGTATGGCCGACCCCGACCCGATCGCGGCCTGCTGGCGAATCCACCGCCAGGGGCACCGATGGATCGTGGCGCTCGATCCGTATCCAAACCCGGACGACTGCATCCGGCTGTTGAATGCGGGTGCCGACGGCTACATGGCGGCCGAGCCGGGTCCTGAACTCGTCGCGCGGCTTCGTTCCTTCTTGCGGCTCCGGGCGTGGGCCGAGTTCGACGCCCCTTACGCGACGCCCGATGCTACGGCTCGAGAATATGCACCGCAGTGAGGTTGCGGTATAGCTCGTCGTAGTCGAGCCCATAGCCGACCACGAATTCGTTGGGGATGTCGAACCCCTTGTAGGCAATGGGCACTGGCGTCACGCGGCGCTCTTCCTTGTTGAGCAGGACGCACAGCTTCAGCGACGCGGGACCGTGGCGCCGGACGTGTTCGAAGAGGAAGGCGGTAGTCAGCCCGGTGTCGATGATGTCTTCGACCATCAGAACATCGCGGCCGGCGACATTCATGGTCAGGTCCTTGAGCAGCTGGACATGGCCGGTTGATTCCGTGCCGGCGCCGTAGCTGCTGACCGCGACGTAATCGAAGTTCACCGGCATCGTCAGGCTCCGGCTCAAGTCCGTGGCAAAGCAGACCGATCCCTTCAACACTGGGAGCAGGATCAGCGGCTTCGGGGTGGACGCATAGTCCCGTGAGATGTCGGCGGCTAGCTCGCGGACGCGCTGCTGGATGGCGTCGGCGCTGATCAGCTCGCGGCCTAGTTTCAATTCGGTGCGGAGAATGGCATCGTCAACTTTACTCGGTCGGCGCGATCAGAAAGATCCAGATATCCCAGCTCACGTGACTGATGATCATCGGGGCCATCCGTTGTTCGCGCGCGTAGAGGGTCCCCCAGAAGAGGCCGGCGGTAGCCGCGGCCCCGGTGAGAGTGAGATTCGCCGAGACCAGGTGAACGCCGCCATAGATCGATGATGCGAGCAGGGTACCGCGGAGCCGGCCGAAGCGCCGCATCAAGCCGCGCTGGACGAGACCGCGCCAGAAGAGCTCCTCGCCCGGTCCGATCACCAGCGCGAGGACGGCGGCGATGGCCTCGGGTGGCGCGGCTCTTCGCAGCTGGTAGATCCCGGCAATCTCTCGGTCGCCGGCGGGCATGATTCGGCGGGCCATCCGGTCGCCCACCTGGAAGATCGCGTAGAGCCCGGCGGCCGATCCAAGCCCTTTGAAGACGTCCCGGAACCGAGGGCGCTCGCGTCGCAAGGCCGGTTCGACCGCCAGGGCGTAGGCGCCCAAACCGCCGACCCCGAGTGTCATCCGCAGCCAGAATTGGGAGCGTGGCCCGCGGAAGGCCGAGGTCCAGACGGCCGCGGCCAAGCCGAGGCCCGCGATGATCCGCTTCAGCGGACCGCCGATCCCGCGACCAGCCCGACCAGGAGCAGGGCCCCGAAGGCGCCGTGCAGGCGGGCCGTCATGAGGTCGATCATGGCGATCGCGCGCAGGTGGCCCTCGGCTCCGCGCTCCGCGTCTCGCAAGATCCAGGCGACAAGCGGCAGGCTGAAGAGCGTGAGGAGGGCCAGCGTGGGCAGCGCGCCTACCATCACCGCCACGCCGACGGCGACGTAGGCGCCGAGTATGAGCATCACGTACACCCAGTGCGCCGCGTCCCGGCCGACCTGGGCGGAGAAGGTGGTAAAGCCATGCCGGGTATCCTCCGCGACATCGCGCCATTCATTGCCGTGCAGGATCGCGGTGACGAGCAGGCCGACCGGCAACGAAACCACCAACAGGTTCGGGTCGAAGGTCCCGGTGACGGCGTAGTAGGCGCCGATCACCATCAGGGGCCCCATCAGGACGAAGACCAGCGGCAGACCAAGTGCCCGGTATTTGTACTGGAACGGCGGCGCGGTGTAGAAGTAGCCGCCGATGAAGCCGATGACACCGAGCAGCACGATGGGCCAGCCGCGCTGGAGCAACAGAAAGATGCCCATCAGCAGCGCCAGGATGAAGCCGGACCAGGCGACGACGAAGGCGTCACGTTCGGTGATCTTCCCTTTGAGGATCGCCATCGACATCCGCGGCGAGGTGATGGCATCGATCCCATGGCGGACGTCGTAGATCTCGTTGATCACGTTGGTGCCGATGTGCAGGCCGAGCGCCCCCAGCAGCGCCGCCAGAAAAAGCGCCCAGTGCATGCGGCCCTGTCCGAGCGCGATGGCACCGCCCACCGAGACTGGCAGTAGCGACGCGGTAAAGCTGAACGGCCGCACCACCTCCCACGCCCCGGCAAGACGACGGGTCATGCTACCCCCCACGCCGACCCTCCCCCGCAAGGGGGGAGGGGTACTGGCTGCCGAACGGGAGGCGTAGGCGAGGGCGGCGTCGAGAACGGCGTTGATCTGCGCCTCTTCCTGCAGGATCGGCTGCAAGAGCGGCACGTCCATGCCGGCGTCGTGGTAGTCAGCCGCTCGTGCCGCGACCTGGTCGACCGTGCCACATAGGATGAAGGCGTCCAGCAGCTCATCCGGGATCAGCTCGCCGGCGCGGTGGTAGTCTTCAGCTCTCCAGGCGGTCGCGATCTGCGAGCGCAGCGCCGGGTCGAACCCCGCGCGCTTCATCGAGATGTCGCTCAGCACGGACATCATGTAGATCACGAACGGCTCGCGCTTGGCCCGGTTCAGCGCTTCCTGGCGGCTGCTGTCGAAGAGGCAGAGGAGGTAGCCACGGAAATCGATGTCGCCGGCGGACCGTCCATGCGCCGAGGCACTTTCGAGCACGCGGGCGCGCATCTTCTGGAACGCGGGCAACGACTCGGCGGGACGCGCGAGGTAACCGTCGGCCTTCTCACCGCATAGGTCCAGGAAGGGGGTGCGGTAGGCCGCAATGTAGATCGGGATCCGGTGCGGCGGCTGAAACATCGGCTGGAGTGGCGGGACCTTGTCATTGAGCTTCAGCGGCTGGCCGGTCCAGAGCCGGCGGATCTGGTCGATCGATTCGGAGACGCGGGCGACCGTGTCGTCATACGGGATCGCCATCTGCGACAGCCGCAGGGGCAAGCCGCTCCCCAGGGCCAGCGTCACGCGGCGCGGCGCCAGATCATCGAGGGCGGACATCGTCATCGCCACCACCACCGGATGGCGCGTGTATGGATTCAAGGCTCCGGCGCCCAGGCCGATCCGGTGGGTCTGCGTCCCGATCGCCGTCAAGTAGGTGATCGGGTCGCGCTCGAAGTAGCTGTCGTGGACCCAGATCGAGTCGAGGCCGAGGTCCTCGGCCCGCCGGGCCCACTCGGCGGTGTCGGTCACACTGCCTCTCGCGGCGAGTCCCAAACCCACACGGCGCGCGAGCTCTGCCACGTGATCAGCATAATCGTGATCGTGGGGCAAGAAGCGCGGGCCGAACGAATCCGGGCGATGTTCGATCAGGTCGCACCCCGATACGACGTCCGCAACGCGATGTTCAGCCTGGCTCGGGACGGCGCCTGGCGCCGGCGGGCTGCCGGGCTCACCCGATTGCAGCCCGGCCAGACGGCGCTGGATCTCTGCACCGGCACCGGGAGGCTGGCCCACGAGCTGGTGCCGCTGGTCCGCCCAGGCGGCCGTGTCATTGGGATTGATTTCTCGCCCGGGATGCTGGAACTGGCGCGCCGGCGCGAACCAGAGGTCGAGGTCCGCCAGGGCGACGTCAGCCAACTGTCGGAAGCCGATGCCAGCGTCGATGCCGTCACCATCGGTTTCGGGCTCCGCAACCTCGTCAACCGCGACGCGGCGCTGCGCGAGATGCGGCGGGTCTTGCGACCGGGCGGACGGCTGGTGGTGCTCGAGTTCGCCCCACCTACGGGCCCGCTGCTGGCGGCGTATCGCTTCTATCTCGGGCGGGTCATGCCGGCGGTTGCCGGTCTCTTTAATGCTGATGAGGCGAGCGCCTACCGCTATCTCGCAGAAACCGTGGCGGGCTTTCCTCAACCAGCCGTGCTGGCCCGCGATCTCGAGGCGCTCGGTTTCGCGGTGACGGTCCAGCGGATGACAGTCGGCATCGTCGCGCTCCACGTCGCGGTTCGGCAGGATTAGTCGGCATGCCATCCCTATGGGCGTTGCCCAATCTCCTCAGCTTCTCGCGCATCGTGGCCGCACCCATCCTGTACGTGCTCGTGGTGTCAGGCGGTCGTTATGGGTTTCTGGCCGCGGCCGTGCTCTTCGTGGCGGCGTCCCTCACCGACACGTTGGATGGCCAGATCGCCCGGCGCCGCCACCTCGTGTCTCCTCTCGGCATCTACCTCGACACCACCTCGGACAAGATCCTGGTCGCGGTCCTGCTCGTCGCGCTTGCGGTTGTTCATCTGGCGCCGGGCTGGATGGCGGCCGTCATCATCGCCCGCGAATTCCTGGTCACCGGGCTGCGCAGCTACGCGGCGGCGCTTGGGATCGTCATCACGGCCGGCGGCTGGGGGAAAGCCAAAGCGTTGATCACGATCATCGCTCTCTTCCTCGTACTGCTCGAAGGTGACGCGCGCCAGGGCGGGCTGCTGAGCAGCCACGCGCTACCGGGCAGCCTGCTGGTGAGCACCGTGGGCCCGTTCACTTTGGCCGTTTGGGCGCTGCTGATCGCCGTGATCTGGACGCTCGGTTCGGGCGTCGAGTACATCCGCGAGGCCATCCCTCTACTCACCCGCTCGCGGCCGGTGGTGATCAGTGGATCCGCGGGCGATCCCTAAGCAGACTCGCTAAACGCCGATGTCTTTGCGCATGAAGCGGAATGCGCCGAGGCCCAACGCCACGGCGGCGACAGCGATGACTCCCAACACAGACGTGAACTGTAGCCCGTGGAGCAGCGGCGTGCCGTAGTAGTAGAAGGGCGAGAGGCGCAGTGTGGCGTCCGGCAACTTGAGTTCCGGCCCGATGAAGCTGATGAAGAACCAGGCCGCCAGAAGAAAACTCAAGAGGCCAGTGTCCGCCGCGGTGCGCAACCAGCCCGACGCCAGGTAGCCGAAGGCGGCAACGAGCAAGCCGAGCGGGATCATACCGAGGATCGCGGCTGCCAGATTGCCCGAGTCGAGGTGCAGCCCCGAGGCCACCGCGACCCATGCGCAGACGAGCAACGTGACCACGCTGATGGCGATCGTGGCCGATGCCAGCGCGGCGAACCGACCCAGGAGCACGGAAAGCCGCGGCTGCGGCGTCGTGAGCACCAACTCGAGGCGGCCGTCCTGCTCATCGGCGGACCAATGGTTGACCTGGGTGACTGCGAAGGCCATCAGGAACAGTGGCAGGAAGACGAACATCGCGCTCAGGAAACCGGCGGTCAGGCCGGCGTCGCCGCCTCCGAGGTTTTTGATCACCGTCGCCGCGGCGCCTGAGCCCGACAGCAGCGAGGACATCTTTGCTTCCAGTAGCTGGACGGCGGACACCATCCAGCCAGCGAACCCCGCAATGCCCAGCGTCCACCAGAAGGTAGGCATCGCGACCATGCGCAAGCTACGCGCGTAGACGGAACGCAGCGACCAATCTCCGACCGGGAGGGCTCGGCTCGCGGGGCGCTCCGGCAAGCGGAGCCAGCGTGGCAGCGGAACCGTTCCACCCACGTCCCGGCGGACGAAGAGCCATACCGCCGCTCCAGCGAGGCCGACAGCAAGGACAAGGAGGAGGAGCATCCCCCCGCCATTCACACCGTAGCTCGGCACCAGCGCCTTGCTCAAGTTGTAGTAATAGATGGGCGAGAGGCGCGAGATCCACTCGCTACCCGGGGCGACGCGGTGGACCATGTCCAGGACGATGAAGACCAGTAGCAGGCCAGCGGTTGCGCCGGCGGCCGGTCCTCGCTCCTGCGTGAACTGTGAGATCAGCAACGAGAGGCCACCGAAGACGGCGCAGATTAGCGCAAGGTCAAGCCCAAAGAGAAGGGCGTCGCCGAGCCCGAAGTCGGCACCGAACATCTGTCCGCCGCCGAACGCGACCAGGCCGATCAGCAGACCCATCGCGAGCAACGCCGTCCACATTCCCGCCAGCTTCTCGAGCGCCACGCGCAACCTCGGGCGGGGCACCGAGAGCAGCACGTCGAGCGAGCCGCGCTCCTCCTCGCCGCGGAGCGTGCGGCTTCCGGCCAGAATTGGCCAGACGATGATCAGGAAAATGAAGATGCCGATCTTGAACGTCGCGTAGCCGCCGATCGTGGTGACGGCAACCGGGTCGGCGTTCCAAGCGAAGGTGGCGGCCAGGCTGGCCAGTTGCGCCCGCGCCTCCGGCGTCGTGAGCAGCGTAGCCACGCTCGCCATCGGCGACACGACCACCAGTCCCATGCCGATGCCCCAGCCGAGGATCGGGATGCGATAGTCGCGAACGGTCTTGAGAAAGACGCTACTAAGGCACATGGTGAGCCTCGGTGGCGCGTGGGCCGTCGGCCTCGTAGTAACGAAGGAAGATGTCCTCGAGACTCGGCTCGTAACTGGTGAGCGAGACGACGGGATAGTGCGCAGCGGCCTTGATCACCGCGTCCGCGGGCCCTTGCATCGTCAGGCGCACACCATGCCCGTGGTTCAAAGTCTCTACCTCGATCACGCCGTCCACCGTTTTGAAGGTCTCCGCTGGAACCGCATTGGCAAACGTGATGGTCACCTCGTAACGCTTGATGGCCTTGACCTCGGCCACGTCCCCGATGCGCACCAGGCTCCCGTCACGGATGATGCCGACTGTTGTGCATGTCTTCTCCACTTCACTGAGGACGTGTGATGACAGAAAGACAGTGCGCCCTTCATTGCGCGCCTCGAGCACCATCCGATCGAATTCCTGCTGGTTGAGTGGATCGAGGCCGCTGGTCGGCTCGTCGAGGATCAAGAGGCGTGGCCGGTGCATGAAGGCTTGGATCAACACGACCTTGCGCTTGTTGCCGGTCGAGTACTGGCGGAACTTGCGGCTGGTGTCGAGCTCGAAACGCTCGGTGAGTTGCTTGAGGTAGGCCTGATCCACACCGCCGCGTAGGTGCGCGAAATATTCGAGGATCTGCCCACCGGTCAGATTGGGATCGAGCGCCGGCTCGCCTGGCATATAGCCGATGAGACGCTTGATCTCCACGGATTTCTCCCAGCAGTCGAGCCCTGCGATGCGGGCTGTGCCGCGGTCGGCGTGCAGCAGGGCCATCAAGAGCCGGATCGTCGTCGTTTTACCCGCGCCGTTGGGGCCTAGGAAGCCAAACACATCGCCTTCCTCGACCTGGAAGGAGACGTCGGTGATGCCGAGCTTGCTGCCGTAGCTCTTGCTGAGACCTTGTACGTCGATCATTGCTGCCATTGCTGTCCCCTTTTACCCGAACCAGAAATGCAGGGTCGCGCGATCCGTGACGGTCAACGACCCTTTCGGAATCCCGAGGATTCGCTCGTAGGCCGCCGTGAACCCCGCGACCGTGCGCTCCACGACTTCGAAAGGGACGGTGTTGGCCTGGCGGGCGATGAAGAGATGCGTAGCCTGCTCCTGGAAGCCCAGCATCAGCGACAGCAGGACGGTGGCGGTCTCGTCGGCGGACGCGACCTTGAAGACGCCCTCCTCGATGCCCTGCCTGATGACTGCGGAGAGCAGCGGCACCATGAGGCGCATGGTCATCCGGCGGAGCTTCTCCCGAACGATGGCGTTACTGTCCGAGTTCCAGACCTCGATGATGCCTAGCACGAGCTCCTTCTGCTCGGCCTTCCAGCCGGCGATGCCGGCAAAGACTCGCTCCAGCTTCTGGAGGGCGCGCAGGTTCGGATCGTTGAGGACGGGTGTTATGGCGCCTATCGCGCCGCCGGCGAACCGTTCGACGACGGCCTCCAGGAGGGCCTGCTTCGAGTCGAAGTAGTGGTAGAAAGCCCCCTTTGAGGCCTCGAGGGCGTCCAGCACGTCCTGGATGCTCATGGCTTCGTAGCCCTTCGTCTCGACGAGACGCTGGGCCACGTCCAGGAAGGCGTCCCGGCGGACGGTATGAAGGGTGGCGTTGACGGTCCGAGCCATGTCGAAGAGAATAACATACCGGCGGTCGGTTTATTAACCTACCGGAGGAAGTCGATGGCCTCCTCACGTCCCTTCCAGGTCACGAAATGCTGGGCGGGCTCGGTGCGGGCCACCACCTTGCCCCCGCGGATGACAAGCCGTCGCGGGGCCATCAGCCGGACGGCGTCGCTCTCGCTTGGCGCGTCAAACAGCACCAGGTCGGCGCGGCAGCCGGGCTCCAATCCGTAGTCGGTCAGCCCGAGGGTGCGGGCGCCGTTGACGGTGATCATGTCGACCAGCGTTCGGATCTCCTCGTACCCGGACATCTGCCCGTAGTGCACCAACACGAAGGCGGCCTGAAGTGGGTCGGCTTTCCCGAGCGGGTACCAGGGATCCATCACCGAGTCATGTCCGAGGCAGACGTTGACGCCGGCTGCGAGCAGCTCCTTGACGCGCGTGTGTCCGCGGCGGATCGGGTAGTGGTCGAAGCGACCCTGGAGTGTGGCGTTGTCGAGCGGATTCGTCACCATGTTCAGGCCGGCGCGCTTGACGTTGACGATCAACCGGCCGGCGTAGGCGTTGTTGTAGGAATGCATTGCCGTCGTGTGACTGGCCGTCACGCGTCCCTGCATGTTCAACCGGATCGTTTCCGCTGCCAGCACCTCGAGGAAACGCGAGTGGTCGTCGTCCGTCTCATCACAATGGATGTCGACCTGCTTGCCGAATTCGTGGGCGAGCGCCACGGCGAATTTGACCGACTGCTCGCCGTACTCGCGGGTTAGCTCGAAATGCGGGATCCCGCCCACGACGTCGGCGCCCAGTTCCACGGCCTGCCGCATCAAACGCTCGCCGTCGGGAAAGGACTCGATGCCTTGCTGCGGAAAGGCCACCAGCTGGAGGGTGATCTGATCCGCGAATTCGTGCTTCAGCTCCACCAGCGCTCTGAGCGCGGTCAGCTTGGGATCGCAGACGTCGACGTGGCTGCGGACGAAGAGGACGCCGTTCGCGACCTGCCAGCGTAGTACTCGCGACACGCGACGCTTCACGTCCTCGATCGTCAGGTCCTTGACCCGCTCGCCCCAGATCGCGATGCCTTCGAAGAGGGAACCGCTGAGATTCTGGCGCGGCTGGCCGACGGTGAGCACGGCGTCGAGGTGGATGTGCGGCTCGACCAGGGCGGGCGTGAGCAGGTTGCCCCGGGCGTCGATCACCTGGCTGGCGGCGGGTGGCTGGGCGCCGGTGGGCGAGGCGACTATCCTGTCGCCCTGGATCGCCACGCTCGCGAGGGCGGCCGCGCGAGGTAGGCGGGCATTGGTGATCAGCAGGTCGAGCACGGTCGAAGTCTAAATCGTCGCGCTGGACGGAGCGTAACGGACACCCTAAAATTCAGCCCGAAGCCGGCAACCGCGGAATCGTGGGGAATGGGGAGAGACTGTGGCCACAACCACTGACATCGACTCGCACGTACCCGTTCGGGAAGGGGAATACGGCTCCAAGGTCACGACCGTCGAGCCCGGGGGCATCGAGTACATCGCCGACAGCGAGCGCCACGGCAATCCGATTCAGCTGTTCTGGACCTGGATGTCGCCGAACATGGAGTTCGCGACCGTCTTCGTTGGCGTTCTGCCGATCGCCGTCTTCGGCGGCGGTTTCTGGCCGACGGTCCTGGGCGTCACCATCGGCAGCCTGATGGGTTCGATCACCCACGCCATCCTGTCGACGATGGGGCCGCGGTTCGGGGTTCCGCAGATGGTGGAGGGCCGGGCCTCTTTTGGCTTCCTCGGCAACTTCCTACCGGCGGGGCTGAGCTGGCTGACGGCAAGCTTCGGGTGGTTCATCGTCAACAGCGTGAGTGGCACCTTTGCCCTGGTCACCCTGACCGCGCTCCTGAACAATCACCACGAAGTCCTGAGCTTCTCGGTCGCCTTCGTCATCATCGTGGTCGCCCAGGTCATTGTTGCCTTTATCGGACACAACATGATCCACTCGTTCGAGCGCATCATCTTTCCGTACCTGACCGTCGTCTTTGGGCTCGCTACCCTCGTCATCCTGGCACAGTCGCACCCAGGACTCGACTTCAACGCCAAGGCCCCGGTGGCGTTCGGCGGTCCGTCGGGCGCATTCATCCTGGCGGTCTTCATCGCGTTCGGCTACGCCATCGGTTGGAACCCGTTCGCCTCCGACTACAGCCGCTACCTGCCCAAGAAGTCCAACCCCAGGAGCGTCGCGCTGGCGGCCGGCCTTGGCGTCTTTGTCTCGTGCACGGTGCTGGAAATCGCGGGCGCCGCCGCCGCCACGATCGGCCAGCTGGGCAACAACCCCACGCCGCTCTTCACCGATCCGCTGCCAGGTTGGCTTCAGGTCCTCGTGCTGTTGGGCATCGCGATTGGTGCCGTGGCCGCCAACGTCTTGAACATTTACTCCGGCTCGATGGCGTTCCTTACGCTGGGGATCAAGCTCGCCGTCGAGAAGCGGCGTGCGATTTCCGCCCTCGTCTTCGGCGCGATCGGCCTCGGTATCGGGCTGCTGGCGCAGGCCAATGTTGCGCCGGGCACCAAATATGAGAACTTCCTGCTAACGATCACCTACTGGATCACTCCATGGATTGCCGTTGTCATTACCGATTTCATCCTGCACCGCGGCAGCTATCCCGAGCAGGTCTTTTATGACACGGGCTGGGTCAACTGGAAGGGGCTGATTGCCATGCTGGCCGGGATCATCGCCACGACGCCGTTCTGGGACCAGCCACCAACATTTTTCACCCTGCCCTTGTGGTTTGGCTCGGTTCCGACGAACAACCCGCAGCTCGGCGACCTCAGTTTCTTCGCGGGCGCGATCGTAGCGATCGTCGTCTACCTCGTGCTCTACCAGGTTACGAAGCGGCCAGCCCAGGCGCCAGCACGGACCAGGGTCTGATCTAGCAGGACAACGAACAGCGGCTGAAGGCTAAAGCCGGACCGCGGTCCGAAGCAAGGCCTTCAGCCGGTCCGGCTGACGGCGGTAGCGTTCCCACTCGGCGGGAACCTTGGTCGATTTCTCGAGGATCGCCCAGAGCACGGAGTTCACCGGCGTCGGCACGTCGACGCGACGGCCGGCGTCGACCACCGCCCCATTCAGGAAGGCGGCCTCCGTCCTCGACTTGCCGCGGCTCAGGTCCCACCACAGTGAGGGCATCTTGCTGCCCCGAGCGCCGCCGAGCCGCGGTTCGAGCATCATCTGGGCCAGGAGCGACGGAAGGCCCATCGCCCATCGGAGGGTGGGCGCCGGTAGGCCGGGAAGAGAGACGACCTTGATCTGCATCCGGTCCATGACGGCGACCGCCTCACGAAACGCCGCCCGTTCGTAACGGAAGAGCTCGCTGTCGGCGAAGACGTGGCTCGGCGGCAAATCGAGGATCGCGCTCTGCGCATTGCCGAGGATGTTGAAGAGGAGCTTCGACCATTTCATCGCCCGGAAGTCCGTGTAGCGATTGGCTTTGAAGCCGGCCGCACGGAGCTTGCGGACGAGCGGGGCGACATTGACCTCCGGCGAAACCGGCGCGAGCGCCACCCCGCCTCGACGCGAATGCAGCTTGATGGTGCCCGGCTCGTCGAGGCTAACGGGCTGGGTCAAACTGCCGGCCATCAGTGGCTGCTCGGGTAGCGCCGCCGCGATCGCCTCTTCGTTGCCCACACCGTTTTGAAAACTGCCGAGGATGGTGCCGGGCCGCAGCACCGGTTGCAATTGCTCGATCGCGTCTAGCGTGTCGTAGCCCTTGACAGTAAGGAAGACGTAGTCGAAGGGACCGCCGGCCTCCGCGATGGTTGGTCGTGCCGCTCGGACCGATTGGTTGCTGACCTTGCCCGCGCTAACCATCCGAACGCCGTCGCGGGTCACGGCCTCGACATGCGGCTGGCGTCCCACCAGGGTGACCTCGCTACCCGCCTGCGCCAGCCGCGCGCCCAGCAGCGAGCCGACCGCGCCCGCGCCGAAAAAAAGGAACCGCAGGGGCGGCGGGGCCGCCGGTCGTTCCGGCATCAGCTCGCCGTGATCTTTAGCTCTCTACCGGTGGCGAGCCGCTCGAGGTTGATCCGGTGCCGGTAGAGGATCAACGCCGCCAGCACGACCCCGAGCACGACCACGGACCATCCCACCGGGCGCCAGGCCTGCCAGCCGACGAGGTGGAGGACGATGAGACTGATGAAGCCGACCGCCACCGCGCTCAAGGAGGCGACCGATGCCACCCGCGTGAGGCGGATGACGAGGAACCACGTCAGGGCCGCCAGCACGATGGCGACCGGCGCTAGCGCCAGCAGTACGCCACCAGAGGTGGCGACGCCCTTGCCGCCGCGAAACCCGAGATAGAGCGGCCAGGTATGGCCCACGACGGCGGCCAGGCCGATCGCACCCAGTGCGAACTCGTTGCTCCCAAGGCCGAACGCGATACCCAACATGACGGGGATGAAGCCCTTGAGGCCGTCGGCGATGAGGGTGAGGGCGAAGGCCCCGGGACCGCCGGCACGGAACACGTTGGCCGCGCCGATGTTGCCACTGCCCAGCTTCCGCAGGTCCTGGTTTCGGTAGACCTTCATCACCAGCCAGCCAGAAGGGACAGAGCCGAGTAAATAGCCGAAGGCCACCAGCAATAGGACGTTCAGCATGGGGAGTGTCCTCGAGACGCCTCCATCATACCCCCGGATTTGCCGATCTCAGCGTACTTTCGGTATCACATTCTTGGCAATTCGAAGCGGAATTCGCTGCCGACCCCCGGGCGGCTGTCCACGAGCACCCGGCCGCCATGGGCCCGGGCCACCTCCTGGACAAGATAAAGACCGATCCCCATGCCAACCAGGTGACGGTTTTCCTCGGTTTCGATCCGGGCGAAGCGCTTGAACAGCTGACCCTGCGTCTGCGGGTTGACCCCGAATCCGTCGTCGAGGACGCCGACGCTCCAGTGGCGATCGGCCTCGGCCAGGCTGACATCGATCCGGCCGGGCGGGCC
>DATNMN010000140.1:0-14700 GCA_035602295.1 Candidatus Dormiibacterota bacterium | reverse complement strand
GAGCGAAACGTGGTCCCGCCATGCACCACTCGGTGCCCGACCGCCTCGATCCCGGTCGCATTCAGCTTCGACAGCAGCGATCGCACGGTCCGCTCGAGGCCCTTCTGCCTGGTCGCATCCGTTCCGAGCGACACCTCGTCTTTCGCAATGGCGGCGAAATTGACGCTGTCGACGATGCTGCCTTTGAGAGAGCTCGAGCCGACGTTCAGGACGAGGACGTTCAGGAGGGCCAGGTCCAGTCGCGCACGTCTGCCATGTCCTCGCCGTGGTCCCGGGTGAATTGCCGATGCCGGAGCCGTTCGTCCACCATATGCTGGCGGACGTGCCCGGCGCGCGCGCCCAGTCCGTGAACCCGGTCGATGACGTCGATCACCAGGTGGAACCGGTCCAGATCGTTGAGCATCACCATGTCGAACGGCGTCGTCGTCGTGCCCTCCTCCTTGTATCCCCGGACGTGCAGATTGCCGTGGTTCGTCCGCCGGTACGTCAGCCGATGGATCAGCCATGGATACCCGTGATAGGCGAAGATCACCGGCCGGTTCGTCGTGAAGAGGGCGTCGAACTCGGCGTCGGAAAGGCCATGGGGGTGCTCGGTCTCCGGTTGCAGCTTCATCAGGTCCACCACGTTGATGACCCGCACCTTGAGATCGGGCAGGTGCTTGCGTAAGAGGTCGGTCGCGGCCAGCGTTTCCAGCGTGGGGATGTCGCCGGCGCAGGCCATGACCACGTCCGGCTCGCCGGTGTCGTTGCTGGCCCAGTCCCAGATCCCGATGCCGCGCGTGCAGTGGACGATCGCGTCGTCCATCGGCAGGTAGTTGAGCGAGCGCTGCTTGCCGGCCACGATCACGTTCACGTACTGCTTGCTCGTCAGGCAATGGTCGGTGATCGAAAGCAAGCAGTTCGTATCGGGCGCCAGGTATACCCGGACGACCTCGGCCTTTTTGTTCAGGACGACATCGATGAAGCCCGGGTCCTGGTGAGTGAAGCCGTTGTGGTCCTGGCGCCAGACATGCGAGCTCAGAAGGTAATTGAATGATGGAATCGGGCGGCGCCACGGAATCCGGTTCGTCACCTCGAGCCATTTCGCATGCTGGTTGAACATCGAATCGACGATGTGGATGAACGCCTCGTAGCAATTGAACAGGCCGTGCCGGCCGGTCAGCGTGTAGCCCTCGAGCCACCCCTGGCAGAGATGTTCGCTCAGCACCTCCATCACCCTGCCATCGGGCGCGAGGTGATCGTCGATGGGAAGGGTTTCGGCCAGCCAGGTCCGGTTGGTCACATCGAAGACGGCGCTGAGCCGGTTCGATGCCGTTTCATCCGGTCCCATCAGACGGAAGTTCCGCGGATTGTGGGCGATGACGTCGCGCAGATACCGTCCCAGGACCTTCGTCGCTTCGTCAAACGTCGTGCCGGGCTTATCGACTTTGACGGCATAATCGCGAAAGTCCGGCAGGCGCAGCTCCTGGGTGAGCTCGCCGCCATTCGTGTGCGGATTCGCGCTCATCCGCCGCCGGCCCGTGGGTGGCAGCGCCGCCAGCTCGGCGACGAGCGATCCGCCCTCGTCGAACAGCTCCCCCGGACGATAGCTTCGCAGCCATTCCTCCAGGATCCGGAGATGCTCGGGCTTTGTCATGTCGTCGACCGGGACCTGGTGTGACCGCCATGTTCCTTCGACCGGCAAGCCGTCCACGACCTTGGGGCCCGTCCAGCCCTTTGGCGTCCGCATCACGATCATCGGCCATGGGGGGCGCCTCGCGCGCTTTTTCTTGCGCGCCGCCCCCTGGATTTCCTCGATCTCGTCGAGGACAAGCTCCAGCAGGGCCGCCATTCGCTGGTGCATCTCCATCGGGTCATCACCGGCGATGATGTAGGGGGTATAGCCGTAGCCCTCGAAGAGCTGACGCAGCTCGCTCTCAGGGATTCGCGCCAGGACCGTCGGGTTTGCGATCTTCCACCCATTCAGATGAAGGATGGGAAGCACCGCGCCGTCCGTGATCGGATCCAGAAACTTGTTCGAGTGCCAGCTGGCCGCCAGTGGGCCGGTCTCCGCCTCGCCGTCACCGATGACGCAGAAGACCTTGAGGTCCGGGTTGTCGAAGGCGGCGCCATACGCGTGCGTCAGGGCATACCCCAGCTCGCCCCCTTCGTGGATCGATCCGGGGGTCTCGGGCGCGTCGTGGCTGGGGATGCCACCGGGGAAGGAGAATTGCCGGAACAGTTTTTGCAAGCCGACCGCATCGCGACTGATCGCCGGGTAGACCTCGCTGTAGGTGCCCTCGAGATACGCGTTCGCGACCATCCCGGGGCCGCCGTGACCGGGGCCGCAGATGAAGATTGCGTCAAGATCCCGCCCCTTGATCAATCGGTTCAGATGCGCATAGAGGAAATTCAGTCCCGGCGTTGTCCCCCAGTGGCCCAATAGCCGCGGCTTGATGTGCTTGACCCGCAGCGGCTCGCGCAAGAGTGGGTTGTCGAGAAGATAGATCTGGCCGACCGAAAGATAATTGGCCGCACGCCAATAGGCGTCCAATTTCTTGAGTTCGTCCTCGTTCAGCGGCCCTTCAGAAAGCGCGGCAGCGGGTCGCGGCCCGGTTTGCATACCCCTCACGATAACGTGACAGCCCCCCGGGGTGATTTGTGGCGATCAGCCAATAGACTGGCCTCGGAATGAGGAAATCTACAACGAAAAGCAAGCCGACCTCGGCGAAAAAGCGCAAGCCGGCACCGAAGCCGACGCCGACCCCACAGCCGGCACCATCACCAGGACCCAAGCCGACGGGGCCGATTCAGCACGTGGTGATCATCGTCAAGGAAAACCACGCCTTCGACAACTACTTCGGCCGCTTTCCAGGCGCCGACGGTGATCCAAATCTCACGACCGCCACCGATCCGCCGTCCTCCGACCATCCGCACGATCATGCGGCCTGGCTGAGACGTGCCACCGGTGGCGCCAAAGAACAGTATGGTCAGCCGAATATCCCTAACTATTGGCGCTACGCGCAGCAGTACACGCTCTGCGACAAATACTTCACCGCGGTCGCCGGTCCATCAACGCCCAACCATCTGATGCTGATCGCCGCCGATTCACCGATCATCAACAACCCGCATTACCGCGATCCGATCAACATGCAACCACCCTTCAACCTTCCGTCACTTCCCGCCAACCTCGAGAAAGCTGGCCTGACCTGGCGCAACTATGGTGGATACGCGCAGGGCTACATCACGGCGTTGAAGGGGAGCAAGAACAACGTCAAGGCGACGCAATTCGCGACCGATGCCGCAGCCGGAAAACTTCCGACCGTGTCATGGCTCTACGGACCAACCGGGATGAGCGAGCACCCTGTCGAGTCAGTCAAAAATGGCCAGCACTGGACGGCGCAACAGGTCGATGCGATCGTCAAGGGCGGACTCTGGGCCAACACCGTCGTCTTCATCACCTGGGATGACTGGGGCGGTTGGTACGACCACGTCACTCCGCCACTGGTCGAGAAATGGACGGATGGGACCCAATTCACCTACGGGACTCGCGTGGGCTGCTTGGTCTTGAGCCCTTACTCGAAGGCCGCGTACATCTCACATACCCAGCGCTCGCACGTCAGCCTGGTGAAGTTCTGCGAAAAGACCTTCGGCCTGCCCTCGATCAACGCCCGGGACAAGGCAGCCGACGACATGTCCGACTGCTTCGACTTCACCCAAAAGCCACTCGCCGCACCCCTGCCCGCCATCTAAGCTGACTCCGTTGCGTCTGCCTTCCAGTCTCGACGCCTTATCCGAGCCGCGCTTTCGGTTGCTCTGGGCGGGCCAGGCGACCTCGGCGATCGGTGATGGCCTCATGTCAATCGCGCTTGCTTTTGCCGTCCTGCGAATCGGCGGCAGCGCCACCCAATTGGGCTTGGTCCTCGCCGTAGGCCTCGCTAGCCGCGTTGCCTTTTATCTGGTCGGCGGTGTTTGGGCCGATCGTCTGCCCCGTCAGCTCGTGATGCTGACATCTGACCTCGTTCGGGCAGCTCAACAATTAATCGTCGGCGCCCTGCTGATCACCGGCGCAGCTCGGATGTGGCACCTGATCGTAGGAGCCATCGTGTACGGACTGGCTGCCGCGTTCTTCCAGCCGGCGGCAACCGGACTCGTGCCGGCGACCGTCAGTCGGTCCCGCCTGCAGCAGGCGAACGCGCTCATGGGCTTGTCGCGAAGCACGACCTCGGTTGCCGGCCCGCTCCTATCCGGCTTGCTCGTCGCCTTGTTCGGTCCCGGTTGGGTCTTCATCATCAACGGCGTCACGTTCATCGTCAGCGCTGTGAGCCTTGCGCTGCTCCATGTCGAGCGCGCCGCCCAAGCGGCGCGGCAATCATTCCTGCGCGATCTGTCCCTTGGCTGGCACGAGTTTGCGATCCGGCCGTGGTACTGGCTGAATCTCTGCGCGCACTCGATATGGGCCTTCGCATTCGCCTCCTTCTACGTCCTCGGTCCAATCGTCGCGGCGCGGCACCTGGGTGGTCCATCCGCCTGGGGCCTGATCTCGGCCTGCCTCGGCATCGGCCTGGTTGTCGGCGGCATCATTACACTGCGCCTGATCCCAGCGCGACCCCTGATCGCGGCGAACCTCGCGCTAATGCCGGCAGCGCTGCCTCTTCTCGCCCTCGCCGTTCCCCTCCCCGCCGTCATCATCGGGCTCACCTGTGTCGTCGCCTTCGCCGGTTTGGCGTTTCTCAACGAGGTCTGGGATGCCGTCTTGCAGCAGCTGATCCCCGCGGCTGTGCTTTCTCGGGTTACGTCATATGACTACCTGATCTCATCCGTCTCGATGCCCGCTGGATACGCCTTGTCAGGGCCGGTTGCGCAGCGGCTCGGGATCTCGACAACGCTCGTCGCTGCGGCCATCCTACTGGCTGCCCTGAGCTTTGCCAGCGTCTTCCTTCCCGGGGTTCGGAGGGTTCGACGCACGGCGCAAGGGACGATCGTCGAAAGCGAGGCAGCGGTCGCTTCCGGCTAGCGCGACAAGCTCGTTTAAGGTCGACGTTTCCGGACGGTGGGCCCGTTTAATCCTTCGTGCCGCCCCTCGAACCTGTCCTGCTGGCCACCGTGCTGGCTGCCACCGCGCTGGCGCTCCTCGCAGCCGGCCTCGCTGGCTTCCGGCTGGCCAAACACCGGGCGGCGCCCCAACGTAAGGCCCTGCAGGCGATCAGCGAGTTGACCCCGGACAGCCTGCGGCAGCGAAACCCGGATAGCGAAGACAAACTGGCGCGGGCAGCAATGGTCCGCCTGTGGGCGCTAACCGAGCCCGTCATGAACCGCCAGCGCCAGCTGTTGGAGCAGAACGGCGAGTTACAGCGCCGCTACGGCCAGGCCCGGGCGCTGATCGACCTGATGGCCGAATTCAATGAGGTCATGCAGCTGACCGCGGTCCTCGACCGCCTGAGTTCCGGCCTCAGCCGGTTCTTCGCTGGTGATGGCGTGGCGATCTGGATCCGTGCACCCCAGGGCCAGTTCGAGCTGGCGGTGAAAGTCGCGGAGGATTTCCCAACGTCGCTGAATCCGCACGACCGGTGGGTCGCCACTGTGATGTCGGGCGATGCCGGTCTGATCCTCCCCTTCTGGCTCGACCGCGAGATGCCCTGCATGGCCGCGCCGCTGCTCGATGCCCAGGGTGAGCGTATTGGGATCGTGGCGCTCACCTCACGGCGGCGTCCCGCCTATACGGTCGAGGACGGCGCCTTCCTGCGGACGGTCATCGGCCATGCGTCCCTCGCCATCCAGAACGCGACGATGTACGAGTTCATCGACACCCTTTCGCGGATCGACCCGCTGACGGGCCTGGCCAACCGGCGTGAGTTCGACCGGTTACTTCATCAGGAGGTCGCGCGGTCGGGGCAGGCCGGGCAGTCGTTCTCGCTGATCATGGCCGATCTCGACCACTTCAAGCAGGTCAACGACCGATTCGGTCACCAGGAGGGGGATCGCGCGCTCCAGCAGATCGGTCGCCTGATCCAGATGGTGCCAAAGCGCGCCGCGGATGCGGCCTTCCGTATCGGTGGCGAGGAGTTTGCCGTGCTAATGGGAAACACTGACAAGACCGGAGCGGTCGGGCTGTCGGAAACCCTTCGCGTCGTGACCGAAGGGGCCAGATTCCTCCCCTCAGGCGAAGCCGTGACCATCAGCCTCGGCGTCGCCACCTTCCCGGGCGACGGCCGGGACGCCGCGACCTTGATCGCAGCCGCCGATCGGGCACTCTATCAGGCGAAGGCCGGCGGACGCAACCGGGTCGCTGCCGCCTGAACCCTCCTTCACCCCCGCCACCCTCTGGCGGCGTCTGAAAGAAATGGACGGCACGAGAGCCGCCAAATCCAACGGACTCATAGGAGGAAACCGTAATGTTCTCGAACTTTCGACCCAAACTCCGGTCGACGGTAGGCGCCCTGGCCTTGAGCGCCGGCGCCCTCACTCTCCTGGGCGGCCTGCCGGCATCCGCCGCCGATCTCGGGCCGTTCACCTGCGCTGACAGGTCTGGAGGCACAGCGAGCGCCGCCGCGACCGTATACGACGTCAGGGTCGCGCACCACAATGGCTATGACCGGCTGGTCATCGGCTTCCCGACTTCCAATACCATGCCGGCATATCAACTCACCCGGCAGGCGACGCCTACGTTCATGCGCGACGCCAGCGGCCAACCGGTGACCCTCGGCGGCTCTGCCGGGATCCGTGTGGTCCTTCGGAATGCCGACGTCACCCAGGGGGCGCCGACCGACCAGAAGCCCGCGTTGCCGGCGATCCGTGAGGTGGCGCAGATCGGGAACTTCGAGCGGGTCGTCAGCTACGGGGTCGGCCTCGCGGCCCCGGCTTGCTTCCGCGTGCTCGAACTCAGCGGACCGACCCGCCTGGTGATCGATGTCCAGACTGCCGCTGACGCCCCTGCCGCGACCGCGGCGCCATCATCGGGCCCCTCCGCAACGCCAGCCCCGTCGACCGCCACCAGCCAGCTGCCTACCGCCGCCGATCTGGCCGCGACCGGCCACCCGTCCCAGCCTGTACCGCCAGCCGGGTTCCCGTTGGCGCTGATCGTTGGACTGCTCCTACTGACCGCCGGATTGGCGTTGACCGGCATCAGGCGATTTTCAAGGAAATGACCCGTTCACGACACTCGGGGCGTCGATACCATGGGCATGCTCATGGATCCGACGCTCGGGCGGGTGATCGAGCGCTGGCGGGCCGGCGATCGCGATGCCTTTGAAGAGGTAATGGATCGCTATGGCCTGCAGTTGTTGCGAACCGCCCGGCTCATTCTTCGCGACCCGACACTGGCCGAGGACGCCATCCAGGAAACGTTTCTCAAGGCCTGGCAGCGGATCGGCAGCTTGCGGGACGAAGATCCGGGGCCCTGGCTCACAAGAATCGCCATGAATGAAAGCATCTCCTTGTACCGCCGGCGACATCGCTTCCAGGCGCTCACCGAGCGCTTCGGCCGCCTCGGGGGCAGCAAGCACGAGGTCTCGAGCGAGGCACGCCTCGACCTGGCGCGTGCCCTTGACCAGCTGACGGGCGAGCAACGGGCCGCAGTCGCGCTCCACTACTACCAGGACCTGAGCGTCGAGGAGACGGCGCGAATGCTCAAGGTCCCGGTGGACACGATGAAGTCACGGTTGAAAACCGCGCTTCGCCGGCTCCGTGAGCTGACCGGTGCGGAGGAGGCGTTCGCATGAGCGACGATTTCGAAAAGAACCTTCGCCAGCATCTTCACAGCGAGGCAGAAGAGACCCGCGAGTTTCCACGCCGGCTGCGGGGTCGGATTCGCGACGGCATTGCCCCGCGCACTCGTGCGCGCATGGTGCCGCAGCTCGCTCTCGCCGGCGCGCTTGTGCTGGTTGCCATCGCCGTGCTGGCGTTTCGCAACCCCATGATCATCAACGGGGTCATAACCAGCTTCAAGCAATTCGTTCAGCCGAGCCCATCGCCCACACCGCAACCGTTTCTCTGTCAGGACCAATCCGGCGGCGCTAGCGGGCTTACCACGCAACTGACGAAGATTCGGCCCGGGTCGCACGCCGGCGATGGCTACGACCGCGTCGTCTTCGACTTCAACGGCGGCATCCCATCGTGGGACCTCTCACGGCAGGAGTCGGCGACGTTCGTCCGGGACGCAAGCGGTCAGACCGTGACCCTCGACGGCAGCGCCGGTCTCAAGCTGGTGTTCCGCGATGCCGACCTGGCCGGAGGCGTGGCCAGCGATGTGACGCCGCGCTTTTCGTCGATTCGTGAAATCACCCAGTTGGGTAACTTCGAGCGCGTGCTGACCTATGGCATCGGCCTCTCATCGTCGCAGTGCGTTCGCGTGCTGCCGCTCAGCAACCCCTCGCGCCTGGCGATCGACGTCGCCACCAGCGGCTCCGCCTCAACGACGGCCGCGCCGACGCCGCTCCCGACGCTCTCGCCGTCCGGAACCGATCTCGGCGCCTTCAGCTGTCTCGATCACACTGGCGGTGCAAACACCGGCTCGGCGATGCAGCTCACGGCGGTGCGGGTCGCTCATCAACCGGGCTTCGACCGGATCGTCTTCGAGTTCGCGCCACCGGCTGGCGCCACTGCGCACCTTCCCGCTTACACGGTGTCACGACAGGCCTCGGCGAAGTTCGTCAAGGATCCGAGCGGTCTGCCGGTTACGATGCGCGGGTCGTCGGGTCTCCGCATCGTCTTCCACGGAGCGAACGCCACCAGCTACGGCGGCAGCCGCGACCTGACGTACACCTTGCCCGCTGTGCAGGAAGTCGAGCAGCTTGGCGACTTCGAGGCCGTCCTGAGCTGGGGCGCCGGCCTGTCCCAAGCATCCTGCATCCGAACCCTCGAGCTCACTAATCCGATTCGACTCGTGATCGACGTCCAGACTCCCTGACATGCTCCTTCGATCTCGGGGAACCTTTAACGGATTCCCGCGTCGTACTGCCTGAGGGTTATATGCCACGACGAATTCTGGTGGGCGGCGCGGCGCTGATCGTGCTCGTGATGGCTGGCGTCGTCGCACAGGTTCTGATCTCTCGAGCTGACGCCGCTCCCAGCGGCCCTGCGTCGATCCGCGGAACCATCACGAATGTGAGCCCACTCGCCGGGCTAGGCACGGTCATGGTCGAGGAGCGCCCGCAAGATCAAGCAGGCTCTGCCAAGGCGAGCGTCACGGTCAACGCAGCCTCCCGAATCTATCGTGGTCGGGTCAGTGGCTCCACCAAGGCGTCCTTCAGCGACCTGCAAAAAGGGCAGCTGATTGAGGTCTGGTTCGCCGGACCGGTCCTAACCTCATATCCGGTCCAGGCGACAGCCAGCGTGATCGTGATCCCTTGAAGCCAATCGTCCGCATCCTGCTCGGCATTGCGCTCGTCCTGATCGGCATCCTGACCGCAGCCTTCTTCGGGCTCCTCCTGCTGATCGCGGACTGCACGACCGCCTGCCAGGCGAACCATGCGCAGCTTGTGCCGATCGGACTGGCGGTCGCCGGAATCGCCGTTACGGTGGTTGGCGTGCTCCTGCTGATTGGCCGTCTGGGCCGACGCTAGCGCGGCGTTTCGGCCGAGGGCTTGAACGGCGCTCCATGGCCCGGAACGATCAGCGCCGCGACCTCCAGCACCCTC
Source organism: Candidatus Dormiibacterota bacterium (assembly GCA_035602295.1). Lineage (GTDB taxonomy): Bacteria > Chloroflexota > Dormibacteria > CF-121 > CF-121 > CF-13. The sequence goes on along the minus strand of DATNMN010000140.1, from coordinate 5,083 downwards.
GCCCGGTTTCGATGAAGCGCCGTGGGATCCGACGCGAGCGGGTCCTCTGACGGCCCGCTGGCTGACCACCAGAGGTGGGTGAACGCCACGGTGCCGTCGCCGGTCGCAACCATCGTCGTGATGTCCTGGGAGGTGTGCCCGGGAGTCTCGATGAGTCGGATCGACGGGCTGAGGGCAAAGCCTTCCGCCGCACGGTCCTGCCACAGATCACCTTGATAGATGGCCCAAAAGTCGTGAATGCGCGCCCGTGGGAAGAGCGCTGCGTTGAGGGTGTGGTCCGGATGGTGGTGGGAAAAGATCACATCGGTGATGCGGTCCGGCGAGTCGATTAGCCGCTGGAGCGGCTTCAGGATGGCGGCGGGCTCGGGCACCATCCCGGGATCAATGATCGCCCGGACATCGCCATCCCGCACGAAGCTGACCGTGCTGGCGACCCGCTCCCGCACGTACCCGGTGAAGAGCACGAAAAACTCCGCTGGCACGGCTCGTCGATCTTACGCCGGGACAAAAGCAAGGCCGGGTCGAGCCGCCTCGTTACACGTGCCGTGATTCGGGTCCGGCGCCGTCCACTGCCCGAGGCGGTGGTATTCACCATTACTGCGTTCGCGACCTCCTGGCTTTGCTGGCTCCCGCTGGTGGCCGCCACTCGCCAGGTCTGGTCGATATCGCCAGGGGACGCACCACTGCTCATCCTGCTCGGCACATTTGGCCCATTGTTCGCTGCAGTGGCCGTCGTCGGGCGGACCTCCGGGTTCCGCGGGCTCGGCGAGTTCATCGGTCAAGCCTTCCGCTGGCGAGTGAGCATCCTTTGGTACGCCGCCGCCCTCCTCGGGCCGGCGCTCGTCCGGATCGTGGTTCTGCACGTGAACATTTTGAACGGCGGCAGCTTCGCCGATGTCACTGATCCCAGCCATTGGGTCAGCATCCCGTTGACGTTTGTCTTCGTGCTGCTCATCGGCGGACCGACCGGCGAAGAATTCGGGTGGCGCGGATTCTTGCTCCAGCGGGTCCAGCCGGTCACCGGCGTGCTTTGGGCAGCCATTGTGATCGGGGTGATCACGGCTCTCTGGCACCTCCCGCTATTCTTCATCCCGGACACGCCGCAAAGCGACTTGCCCTTCGCCCTCTTCACGCTGCGTACAGTCTCGCTGTCGCTGATATCGACCTTGCTCTACAACGGCACGCGCCGGAGTCTGCTCCTGGTCCTCCTCTTCCATGCAGCGATGAACACCTGGCCGAATACCCTCTACATCCTTGATGCTGAGACCTCGCTCGTTCCCTATATCAGCTCCACGATCATCTACTCCGTAGCGGCCGCGCTGCTGGCCGCTCTGGGTCTCCTTCGCGGCCGAGGCGACCGCCGTAAGGCAGCCAGGACAGAGCCCGCCGTCGCCGCCTGACCCTCAACCGCGCGAGGGATGGCCTCATTCGCGCGGAGGATTCTTAGCCGGCTGGACGTCGCTACGCTTGTAGCCATGGAAGAGCGCCCGCGCGGGTGGGGGTGGATCGGGCGCCTGCAGCCGCGCACCTTCGATCGGCTGCTGGTTGGCATCCTGTTCCTGCTCGGACTGACCTCATTCCTCGACCTGCGGTTCGGCGACCGTCGACTCCCGCTGGGAATTCCCGGCGGGCTCGGCAGCGCGATCGTCATCGGCCTCGCCCTGTTGCTGATCCAAGTCGTACCACTGCTCTGGCGGCGCAGCCATCCAAGTCTGGTTCTGCTTGTGGTCGCCGGGGCTTTTGGCGCCAAGATCCTGCTCGGTTTCAATCCTGGGGTCGCTGGCATCGGGCTGTTGGTCGCGATGTACAGCGTCGCCGCTTACGACGTGGGCGCACGGCGGTTGTTTTTTCTTGTCATCGCCGGCCTGGGCTTCGTGGCGGGCTTCGTCGTCTTCGGCGTCACTGGCAACCCCCGGTCGTTTGCCATCACGGTTCCCAGCCTGTTCTTCGCTGCCGCGTGGCTGATCGGTGACTACCTTCGGACCCGTCGCGCCTACGTCGCCCAGCTCGAGGAGCGGGCCGCGCGGCTCGAGCGCGAGCGAGACCAGGACCGCCGTCTTGCGGCAGACGAAGAGCGAACCCGGATTGCGCGCGAGTTACATGACGTGGTCGCGCACGACGTCAGCGTGATCGCCATCCAGGCAGGTGCGGCGCGCGCGGTTCAGGCGACGAAGCCGGAGGCGGCGGCCCAGGCGCTCGGCCTGATCGAAACAACCGCGCGTGAAACGTTGATCGAACTGAACCGGCTGCTCGGCGTGCTGCGCGGCGGCAATGGTGCCACTCCGGATCGTAGCCCGCAGCCCGGGATCGGCCAGTTGGGCGACCTGGTCGTGGCGCTGCGCGCCGCCGGACTCGAGGTCGACGCCCGGGTGGATGGCGAAACGCGGCCGCTTGCGCCCGCGGTCGACCTGTCCGCCTACCGGATCGTGCAGGAGGCAACCACCAACGTCCTTAAACACGCGCGCGCCCGGCGCGTCGATATCCGGGTGCACTACACGGAGGGGATGCTCGCCCTCGATATTCGCGACGACGGCGCAGGCGACGGCGGTGACCCGGCCTCCTCGTCGGGACACGGGCTGATCGGGATGCGCGAGCGGGTCGCGCTCTTCGGCGGCGAGCTTAAGGCGGGACGCAATCCCGCCGGCGGATTCTCGGTCCACGCCCGCCTTCCACTCACTCCCTCCTCTCTTCCGGGCGATGGCGGCTAACACTCCCTCCCCCGCTCCCGGGGGAGGGCAGGGTGGGGGCCGGATACGAGTCCTCATCGTCGACGACCAGGCACTTATCCGGGCTGGCTTTCGGATGATCCTCGACGCCCAGCCGGATCTTGAAGTCGTGGGCGAGGCCGGGGACGGATCGGCGGCGATCGACGCCGTCCGCACACTGCTGCCGGACGTCGTCCTGATGGACATCCGCATGCCAGGGGTCGACGGTATCGAGGCGACGCGCCATCTGACCGAGGCTGGCGTAAAGAGCAAGATCGTCATCCTGACCACCTACGACCTGGACGAATACGTCTTCGACGCCCTCGCCGCCGGCGCCAGCGGTTTCCTGCTCAAGCACGTCCCGCCGGAGGAGCTCGTCCGCGGCGTCCGGGTGGCTGCGAGCGGTGAGGCCTTGCTCGCGCCCTCGATCACGCGGCGCCTGATCGAGGAGTTTGCCAAGCAGCGAGCGCCGGTCCGCGCCGGTGGCACCGCCCTCAATACGCTGACCGATCAAGAGCTGGACGTGCTCAAGCTGTTGGGCCGCGGCCTCTCCAACTCGGAGATCGCGCGGGAGCTGAAGGTTGGCGAAGCCACCGTCAAGACACACGTGGCGCACGTCCTGGACAAGCTCGAGCTCCGGGACAGGGTGCAGGCGGCCATCTTCGCCTACGAAGTCGGTCTGATCAAGCCCAGCGCCGGCTAACTCCCCCGCGAGGTGGAGCCGGTCTCCCCCACCGGGCCGAGCGAAAGATCCTGCACGAAGATGACGACTTCGCGACCCAACCGCCGTACCGTCGATCCCATAGATCGTTCCTGAAGGAGATAGCCAATGGCAAGTGAAAACGTCATTACGACCAACAAGCTGACCAAGCGATATGGGCCGTCGATTACCGCCGTCGACAGCCTCGACCTCGAGGTGCACCGGGGCGAAGTCTTCGGTTTTCTGGGCCCGAACGGGGCGGGGAAAACGACCACCCTGCGAATGTTGCTGGGCCTGATCCGGCCGACGTCCGGATCCGCCACGGTCGCCGAACACCGCCCGGGCGACCCCCAGGGTCTGCGCCAGATCGGCTCGCTCGTCGAGTCGCCGGCGTTTTACCCGTATTTGTCCGGTCGCGAGAACTTGAAGATCATGGCGGACTACGCCGGCCTCCCGTACAAGCGCGTTGATGCGGCGCTGGAGGAAGTCGATCTGGCCGACCGGGCGAAGGATCGTTTCGGTACCTACTCCATGGGCATGAAGCAGCGCCTGGCCGTCGCCGCGGCGTTGATCAAGGACCCGGAGCTGATGATCCTCGACGAGCCGACCAACGGACTTGACCCCCAGGGGGTCGTCGAGATGCGCTTGCTGATCCGGCGCCTGGGCACCGGCAATCGGACCGTCATGCTCTCGAGCCACCTGCTCAACGAGGTGCAACAGATCAGCGACCGGGTCGCGATCATCCGCAAAGGCAAGCTCGTCGCGCAGGGCACAGTCCACGAGTTGCGCGGCGAGTCGGCGATCGTCGTCCGCGTGACGCCGGTCGATGTGGCCCGTCGTCAGTTGGATCGCATGCTCGGGGCCGCGGCCGTGACGGCCGTTGATGGCACGCTACGGCTCTCGGTAGACCCGGATCGGGCCGCCGATATCAACGAGGCACTGGTTGGCGCGGGCGTCAAAGTCAGCGAGTTGCGCGCGGTCGAACGAACCCTTGAGGAAGTCTTCCTCACGCTCACAGGAGAAGCAGCATGATCAACAGTTTCAAAGCGGAATGGCGTAAATTGCGGCAACGACCGGCGGTCTGGGTGCTCGGCGGCATCATGCTGGGTGCCCTCATCCTTTTCGGTTACGCGTTCAACTGGATCCAGCTGTCGTTTCCCTCGAAGAACTTTCACCCCGAGGGCGGGCTGACCCTCGCCCAGCTGAAGACGGCTCTCTACCCCATCAACTTCGTCAAGAATTCTCTGCAGGGCGTCGGCATTGTCGGCAGCATCCTCACCCTGATTCTGGGCGCGCTCGTTGTCGGTAGCGAGTTCGGCTGGGGTACCGTCAAAACGGTCTACACGCAGCGGCCCGGGCGGCTGCAAACGCTCGCCGGTCAGGTCGGCGTCGTCACCGTCATCACCGCCATCTTTACGGTCGCATTCTTTGCGGTCGCGGCCCTGACCAGCCTTGGCATTGCGCTTGGGGATGGTGCAAGCATCACCTGGCCTGCCACGATCGACATCCTCAAGGCGCTGGGCGCGACCTGGCTCATCTTCGAGTCGTGGAGCCTGTTCGGCATGACTCTCGCCTATCTCTTCCGCCAGTCTGCGATGGCGATCGGCATCGGGCTTGCCTATGTACTGGCGATCGAGGGCATTCTCTTCCGGCTGCTCGGCGGGTTCGACGCGAGCTG
>DATNMN010000139.1:0-11208 GCA_035602295.1 Candidatus Dormiibacterota bacterium | reverse complement strand
TCCTGGTAGCTCGACAGCTTGAAGAAGTAGTTCTCCTCCTTGAGCCATTGCGCCTTGAGTGTCGGGTGGATCAGGCAGTATCCATCCTTGAGGTCGGCGTCCTGCTTGAAGGCCTCACAGGAGACGCAGTACCACCCTTCGTAGTGGCCCTTGTAGATGTCCCCTTTCTCTTGCAGCTTCGTGATGAAGGCCTGAACGCCGCGCACGTGGTCCTCGTCTTCGGTTCGGATGAAGCGGTCGTAGGCGATGCTGAAGCGAGCCTCGATGTTGCGATAGAGCTGGGCCATGCGGGCCGTGAATGCCTCGGTCGACACCGCTTCTTCCTCGGCACGACGCCGGACGTTTTGCGAATGCTCGTCGGTGCCGGTCAGGAAGAAGGTGTCATCCCCAATCATGCGGTGGTGCCGCGCCAGGACGTCGGTGCCCACCAGCTCATAGATGAAGCCGAGGTGCGGCGCCGCGTTGGGATACACGATCGCGGTGGTGACGTAGAACTTACTCATCTCGCGGTTTCCAATCGCTGCCGGCAACAACGACCGTCAGCTCGCCGCGGGGCGGGACCTTTGAGAAGTGCTCGAGGATCGTTGCCGCGGTCCCACGTAAGAACTCTTCGTGGACCTTGGTGATCTCCCGCGCCACGACCAGCGAGCGTGGGCCGAGGGCGGACGCCATTATATCCAACGTCTTGAGTATCCGATGGGGCGATTCGAAGAAGACGAAGGTCCGTTTCGCCTCGGCCGCGTCTCGCAGCGTGCGCTCCAACTCGCCGCGCTTCCGCGGCAAAAAGCCAAGAAAGGTGAACTGGTTGGTGGGGAGACCAGAGCTCACCAGCGCGGCCAGAACCGCGGAGGGTCCAGGGATCGGCACGACCGGATAGCCGGCGGCGACCGCGGCGCTCGCGAGGCGCACCCCGGGGTCCGAAAGGGCCGGGGTCCCCGCATCAGACACCAGTGCCAGGTCGTGCTGCGCCAGGCGGCCGAGAATCGACTGCAGCTGGCGAGCCTCGTTCTTCGCATGCAAGCTGACCATCGGGCGCCGCAGGCCAAAGTGGGTCAGCAACTTCATCGTGTGGCGGGTATCCTCGGCCGCGATCAGCGGCACCGACTCCAGCACATGAAGGGCGCGTAGCGTGATGTCGTCCAGGTTGCCGATCGGCGTGGCAACGAGGTAGAGCGTTCCCAACACTAGCCGGAATCTACCGAACCGGGTGCCGCGTCCGCCTTAGCGTCCCCAATCGCGGGGGTAGCGGAAATCGCGATCAATCGTGCGCGACGTGAGTTTGGCGATCACGGGAAGACGACGCTTGTACTGGTTCTCACGGACCCGGCGCATGATCTCGGTGATGAACGCCTCGTCGAATCCCTGCCGCTTCAGCTCCTCGACCGAGTACCGGCGCTCGACGAGGTAGTAGAGCAGCTGGTCGATCATGCGGTACTGGAAGCCGAGCTCCGTTTCGTCGGACTGCCCGGCCCAGAGGTCCGCCGAGGGAGCCTTCTGCACGATGGCGGTCGGGACGCCAAGCGCGTCGGCCAGTTGCCAGACCTGTGTCTTGTACAGGTCGCCGATCGGGTTGATTGCGCTCGCCATGTCCCCGTAGATCGTGCCATAGCCGAGCAGCAGCTCGGTCTTGTTGCTGGTCCCGATGACGAGTGCCCGCCAGGCCAAGGACTGGTCGTAGGCAATCGTCATCCGCTCTCGGGCCATCTTGTTGCCGCGCCGCACCTGGTCGGCCTCGGGAAAGCCTGCGAAGTACGCATCGATCTGCGGGGTTATATCGATCTCGAGATGACGGATTCCGAGCTGCGCAACCACCTCCAGCGCATCCGACCGGCTTTTCGGATCGCTGTTTTTGTAAGGCAGGACCAGCGCCATCACATTGTCCCGGCCCAGCGCCTGGGTCGCAAGGAAGGCCACCAGGCTGGAGTCAACGCCGCCACTCAGGTTCAGCACGACGCGTTCGAAGCCGACCTTACGGACCTCGTTCTGGATGAATCCGGTAAGGATCCCTCGGACCAACTCCGGGTTGATCTGAAGCGGTGGGAAGGCTGGTTCAGTAAGGCTTGCGGGTGCGCTCATGCCAGACCCTGCGCAGCTCGTTGATGGTCAGCTCGAGCCGCTCGTCACGCAGTAACGGATTGGCCAGTCGCTCGCGGCGGACATCGGCGAGGTCCAGGTTGGCGAGTACGAGCGCCTCGTCGGCGTCCTGCTGCTGCGCGATGATGTCGCCGTTGGGGCCGATTACCATCGAGCCGCCCCAGAAGTTGGCCCCGTCCTCGAAGCCAACCCGATTGCAATAGAGGAAGAAGGTCGTCAGGAACTGGGCATAGGTTCGGCAAACGAGCCCATACGACTCTGCCGTGCCCAACCGCTCGTCGGACGTAATACCACGGCCTGGGCTCGACGACGGGCAGATGATCATGTCCACGCCTTCGAGGCTCAGAATGTAGGCGCTCGATAGGTGCCAGATGTCCTCGCAGACCAGCATCCCCGCTCGTCCGAACGGCGTCGCGAAACTGCGGAAGCGATCACCCGGTGCGAAGTACCGCTGCTCGTCGAACATGCCATAGGTCGGCAGGTAGACCTTTCGATGCACGTGCAGGAGCTCACCCCGGCTGAAGTACAGGCTGGCGTTGAAGTAGCGGTGGTCGGGCGACTCGATGACCGTTCCGAGGACCACATCGAGTTCGGTAGAGAGCGCCGCCAGGTCGCGCATCTCTTTGCTGTCGAGCTGGATCGCGTTTTCGGACACCAGGTCTTTGAGGAAATAGCCGGTCAGGCTGAGCTCGGGAAAGACCAGCAGCGTTGCGCCGGCCTCCGCGGCCTGCTTGACCCACTGGCGGTGTCGTTCCAGGTTGCGGCCGCGATCCCCGAGGGCTGGATCCATTTGCGCCAGGGCGACCGAGAGGCGACCGTTCTGCGTCATGCCGTAACCGGCGCGGGCAGGCGGACGCTGCCGCCCCGCGCCAGCCACTGGACGATGGCGGGCGCCATCTCCGTCGATGACCCGAGGTGCACGGCGGCGCGTGGCAGCGCGTCGAGGAACGCCGCCCCATAGGTCCGATTTGCGATCCGGTGATCCATCAGGACGACGGCGCCGCGATCGGTCTGCCGGCGGATCAGCCGGCCGAAGCCCTGCTTTAGCCGCAGCACCGCCTCAGGTAGCGCCAGCTGACCGAAAGGATCGGCAAGCGTGGCGCTTCGCGCCAGCTGCAATGGGTCGCTCGGGACTCGAAACGGCAGGCGCACGATCACGACGCACGACAGCGCATCACCGGGCACGTCGATCCCCTCCCAGAAGCTGCTGCTGCCGAGAAGGATGCTGCGCGGACGCTCCTGGAACTGCGCGAGCAGCTGCCGCCGTGTGCCATCGAGGTTCTGCGCGAGCACCGTGAGACCGCTCCGCGCGGTGCGCGTCCGCAACCGGTCGGCGACATCGCGAAGTTGCTGATGGGAGGTGAAGAGCACGAGCGTTCGGCCGCCGATCGCCTCACCGATCTCACCGACTACCTCGGTTACCTGGTCGAGGAACGCGGGGTCCGAGAGATCGCGCAAGTCGGTCGGCAGGCAGAGCAGCGCTTGCGAGAGATAGTCGAAGGGAGAAGCGAGCACCATCTCGTGGGTCGCCAGCGCCTCCAGCCCGATGCCACGCTTGAAGTAGGCAAAGGAGTCGGCTACCGCCAGCGTCGCCGAAGTGAAGACGACCGTTTCCTTGCCCTGGAAGGCTCGCGCTTGCAGCTCTCGGCCGGCGGCAGTTGGCGCCCCCTGCAGCACCGGCCGCCCCGAGCGCCGCTCGGTCCCGACCCAGTAGAGCCGTTCCGGGCGAGGCTGCAGCAACGCCTGGACGACGAGGTCGACGCGTCCGTGCAGCTGAGCCTTGAAGAGATCCAGCTCGCGCTCCGCGTATGGACTCGCCTCCAGCGGCAACCGCGCGCCGGCATCATCGAGCGCGGCGCGGAGGGCGGTCGCCTGGTCGGCCAGCCCGCTCGCGAGCGCTGCCAGCTGCGAAACGTCTGGAAGGGTTCGGCTGATCGCATCAAGGATGACCGGTTCGTCGCGCGACGGCCGCAAGGGGACCTCCGGCTGCCGCGCCCGGATAATCGCCCTCGCCTCGCGGAAGAAGTCGGTCGCCGCCTGGCGGCAGTCGGCTGCCGTCGTCCGCACCGCCTCGTCCGGCGGGCCGACCGCGGCCCTAAACCAGGTGAGGGTGCCGTCGATGCTCTCCAGGAGTTCTTCTTCGCCTACCCGGAGCGTCAACGCCTCCACCGCGGTTTCCTCGAGCTGGTGTGCCTCATCCACGACAAGGTGCTCGTGGGGCGGCAACACTGAACCGCCGGCCAGCGCGTCGGCCAGCAGCAGCGCATGATTGGTCACGATCACATCCGCGTCCTGCGCCGCCCGCCGGCTGTTCCAGTAGAAGCACCGCTGGGCCTTGTAGTTTTCGCAGTGGGCGGCGAGGCAATCGTCGGGCGTCGATGCCGCACGCAACCAGAAGAGTTCCTCGAACCCGTTGAGCTTGATTTCGGCGCGGTCGCCGTGCTGGGTCTGTGCCAGCCAGACGAGCATGCGCAACTTGAACGTCATCTCCTCATGGAACCAGCTGCCATCGGCACGCCGGCTGGGGGCGTTGAGGTACCGGTTCCAGCGCCGCAGGCTCACGTAGTTGGCACGGCCTTTGAGCAGCGAAGCTTTGAAGTCGAACGGCAGCCAGCTGCGCATGAACGGAATGTCCTTGGAGAACAGCTGCTCCTGCAGGGTGATCGTGTTGGTGGCCACCACCACCCGCTCCCCACTGGCAACCGCGTGGTGGACCGCGGGAACGAGGTAGGCGAGCGATTTTCCGGTGCCGGGGCCGGCTTCCACCAGCAGGCGGCCACCGCGCGCATACAGCTGCGCCACGGCGAGCGTCATCTGCAGCTGTGATTCGCGAAGCTCGTAATCCTCGAGCAGCCCGGCCATCGGACCGTCCGGACCGAGCAGGGCAGAAATCGCTTGCGGATCCGTAGAGGGGGAGCTCCCGTTCGTCGTCTTCGCGGGCAGCGTCGGATGGCGCGGGAGACTCTCCACACCGCTCGACCCTCCGGCATGAGCGTCGAGCAGGAAATGATGCAGAGGGTGCGGCCAGCCTTCGGCCAGCTCGAGCATCCGGCTGAGGAGATCTCCGGGAAAGCCGCGGGCGTGGTTCCACAAATAACGAAAGAGCTGCCGTGCGGCGTCGGCGTCTGACAGCGCACGGTGCGGATGCGAATGGGTCAGTCCCAGCTGGCGCGAGAGGTGCGGCAGGCTATGGCTGGGCGCCATCGGCAGCATGATCCGTGCGAGGTCGAGGGTGTCAAAGAGCTCGTAGCCGGCGTGGCGCTCGGAGTCGACCAGGAAGGAGAGGTCGAAGTTGCCACTGTGCGCGACCACGCCGCTGTCACCGACGAAGTCGATCAACTCGGCCAGCACCTGTTCCGGGGGCGGCGCCGCCACTACATCGTCGTCGCGGATCCCGGTTAGGTCCTGGACGGCCCGCGGGATCCCGACCTCCGGCCGAACCAGTGATTCGAACGTCGCCAGGACCTCATCGCCGCGAAAGCGGACGGCGCCGACCTCGATAATCCGGTCCAATCTCGGCGTAAGGCCGGTGGTCTCGAGATCGAGCGCCACAAGGGTACGGTCCACTGGCCTTAACTTACCTCAGCAGCTTTAGCGGCTCTCGATGCCGCAGCGCCGCCTACAGGAGCTTCGCGGCGAGTTCGGCGAGCTCGGACCGTTGCCCCTTGGTCAAGGTGACGTGCCCCGCCAATGGATTGTTCTTGAACTTCTCGATGGCGTAGCACAGCCCGTTGCTGCGGAAGTCGAGGTAGGGATGATCGATCTGGTTGGGGTCGCCCGTCAGCACGATCTTGGTTCCCTCCCCGGCGCGTGACACGATGGTCTTGACCTCGTGTGGGGTGAGGTTCTGGGCTTCGTCGACGATGATGAACTGCTGCGGGATGCTCCGCCCCCGGATATAGGTGAGGGCCTCGGCCTCGAAGAGGCCCTTGTCCTGGATGTGGCGGATCATGTCGGCCGCCATCTGCTCTTTGTAGATACAGCCCATCAGATATTCGAGGTTGTCGTAGATCGGCTGCATCCACGGCCGTAGCTTCTCGTCTTTGTCCCCCGGCAGGTAGCCCACGTCCTTCCCCATCGGGATGACGGGCCGCGTCACCAGCAACCGGCGATACCGATGCTGGTCGAGCACTTTACTCAGGCCGGCCGCCAGCGCCAGGAGTGTCTTGCCGGTGCCGGCCTGCCCGGTCAACGTCACAAACGGGATCCGGTCATCGAGCAGGATGTCGAACGCGAACCGCTGGCCGAGGTTTTTCGGCTGGATGCCCCAGATCTCTTTCTTAATCGGGCCTAATGCCACGACCTGGCCCGCGGTCGCATCGTAACGACCCAGGGCGCTCGACTTGGTGCCGTTCTGGGACTTGAAATGGACGAACTGGTTGAAGTAAAGCTGGCCGTTCGCGGGCTGAAACATGTTGGTCTTGGTGAAGTTATCGATGTCTTCCGCGGATACCGAGAGCGTGGTCATGCCGTCGTACAGGTCCTCTTCGTTGAGCACCATCTTGTCGGTCTCGTAGTCCTGCGCCTGCAGGTTAAGCGCGTCCGCCTTGACCCGAACGTTGATGTCCTTGCTCACGAGGATGACCGGTGTGCCATTGCTCTCGGCCTTGAGCTGAAGAGTGAGCGCGATCACCTGGTTGTCGGCTTTGTGCGGATCGAGGTCGTGCGGCAAGTGCTCGGTGTTCTCGTGCGTCAGCTCGACGCGCAGGGTGCCACCGTACTTGAGGGCGACGCCCTCGGAAAGCTTGCCCGTCGCCCGCAGGTCGTCGAAGTGGTGCGCGATCAGCCGCGCATGCCGGCCGACCTCATCCTGGCGGCGCTTCTGGCCGTCGATCTCCTCGATCACAGTGAGCGGGATCACGATCTCGTTGTCCTCGAAGGAGAAGATCGCGTTGGGATCGTGCAACAGAACGTTGGTGTCGAGGACGTAGATCTTTTTCAAATTTCCTGCCTCAAGCTTGCGCCCTTTTTGGCATCGGTGCGCTCGCGTATTCCCCCTGGTACTCCAACGGCAGCAGCGCCGCGATCTTTGTCATCAGGTAGTCGGCGCTCTGCTGATGATCCATTGGGCTGCCATCCTGATTCCGTTCGGGCAGCTGGAACGGTTCACCGAATGTCATCGAGACCTCCGCGGGCCGGGGCAACCTATGCTGCCGGCCGAGCACGTGCTGCGTCCCAGTGATGGCGATCGGCACCAGAGGCGCGCCCGAACGGCGGGCGATGAAGCCGGCGCCCGGCTCCGCGCGCAGTAGCCGCGCGTTCTCTGACCGGTGGCCCTCCGGGAACAGGACGACCGCGGATCCCTGCTTCAGGAGATCGAACGCCCGTCGCAGCGCGGTCCGGTCTGGCGAATGGCGAACCACCGGAAAGGCGTGGTAGCCGCGCATCAGCCATGCCCATGCGCCAGTAAAGAGCTCCGCCTTGGCCATGAACCAGACCGGTCGCGGCGTCCAGCCCCCGATGATGGCGGGATCGACGGCGCCCACATGGTTCGACACGATCAGGAGCGGGCCGGAACGGGGCACATTGGAGGTTCCGCCGAGGTGGAACTTTGAACCCAGAAGGAGGCGGGTGAGGAGCCGTGCAAGACCAGTTAGGAAGGAATAGCTCAAGATCAGTGCTTGGGCAGCCGGGCCATCACTTCGTCAAAGACTTGACCGACCGACTTGCCCTCAGTCGCGACGATTATAGCATCGGTTGCCGGCCGCAACGGCGCGGTTTGTCGCTCCTGGTCGGCCCGGTCACGAGCGTCGATTTCCTGTTCGAGCACCGCATCCGGTGTCGCGCTGCCGCGCGCCCGGTCCAGCTCGCGGCGTCGCCGCGCCACTCGCTCGGCGGCCGGCGCGGTGAAGAAGAACTTCACGTCGGCGTCTGGAAAGATCACGGTCCCGATGTCGCGACCCAGCACGACCGCGTCGCCTCGAGCGGCGCGCCGTTGTAGCTCGACGAGCGCTCGGCGGATCTCGGAAATCTGGGAAATGCGCGAGAGGTCCGCGGCGATCAGGGGATCTTGCGCCTCGAGGCTCACATCCCGTCCATCGACCGCCACCAGCGGGCCGGTGCGATCGCTGGACGGCGAGGTGTTGATCTCGATCCGCAGTTGGCCCAGCATGCTGGTAAGCGCGGCAGCATCATCCGCCGCGATTGCGCGATGCCGGGCTTCCACAGTGACGGCGCGATAGAACAGTCCGGTGTCCACCAGCGCAAAGCGCAGCGCGGCCGCGACCAGCCGCCCGACGGTGGTTTTCCCGGATCCGGCCGGACCGTCGATCGCCACGATCAAGGAAGACCCGCCGCGGCTTTGAGCCGCCCCACCTCATCCGCCCGCAGCGGCCGCACGCCACCCTCGTCGAGGTCGCCCAATTCGAGTCCGTCGATACGAACCCGCTGCAGATCGAGGACCCGATGGCCAAGCGCCTGCCATAGCCGGCGAACCTCGCGCTTACGACCTTCACGAAGCACCATCGAGAGCCGCGTCTGGTCTGTGCTGCTCTCGAGCACACGAGCCTCCGCCGGTTGGAACCGCTCCCCTCCCACAACCATCCCCTCGGAAAGCCGCCGGAACGCGTCCTCGGCCGGCCGGCCCGCGATGACGACCCGGTATTCCTTTTCGACATGGTAGCGCGGGTGCATCAGCCGTCCCGCGAGCTCGCCGTCATCGGTCAGCAGCACCAAGCCGCGGCTGTCGAGATCCAGGCGACCGACCGGGAAGACGCGCGGACCCGCCTCGGGCAGCCGATCGGTCACCGTCTGCCGGCCACGATCGTCACCGACGCTGGTCAGCACGCCGACCGGTTTGTTCATCATCAGATAGGTCCATTCACTCGCCGGCTCGACCGCGCGCCCGTCGACGGTCACCGTATCCACCCCCGGGGTGACTTGTTGACCGGCGACCGCCGGGATGCCGTTCACCCAAACCGTTCCCGAGGCGATCAAGCGGTCGGCCTTTCGCCGGGCCGCGACGCCGGCGCGCGCTAGGAACTGGTTGAGGCGGATTGCGGTGGCGGTGGCAGCTCGTCCAGGCTGCTAAGTCCCAGGATCTGGAGAAACTTCATCGTGGTGCCGAAGAGCCGCGGCGTGCCCGGGGCATCGAGCCGGCCGGTCTCTTCGATCAGGCCCTTCTCTTCGAGGCTCTCCAGCACAGCCTCACAGTTGACGCCACGAATCTCTTCGATCCGCGCGCGGGTGAGGGGCTGACGGTACGCGATGATGGCAAGCGTTTCGTAGGCCGCCGGCGACAGTCGCGACGGGTACTCCGGGCGCAAGACGCGACGAACGACGTCGGCCTGCGCCGGGTCGGTGACCAGCTGGAGCTGATCCTGGTGTCGCTGGAGAAACAGTCCACGACCCGCCAGTGCCTGGCCGAGGCTCGTAGCCGCGGCCTCGATGTCGGGCAGCGTCGACTGCAGGATGTCTTGCAGCTCGAGAATGGTGACCGGACGGTTGAGCGTGAAGAGCACCGCCTCGAGCGCGGCCGTCAGCCCCGCCGTGTCCCGCACCTGCGTCGCGGTCTCAACCATTGAGCTCATGCTTGGTCATTCCTCTCCTGTCTGTGGACGCTGATCTCGCCGAACGCGGACGCCTGCGCCACGCGGGCCTCACCGATTCTAATCAGCTCGAGAAGCGCGAGAAAGGTCACGACAGCTTCCAGACGGGTCCGGGCGTGGCGGAAAACGGCGCTGAAGTTGAGTTGTGGCTGATGGACCAGCATCTGACGAAGCTCCTCGAGCTTGTCGGCGAGGGAAAACTGTTCCATCTCCACTGTGACCGGCCCGGGCGGTGGTAACCGGTCGAGCACCTGCTGGAAGGCGCTCGCCAGCGCATCGAGGCTCACCTGCACTCGCGCCTGTGGGATCACGTCGGGCTCGAGCAGGCCGGCGAAGGTAAACCGCCCGCTGGCATGGCGGCGCATCAGGGACTCGGCGAGCTCCTTGAACCGCTTGTACTCTTCGAGCCGCCCCTTGATCGCGTCTTCCCATGCCTGCAGGTCCTCCTCCTCCCCCACGAGAGCTTCCGGCATCAGGGCGGCGGCCTTGAGCTGGACCAGCCGCGCGCCGATCACGAGGAACGCCGCCAACCGATCGAGCGGCGGGCGGTTCTGTTCGATGGCGCGAAGATAGTCATCAGTCAGGCTGGCCAGTGGGATCGACCCGAGATCGACCTCCGCGCGCTGCGCCAACGTCAGCAGCAGCTCGATCGGTCCGTCGAAGGCGGCCGTGCGTACCAGGTAGACCGGATCACGCTCGACCTCGGCCGCGACCTCTCGGCTCAATTCCGTCCGTCCGCTTGCTGCAAGTGTCGGGTGATGTCGGAGGTCGGGTCGGGCTGATGGTGTTCGGCCACGACCGCGGCCAGCTCGGGCGCGCCGGCGGCCCGCAGCCGCTCCGCCCCGATGCGGGCGTGATCGATATAGACGTCGTGCCGGCGCGCGAACTCAGGCCGGGCCCGGAGCAGCAGCTGGAGAAGCCGCGGCGAGGCGGCGCGCAGAAAGACCGTCAGGCTGCGCTCTACCACGGAGAACTGGGCGCCGGTCTTGCCGACGTCATGCAGCAGCGCGGCCTGTTGCAGCAGCTGCACGGGTTGACCCTCGAGCCGCATCACGGTCTCGAGCACATCGAGGCCGTGTCGCTGGTCGTTCACCGGCAACTGCGCAAACAATGGCCACAGCGCCGGCCCGAGCAACTGCTCAGCTGCCCCCCGCTCCCGATCGCTGACCCGCGCCGAGGCATGGCGCCAGAACTGGCCGACGCGATGCCGGCCGGAGCCGGTCACTCCGCACCATCGGTCAGGGGCAGGCCCCACCGCAGCTTCCGGCGGAGCAGCTCGAAGAAGTTGGGCCCGCCGTCGAACTGCACCAGCTCCACGGCCAGGCCCGGAGCGGTGATCTGAACTTCAGCCCCTGGATCGAGGTCGGCATTTTGCTGCCCGTCGCAGGTCAGAATGGCCGACGCGTTGGGCAACCGAAGGGTGATGCGGGCCTGCTCGGGCAGGACGATCGGTCGGTTGAAGAGGCTGTGCGGGTTCAACGGCATGAACACGATCGACCGCACGTCGGGATGCACAATCGGCCCGCCGAGGGACATGGCGTACCCGGTTGAGCCGGTCGGCGTCGAG
>DATNMN010000138.1:0-2560 GCA_035602295.1 Candidatus Dormiibacterota bacterium | reverse complement strand
GGTGGCGGCGGTGGCGGTGGCGGCGGCAACAACTAGCTGACTACGGATCTGTGAGGGTAGGGGCCGGCTCGTCCGGCCTCTACTCGTTGCTCAGCCCAGCAAGGTCCGCCACGATCCGATCTAGCGATGCAACCCCAAGGGAGAGATGGCCTTCGTCCGGATAGAGGTGAACCCGCGCGGTCGGGATGTGGGCCGCAAGCCACTGCCCGTGTGAAAAAGGGACCATCCGATCCTGTCCGCCTTGCCATACCGCCACCGGGCGCCGAATGGTATCGAGGGCGAATCCCCAATCCCGAGTGAAGGCCAGGTCATCGTCTCGCCAGCCGGCGATTCCAGTTGACACGGATCGGCGGAAACTCTCGGCCAGCGTTTCGGCGAACTCGCCGGTCAATGCTCGCTTGTCGACCTCTGATACCAGGCCGCCGAGGGCTGCGGCCACGTCGGCTCCACGGATCGTTTCGAGATCCTTCGCCATTCTCTCGATCGCAGCGGTGACTGCCTCCTCGCCCTCGAGGGCGGCCGAAAACTCTTCGATGTTCTCCGCGCCCATCCCCGCCATCCAATCGAGGCCTTCGGCAGGATAGGGTGCCACGCCGGCCAGTGAGGTGGCGGCGACGCAGCGGTCAGGCAGTAACGCGGCGCAGGCCAGAGCATGGGGGCCTCCGCCGGACCAGCCCATAGTCACGAAGGTGTCCGCGCCGATCGCATCGAGGACGGCAGCCACATCGGCCGCGGCGTCGGCGACCGAGCGGCCGGGTCGTGGCGTCGAGCCAGCGTAACCGGGCCGGGAGTACATGACAAGGCGCAGTCCCGCCTGTGTCGCCGCGTCTGCAAGCGGTCCGAACCAGACCGCCGCGCCAGGTGTGCCCCAATGGAAAACGAGCGGCTGGTCGCCGTTGTCATGCGAAAGCACTTCGAGGACTCCGCCATCAGGCCGCTCGACCTGACGCCAGGCTGCGCGGTCGGTCAACTTACGACGCCAGCGCTGCGGGCTTGCGGATGGCGATCATGGTGTGGACGACCTGCACGCCAGCGACCTGGCCGGCGACCCGTTCGATCGCGCGGGCCGTCGCCCGATCCGGCGCCTCACCGGTGATGTCGACGGTTCCATCGTGGGCGGCGACCTGCACCTGTGCGGCGGAGGCTGCTGCGTCGCGGCGGATGGCGTCCGTCACGGCGCCGGCGAGATCCTCGTCCGTGATGATCTTCCGGTCGATTTGCAGCACGCCCGGCACCGACCTGATCAGTTGCGCGACTTGCTCCGTCTGCGAGGCGTCCGCGACGTAGCCGCGCAGCGTGACGACCTGGTCCTGCACGTCGATGCTGATCGATCGCTGGAGCGCCCGCAGCTTCGGGTCGGCCGCTAATTGCTCCATCACCGCCTGCCTGATCTCCCAATCGGTTGCAAAAGGTTGCAGTTTCGGCCAGTCGCTGCCCCGAAGGTCCGTGACGATGGTGTCCGGGCCGGCCTCGCTGATGCGATCGATGGGAAGCAAGCGCAGGCTCGGAGCTCCAGGACCAGCAATGACCAGGGCGGTCACCAGGCCGGAGGCGGGATCGAAGCACACCAGCCTGAGACGGCCCAGGCGCTTGCCCTCGGTGCCTTTCACCGCAACGTCCCGGCGAAGGGTCACGGCCTCGGCGTCTGATCCGTCAGGCAATTCAGTCCATGATTCCGCGAGGCGCACCGCGCGGCCATCCGCGGCCAGAATGGCTGTCGCCGGCACGAGCTGCGTCTCGAGGCCGAGACCAGTCGACAACCCGATGCTCTGCAGCTCGCGGCTTTGCGGTCGCAGCTGAACGGCTTCGACACGACCGCGGACAGTGCCCAGGACCTCGGCATCCCCACCGAGCAGGATCTCGTCGCGTCGTCCGGTCGGCGCCGCGGCGGGACCACCGGCAGGGGCAAGCCGGACGGCAACGCCGCCCGGCCGGAGCACCATCACCAGGCCGGCGCCCGCGATACCCACCACCCAGGCACTCATGATCACGATCGCGGCGAAGGTCAGGTCCATGTCGCTGGCAATTATGCCGGAGTCAAGGTCTCTCGCCGCTACCGTCCCGGCGGCGAAGCGCGACCAGCGCAAGGAACTCGTGCAACAGCGTCCCCGCCAGCAGCGAGGTGACTTCACCCGAATCGTATTGCGGCTGCACTTCGACCAGGTCGAAGCCAACGATCTCGATCCCGCGTAGGCCCCGAACCAATCGCAGGGCATCCCGGCTGCTCGGTCCCCCGACTTCCGGCGTCCCCGTGCCCGGAGCGAAGCCCGGATCGACGAAATCGATGTCAAAGGTGAGAAAGACTGGCCCGTCGCCGATCCGCTTGCGGACTTCGGTCAGCACATCGTCGATGCTACGTACCAGCAGTTCCTCGGTCGGGATCAGATGAAGGCCGAGTGCCCGCGCGCCACCGCGGTCTTCCGATCCGTACAAGGAACCGCGGATGCCGAGCTGGACCGCACGTTTCGTATCGATCAGGCCTTCCTCGATGGCGCGCTTGCACCAGGTGCCATGCGTGTACCGCTCGCCCCAGTAGCTGTCCCAGGTGTCTGTGTGCGAG
>DATNMN010000137.1:0-4685 GCA_035602295.1 Candidatus Dormiibacterota bacterium | reverse complement strand
TCCAGGTATCGGAGGTCTCGACCATTTTTTCGAGGTCGGCGTTGGTCAGGATGCCGGACGGAACATAGCTGCCGACCGACTTGATGCTGGTAAGCATGCGTCTCCCCGGCTAAAGAATCTAGCCAGTATATACCGGCATCTCGGCACTAGTTACGGCTTTTCACGGACTGTGAACAGGACCGTTGCCGATGAAAATGTTGCCTCCGTGGACTCCGTTCTTAGCTAAGAACCGTGACCTGGAAGCGCCGCTCCCGGGGGCCGTCGAAGTCGGCGAGGTAGATGCCTTGCCAGCGTCCCAGCGCGAGCCGCCCGTTCCGCACCGGCACCGTCTGTGAGGTCCCGACCAGCGAGGCCTTGATGTGGGCCGCGGCGTTGCCCTCCGCGTGCCGGTAGCGGTTCTCCCAGGGCACGAGTGCCTCGAGCGTGTTGAGGATGTCCGTGAGGGCGTCGGGGTCGGCATTCTCATTGATGAAAACGCCCGCCGTCGTGTGCGGCACATAGACCTGGCAGAGGCCGCTTTCCACGCCGCTTTCGCGGACCACCTGTTGCACCCGGTCCGTGATCTCGATCGCGTCCGCCCGCTTGCCCGTTTGGATCGTCACGATGTCAGTTCTTGCGGCGTTCGCCATGCACGACATCGTAACAACGCATCCGGCTCCCTCCCAAGTTGGAGACCGGCACCCGATAATGGGCCGACGTGTCACGCGACCTGCCGATCGGCAACGGATCCCTGCTGGTTACGTTCGATCGGAACTACCAGCTGCGCGACATCTATTACCCGCGCGTTGGGCAGGAGAACCACACCAGCGGCGAACCGTGCCGCTTCGGGATCTGGGTGGATGGACGATTCACCTGGCTTGATGACCCCGCCTGGTCCCGCAACCTCGTCTACATGGCGGACACGCTGGTCACCAACGTCACGCTTCGACACCCCGATCTTCTGGTCAGCCTGACCTTCAACGATGCTGTCGACCTGGGCCGCGACCTGCTGCTTCGGCGGGTGCGCGTGCTGAATGAGGGGCCGGAGCGGGAGGTTCGCCTCTTCTTTCATTTCGACTGGCACATCTACGGCACCGAAGTCGGCGACACCGTCATGTACTACCCAGCGGTCAAGGGCCTTGTCGCCTACAAGGGCCAGCGTTGCTTCGCTGCCTGCGGCCAGGTTGGCGATCGCATCGGACTCGACGGTTACGCCTGCGGCAAGAAGGACGTCGGCGGCGCACAGGGAACCTGGCGCGACGCGGAGGACGGCGAGCTCGGCAACAATCCAATCGAGCAAGGCTCGGTCGACATGACGGTGGCGCTCAACCTGGGCCGGATTGCGCAGGGGAAGGCGGCGACCGCGTACCAGTGGCTGATCGCCGCCCGCAACCTCGCCGAGCTGCAGACGGTCGCCGATGTCGTCACCCTGCGCGGGCCGGAAGCTTTTCTCGAACGGACGCGGTCCTACTGGATCGCCTGGGTCAACAAGGAGGAGCGCAGCTTCGCCGATCTCTCGCCGCAGATCGCCGACCTGTATCGACGCTGCCTGCTGGTGGTGCGGACCCAGATCGACAGCGGTGGCGCCGTGCTCGCCGCCAACGACACGGACATCATCAAGTTCGCGCGCGACACCTATAGCTATATGTGGCCGCGCGACGCGGCGCTGGCGGTCTACGCCATGGATCAGGCCGGTTATGTCGATGTGCCACGGCGGTTCTTCGAGCTCTGCGCGAAGATCGTGACCAAGGACGGCTACTTCCGCCACAAGTACACTCCGGCCGGGGATCCGGGGAGCAGCTGGCACCCCTGGGTCGATGCCACCGGAAAGCCGCAGTATCCGATCCAGGAGGACGAGACCGGACTGGTCCTGTTTGCCCTCTGGCAGCACTACGACCACCATCGCGACTTCGAATTCTTCAAGGCCTACTACCGGCCACTGATCATCCTGGTAGGCGATTTCCTGGCGAGCTACATCGACCCGCTTACGGGCCTACCACAGCCGAGCTATGACCTGTGGGAAGAGCGTCGCGGGGTGATGAGCTTCACGGTGGCGACGGTGTGGGCCGGGCTGCAGGCCGCCGCCAACTTTGCGGCGCTCTATGGCGAGACGGCGCTGGCCGATCGCTACCGCGGCGTCGCCGACGGGATCAAGCAGGGCACCCGGCGCTTCCTCTTCGACCCGGAGGCGAACCGCTTCCTCCGCCGAATCTATGTTCGGCCGGACGGGATCACCGTGCGCGACCTCACCATCGACTCGAGCGTCTACGGGCTCTGGTATTTCGGCATGTTCCCGGCCGACGATCCGCAGATCGTCAGCACCATGACGGCGGTCTATGACCGGCTGTGGTGCAAGACCGAGGTCGGCGGCATCGCCCGCTACGAAAACGATTGGTACTACCAGATCAGCCAGGACATCGCCAACGTGCCGGGGAACCCGTGGTTCATCTGCACCATGTGGTACGGGCAATGGCTGGTTAGCCAGGCGCGCACCCTGGATGACCTGGCCCGTGCGCGCGACATCCTGGACTGGGTGGCCGGCGCCGCGCTCCCTAGCGGGGTGCTGTCAGAGCAGCTCGACCCCTACAGCAAGGCGCAGCTTTCCGTCTCGCCCCTCACCTGGAGCCATGCGACCGTGGTGTCGCTCGTACACGAGTACGTGCGCAAGCGAAAGGCGCTGACGACGTAGGGCGGAGACCCGATGTTTTGCCTCGTGTGGCTTTGTTATCCTCGACTGCGTGCGCGGGGTGATAGCGGCGATCAGGGCAGACTTCGGTTGCCTGCTCGTGGCCGCGCTTTTCATCATCATCATGGCGTCGACGGTCATCTTTGCGACCATCCTCACGCCACCAGCCCATAACCCCTTCGTGTAATGGCTGCCGATTTTCGACGTCTGATCGAAGACAGCCGCGAGATGACGCGGCGCAGCTTCCTGGCAATGGCTGGCTGGGCCGGCTTCACGGTCGCCAGCCTGATCGCGCTGTACCAGAGCGTCAAGTGGCTCTACCCTAATGCGACCTACGAGGACCCGCCCGCCTTCAAGGCCGACCCGCCGAGCACCTACGCGGTGGGCTCGACCACGGTAATCATCGACAAGCGGGTCGTCATCAATCACGATCCCAACGGTTTCTACGCGATCAGCCTGATCTGTACCCATCTGGGGTGCACCCCTCGGTATTTCCCGGACGCCACCAGCGACCTGGTGCTGGCGGGGACGCAGATCGCGAAAGACCCGGACACCGGTCAGCAGGCGACCAAGGAGAATCCTGTCCTGCCGGGGTTCAAGTGTCCCTGTCATGGCAGCCGCTACTTCCGTGACGCCGTCAACTTCTTCGGGCCAGCGCCCCGGCCGATGGACCGGGTCCACATGGAAGTCGCCCCAGATGGGAAACTCTTGATCGACCGTTCGGTCATCGTCGATCGCTCGTTCCGTCTCAAGGTCTAATCAGCTAACCGGGAGGGTTCATGAGCGTTATTCGCGCAGCGATCGACGAAATGTTCTCCATCGTCGGACAGATGGTCGGCTCCGTCTTCCGTCACGGGCTGCCGCTGACCGACAAGATCGCCGCCCGCACGGCGCTCACGAACTTCGTCCTCCATATCCACCCGGTCCGCGTGCGCCGCTCCTGGATCCGGATGTCCTACACCCTCTGCCTGGGCGGCCTGTCCTTCTTTCTCTTCATCGTGCTCACGGTGACCGGGCTCTACCTCATGTTCTATTACGTGCCCTCGACCAACCATGCCTACCAGGACATGCGCGACCTCCAGTTCGTCGTGACCTTCGGCGGACTGATTCGCAACATGCATCGCTGGGCGGCGCACGCCATGGTGATCACGGTCTGGCTGCACATGGCCCGCGTCTTCTTGACCGGCTCCTACAAGAAGCCGCGCGAGTTCAACTGGGGCGTCGGCACCCTGCTGCTCCTGATCACGCTGCTCCTCAGCTTCACCGGCTACCTGTTGCCCTGGGACCAGCTGTCCATCTGGGCGGTGACGGTGGGCTCCAACATGGCGAAGTACGCCCCGATCGCGGGCCCCTACACCCGCTACCTGCTGCTGGGAGGCCGCGCAGTCGGTGACAGCACGCTGCTTCGCTTCTATGTCTTGCATGTCGTTGGGCTACCGCTGGCCGCCTTCTTGCTGATGGTCGTCCATTTCTGGCGAGTCCGAAAAGATGGCTTCAGTGGGGGGCTGTAGTTAGGCATGGCCACCGAAGCGCGCGACCGCATCGCTGCTCGCGAACGGGTCGAAGCGCGCCGGCGACCGGTGGAGGCTCCTTCTACGGTCCGCGACGACAGCGACGACGAGATGATCGTCTCCTTCCCGGAGTTCATCTTCAAGGAATTCATCGCTGCCGTCGCTATGACGGTCTTTCTGCTCCTCGTCTCGATCTTCATACAGGCGCCGTTGCTCGGCCTGGCGAACCCGGGCATGACTCCCAACCCATCGAAGGCGCCCTGGTACTTCCTCGGGCTGCAAGAACTGCTGTCACGGTTTCCGCCGCTGATGGCGGGGGTTGCCTTTCCGACCTTCGTGATCGTGCTCATGATCCTGATCCCGTTCCTCGATCGCAATCCGAGCCGGCGGCCGTCGGAGCGCAAGGTCGCCATCATCCTCTTCGCCCTCTACACCACGATCGTGGTCGCGCTGGTGATCATCGGCGTCTTCTTCCGTGGCCATGAGTTCGTCTGGGACTGGGGCTGGGT
>DATNMN010000136.1:0-2960 GCA_035602295.1 Candidatus Dormiibacterota bacterium | reverse complement strand
GGTCGCCAGCTTCACGGAAGTGGTGGGCGCGGGCCCCGGCAAGCACTACGACATCGCCGGGCTGCGGATGTTCGACTCCGCGGAGCTTCGGGTGCATCCCACCGGCAAGGCGATCCTCAAGCTGGGCGTCAAGAGCCAGGGTCAGGGGCACGAGACCACCTTCGCCCAGATCGTGACCGAGGAGCTCGGCATCCCGGCCGCCGACATCGAGGTCCAGGAGGGCGACACCGACAACACCCCCTACGGGCTGGGCACCTACGCGAGTCGTAGCACCCCCGTCGGCGGGGCGGCCACGGCGATGGTGTCGCGCAAGCTGCGCGACAAGGCCAAGATCATCGCGGCTCATTTACTGGAGGCTTCGGCCGCCGATATCGAGTTCGACCATGGCAAGTTCTTCGTCCGTGGCTCGCCCTCCAAGTCCAAGACCATCCAGGACGTGGCGTTTGCCGCTTACACCAACCTGCCCGATGGGTTGGAGGCCGGGCTCGAGGGTGTGACCTACTACGATCCGCCGAACATGACGTATCCGTTCGGGACCTACCTCGTCGTGGTCGACATCGACCGCGGCACGGGCCAGGTGAAAGTTCGCCGCGTGGTCGCCGTTGATGACTGCGGCGTGCGCATCAACCCGATGATCGTCGAGGGCCAGATCCACGGTGGTCTCACTGAGGGCTTCGGGATCGCGTTCATGGAATTGATCACCTTCGACGAGGAAGGCAACTGCATCGGGTCCAACTTCACCGACTACCTGCTGCCCACGAGCTGGGAGACGCCGAAGTTCGAGATGGGCGAGACGGTCACGCCGTCGCCCCACCACCCGATCGGCGCCAAAGGGGTCGGTGAGTCGGCCACAGTCGGCTCGCCGGCGGCTTTCGTCAACGCCGTGATCGATGCTGTTGGACACCTGGGCATCAGGAACATCGATATGCCTGTAACGTCCGACAAGGTGTGGGAGGCCTTGAACAAAGTCGGCGCGGCGGAATAAGGGTAAGGATTAGGGATGTCACTCGCGGATGACGTGCTGGACCGGGCGGCGGGGCTGCGGGAGCGCGGCGAGACCTTCGTGGTCGCGACCGTGGTTCGCGTCGACCCGCCGACCTCCGCCCGCCCGGGCGACAAGGCGCTGATCGCGGCCGATGGGACGCTCTGGGGATGGATTGGCGGCAGCTGCTCGGAATCCCTCGTGCGGCGTGAGGCGCTTCACGCGATGGGCGACGGGCAGCCGAGACTGGTCAAGATCGCTCCGGACCGTGCGCCCGAGCACGAGCCCGGTGTCGTCGCGCATGTGAGCACCTGCCCGAGCGCCGGGGCGCTGGACGTCTTCATCGATCCCCACATGCCGCGGCCGGTGCTGCTCGTTATCGGCGACACACCAGCGGCGCATACGCTGGTCAGGTTGGGCGCCACCATCGGATACGAAACCTGCGCGGTGCACCCGGGCGCGCTCGCATCGGACTTTCCCGAAGCGGACCGGGTCATCGGCTCGCTCGATCTCGGGCCGGCTCGACCCGGCGCGACCACATGGGCCGTCGTCGCCACCATGGGCCACTACGACGAGGAAGCGATCGAGGCGCTTTTACCCTATAGCCTGGCCTATATCGGGCTGGTCGCTAGCCGCCGGCGGGCCGCCACGGTTCTCGGCGTCCTTACTGACCGCGGTGCCCGCGACCTGGACCGGGTTCGCCGCGCAGCCGACAGCTCCGTGGGCGGCTCTCAGGAGGAGATCGCGCTCGCGGTGCTCGCCGAGATCGTCGCCGAGCGCCAGGCGCATCAGCCCAGCCAGGCGATTGCCTTACCAGCGACCGCGATCGATCCCATCTGCGGCATGAGCGTCGACATCAAGGGCGCGATGCATACCCTGGTCATGGGTGAGACGACGTACTACTTCTGCGGCGCCGGCTGCAAAGACGCCTTCCGGCTGCGGGAAGGCCAGGCCGCGTCCCGGTCTCCCCGCAACGACGCTTAGTTCCCGATAATCGGCCGCACTTCGATCGAGCCGACGGCCGCTGACGGCACCTTGGCCGCGTAGGCGATGGCCTCGTCCTGGTTCTTCGCCTCGACTACGTAGAAGCCGATGATCTGCTCGCTGGCGGTGGTGGCGGGGCCTGAGGCGGTCTTCGTCGATCCGTTGCGCACGCGGACGGTGGTGGCCGTCTTTGACGGCTGGACCGGGTCGCCGGCCTTGAACATGCCGCGGCCGGATAGTTCCTCGTAATACTTACCGAAGGCCGCCTCTTGCTGCTGCATCTGCGGGCTATCGGCGGCGGGCATCTTGGATTCGTCGGCGTATAGCAAATAGAGATATTTCATGTCCTCTCCTTTTATTTACACGCGCGCCTTTCCACACCGGGGCGCGCTAATGGTTAAGCCGGCCTGGCCTGGGCGAGCACCTGGTCTTTGGTGACGCCTTCCATGTTGTGGATCTGCTTGGCGTGCTGCTGGACACCCGCCACCAGCTTCGCCTCATCGTCCGTCTGGAGCGACCAGCCGCATTCACATTCGACGCGTTTTTGCATTCCGCACCTCCTCAATAGCCGCCCCCGGCGTGGAAAGGGCGGCGGTTAAGCCGACTGAATAAGATCATCGCTGGGCACCTTTGGCGAATGTTTGGAGGGATCTTGCTTCGCATCTACCTGACCGGTGAGGTGGCCGTCGAGCGCGGTGAGCACTTGCTTCGGGACGCCGATCTCGCCGGTCGCCAGGGACGGCTGGCGCTCGTCTACCTGGTCTCGGAGCGAGAGCGGGCGGTGACCCAGTCCGAGCTCGCCGAGCTTCTCTGGCCCGAGTCCCTCCCACCGTCGTGGCCGGTGGCGCTCAGCGCGGTCATCAGCAAGCTCCGCCAGAAGCTCGGCACGGTCGGTCTCGATCGGGACCGGATCATCGCCAATGCCTTTCGCTGCTACCAGTTTCGGCCGCCGGCGGACACCTGGATCGACCTCGAGGCCGCGGCCGATGCGCTG
>DATNMN010000135.1:0-2088 GCA_035602295.1 Candidatus Dormiibacterota bacterium | reverse complement strand
GCAGCCAGCCCAGGTCGCTGTTCACGTATCCGGCGCCGGTGACCAACCTGAACCGGTCCGGGCCGAGACGGGTGATGGTGACATCCGCCGCAATCCCTCCGCGGTGGTCGAGCAGCTGGGTGTAGACGACACTGCCAACCGGCCTGTCGATCGCGTTGCCCGCGACGCGGTCGAGCAGCGCCAGCGCTCCCGGACCGTCGAGCTCGATCTTCCCGAACGATGTCATGTCGATGATCCCGACTCGTTCGCGGAAGGCGCGATGCTCCTCAGCCTGAAGGTCGAACCATGGCGGTCGGGTCCAGCCGAAGCGGCGCTGGTCCGCGCCCGCCCGCCGCCAGGGCCTGCCCGCCTCAAAGTGCTCGGGCCGCTCCCAGCCATGCTTTGCGCCGAAGACCGCGCCGAGGTCTTGCATTCGATGGTGCAGCGTGCTCGTCCGGCGCGGCCGGCCCCACTCGTCGGCGTCGTACGGATAGCGGAGGAAGTAGTAGTAGCGGTACGTCTCTTTCGCCAGCTCAGCCACGTAGCGATGGTCGCGGTGGACCGGGCCGAACCGCCAGGGGCGGTACGCGTAGAGGTCCAGTTCGCTCTCTCCTGCCGTGACCAGCTCGGTCATCGATTTCCCGATCCCGCCGGCGCCGCCGAACCCGTTCAATGACAGCCCCGCCGCCATGAACAGCCCGCGGACACCCGGTACCGGTCCCAGCAGGGGATTCGCGTCGGGGGTCATGGCGTCCGGATGGCAGACGAGTTTCACGATCCCCGCCTCACTGATGAAGGGAAACCGCCGCGCCGCCCCTTTCAGGAGCGGCTCGAAGCGGTCCTGGTCGGGAGTCACCGACGTTCCGGCGTGGTCCCAGGGAACACCGTCGATCCACCGCGCGTTGGGGTTCAGTTCGTAGCCGCCCAGCACCACCCCTCCCGCCTCGGCCTTGCCGTAGATGAGGTTGTCGGGGTCACGGAAGCAGGGCATGTTTTGCGGCAGCTCGGCACCCTCGACCGCCTGCAGCGCGGCATGCTGGTGATCGACCGGCGTGGACACGACAAATGCCCCGGCCATTGCAGCCACCTGAGGGGCCCAGATGCCACACGCGATCACCACCACCTCAGCCTCGATCCGGCCGGCCGGCGTCTGCACCGCCTGGATGGCGCCTCGGGCCGACAGTTCGATCCCGGTCACCTGGGTATCCGTCAGCATCTTGACGCCGAGGTGGCGGGCGGCCTTTGCCAGCGCGAAGGTGGCCGTGTGGGGATCGAGGGCGCCGTCTCCCGGCACCCAGACTGCACCAAACAACGAATCCATGCTGATGGCTGGCATCAATCGCGCGGCCTCCGCAGCCGAGACGAGATCGACGTCCAGCCCGATCGCGTGGGCCCGACTTACGCCCCGTTGCTGCTCCATCAGCTGCTCGCGGCTGGAGGCGAAGCGCAGGCTGCCGACAGTCTCAAAGATGCCCAGCCGTTGGTAGAGCTCGATGCTGTAGCGACGGAACCGCATCATGGTGGGCGATGGGTTGAACTGGGTGACCAGCCCCGCCGCATGACACGTCGACCCGCTAGTCAGGTCGGCCTTTTCGAGCAGCACCGTGTCTCGCCATCCCGCCTGCGCCAGGTGGAAGGCAACGCTGGTGCCGGTGATCCCGCCGCCAATGACGACGGCGCGCGCACGGCTCGGTAATTGAGTCATGCGCGCGCCGCTCCAGTCAGATCGTCGAACGACTACTCAACGGGGATCTCCTGGTGAATGCGAGCCAGGTCGATACCCTGCCGCTTGCGCACCACTCGAGCGACCACGTAGATGGCGATGGCGGCGAGGTAGGTTACCGCGAAGTATTGGAGCGGTAAGACGTTGGTCGTGAAGGCGGTGCCGTAGACGGTGTTGAGGGACCACTCCACGATCATGAACGCGAGGAAGATCGCGCTGATCACTCCGGTGACCGTGATGACCGGGATGCCGGCGACACGCCAGCGCGCGATGGGCGAGTTCTTGTAGATGTCAGCGCGCCGCCAGGGAAGGATGGCCGCCGCGATGACCGTCCCGAGGAAGGTAACCGCGATCACGGCCGTCGCGTCGAGGAAGATGACCTGGAA
>DATNMN010000134.1:0-6062 GCA_035602295.1 Candidatus Dormiibacterota bacterium | reverse complement strand
AGGTTGGTAGTCGTGACCCTGGGCCTAGAAGGCGCGCTCGGTGTATGCGCGGACGCCGAGGTCCGGGTTACGGCTCCGGCGGTGAAGGTCGTCGACACGATTGGGGCCGGCGATGCCTTCGGGGCGGCGGTATTGGCATGGTTGGCGGACCACGGCCGGCTGAGCCGCGACCTGCGACTCGCGCGCGATGAGCTCCGCGCCGCCCTCGAGTTTGCCTGCCTCGTCGCATCCATTACCTGCACCCGGGCGGGTGCCGACCCGCCATGGCGCAACGAGCTTAGGCGCGGGTCGCGAAGAACCTGAGGGCAATGCCAAAGGCGGAGCGTTGCATACGCACGCCGGTGATAGGGAGGCGCCCGAGTTCGGCCTGCAGTTGCTCTGGCGACATCATCCTCATGCTGCCGCGCTCGTCGTGGCCCTCATGTTGGTGCGGCGCCGCGTGGACAAGGTCGTAGCCAACGAGTTGGCCGCCAGGGCGGAGGACTCGCACGGCCTCGGCGACCGCCCGCTCCCAGTCGATGACATGGTGGAGCATCGCAAAGGACAGGACGATGTCAAAGCGGCGATCATCGAACGGCAGGGCCGTGGCGTCCACCAGTTGCACATTCGCTCGCTCGCCGAAGGGCGCGAGGGCACGCTGGGCCGATGCGACCATGTCGGGGTCGTAGTCTGTGGCGACCATGCGAAGCTCGGGAAACTTGCGAAGCAGTTGGGCCGCCATGGCCCCGCTGCCGCTGCCAATCTCAAGCCCTTCGCCGCTCGGGGACAGACCCTGGAGTGCCCACGGCAGCACAACGAGGCGGGCAAACGCGCGGTAAGGTGCGCTGGTACAGACGGCCTTGGCGAGCGCCGACATCTCAGGCATCGCGAGTCACCTATCAGTTTCGCAGCGGCAAGGTGTAGTCCTCAGCGAGTTGGTCGGCCCGTAACGCGGGTCGCTCGGTCAAGCGGGCGTACTGGCCGGCCAGGTAGGCGGCGACGTAGCTCGCATAAGGAAACGTCACCAGCACCCCGACCAGGAGCGCGGCGATGCCGATGAGGCTGATCGTCGAGAGCGCGACGACCAAGGCGCCGACCACAATGCTGAGCGCCAGGTTCATCCGCACGCGGCGGATTACGGCGACGGGGTTCAAGGCGCCCGGAAATCCACGGTCCATGTACTGGCTGATAATGGCGGGCTCCAGCACCAGCACGACCAGTCCCCACACGCTGCCGGCCGCGGAGACTATGCCGGCCAGCTCGCTGACCGCCGATTGTTCGCTGACGAGGGAGGACGGGATGCTGAGGAGGACGCTCGGAGTCGTCCAGATGAGGATGGCGACGAGGAATTTGAACCCATCTTTGATCTTCTGCCACCGGCGGTCCCACGGAGGAAGCTCGCGGGCCCCGGAGCGCACGACCCGAGCGACCTCCACCGTATAACCGATCAGCAGCAGAAACGGAACGATCAGCCATGAGAATAGAAGGCACGCGGCCCCGGCGAGCAGCTTGCGAATCCAGCGGTCGGATCGGATGACAAACGTGAGCGCCTCACCCAGGTCGAGGTCGGCTGAGCTCGGCGCGAGCCGCGGCTCTGGCAGGCCCTGAGTAATCAGGAGCGCGGCGACCACCGTGATGAGCTTGTCTGGGAGATCGATGGCAGCCTCACCGAGCAACGAAGCGATGATCCGAGGCACATGTAGGCCGTTGAGCGTCGCGTAGATCGAGTCGCCCACGGCAACGCCGCTCTTGCCGCCACTGATCAAGAAGTTGAGTGGCGTCGAAACCACGGAGGCGATCGTGAAGGTAATCAACCAGAGCGCCACCCAGCCGCTCGCCCGCCTCTGCCAGTTGAGATAGCGGGCGAGCCCGGCGACAAAGCCGACCGCGAACGAAACGATGGCATACGGTGCCGCAATCGGGTCGACCGTGTTCGAACTGACCAGATTGCTGATGAAGCCCACGCTGCCCCCCACCCAGGGACCGCCAACGACGCCGGCCAGCACCGTCCCGATCGAATCGAGAAAGAGCGGTAGCCCAAGGGTGACAGCGATCGCATGACCGGCGAAGTTCAGGCCGAGGCAGGCCAGGATGAACGGGACGCCGACCGATTCGAGCCTGAATCGCAGCGGACCGGTCCAGCCGGCCGCCTGCAACGACGTCAGCATTCTTCGTAGGGGTGCTCGCGTCAGGAGGAACACGACGACGAGGGCGACCAGAACCAGGAGCGCGATCAGCAGCTGGCGTTCGGCCAGCTGGATCAGGGCCAGGATGGGACGGCCGAAGGCTGCGCCCAATCCGACGAAGCCGGCGATGTAGACCGCGTTGGCGGGTAGCAGACCGCCGATAAACGTTCTCAGGGGCACTCCGCTCACGCCCGCGACCTGCGTTGTGTAAACGCGCAAGCCGGGGATGAGTCGAGCGGTGAAGACGCCACGCCAACCGCCTCGCTGTAGCAGGCCGGCGGCGCGTTCCAGCGGTCCACGAGCACGGAGCGGCTCGGCGATGCGCATCAGGCGGTCCCAGCCGAGGAGCGCAGCGACCTGACGCCCGATGAGGGCGCCAACGGTGATGCTCACGGCAACGCCTGCAACCAGCAGGGCTGGGTTAACGCGACCGCCGGCCACCGCGATCCCACCGATGGCGAGGACCAGGTCACCCGGCGCGAAGGGCAACGGCACGCCCGTCTCTTCGATGAACATCAAGCCGCAGATGACCGCAACGAGCGCCGGGCCCTGCAATGCCTGAACCCAGCTGATCGGGTTCATCCCTCTATTTTCCGTGCTAAGGTCAGGTCCGTGAGCCTCAACTCCCCGAGCAACCGAGCAAAACCCGCGAGCGCAATCAGTCTATGGATGA
Source organism: Candidatus Dormiibacterota bacterium (assembly GCA_035602295.1). Lineage (GTDB taxonomy): Bacteria > Chloroflexota > Dormibacteria > CF-121 > CF-121 > CF-13. The sequence continues at coordinate 3,224 of DATNMN010000134.1, read as the reverse complement.
TTCGGACATTTAGTCCACTGCATACGTTGATGTATCGGCGTGGGATGGCCCGCAAGAGGGGCCAGATGCAGCAGCTTCTGCTGACGACCACCGGGCGCAAGAGCGGACAGCCTCACACAGTGCCGCTGGGTGGGGTTCGTGAAGGCGATGGCTGGGTCGTCATCGGGTCCAACAACGGCGCCAAGGTCCATCCGGGTTGGTGGCTCAACATGCTGGCGAATCCCAACGTCACCCTCCAGGTAAACGACGAGGTCATCAAAGCCAGAATGCACGAGATCACAAACCCGGCGGATCGGGAGAGGATCTGGAACAAGGTTGTTGCCAGCGAAAGAGGCTACGCGAACTACGCCGACAAAACGTCGCGCGTGATTCCGCTCGGCTTGCTCCGCCCCGTTTCCTAAAGGGACTAACGCGGGCGGCGAGCGGGGGCGGCCTTTTTCGGTGCCGCTTTCTTTACGGCTTTCTTGTCTTTTGCCGGAAGTTGGCGTGACCACGTGAGGGCCGTAACAATCCAACCGCGCGTCGCATCGGGTTTCTTCTGCCAGCCGGCCGGCACGACCACGTAGCCGGTCATCGCCCTCCCCGGCATCGGTTCGAAGGCCCTACCGCCTTGCTTGCGGACCTTGGCCTGGTCATCGGCGGACACCCGCACGAAGAGGTCCTCGCCAAAGAGGCCGCAGAACATGTTGCCGTTGACGAAACCGGCCAGGTTGCCGAACATCGGGCGGGTCATCACCGCCGGGTCTGGAGGCACCAGTTTCTGAAACGCCGCTTTCGCGTGCTCGCTGGGCTTGGGCATGGTCATCGGGCTCACGTCGCAATCCTAGGCAAACCGTCCGGCTGTGACAAGTTTGTACGGTGACTTGATTTTTGGAGTCACTAGGATTTTACTGTGACTATGGAATCCGCCCCGGGTCGAGCCGGTCGCTGGTGGGCCCTCGCCGCCCTGGTCATAAGCGGCCTCGTCATCGGCCTCGACTCGACCATCCTGATCACCGCTCTCCCCACCCTTTCCTCGAAGCTGGGGGCGACCACCAGCGATCTGCAGTGGATTGCTGCCGCCTATACCCTCACGCTCGGCGGTCTCTTGCTTCCCGCCGGTGTCCTGGGCGACCGCTACGGCCGCAAGCGCATGCTTCTCGTCGGGCTCGCCATCTTCGGCATCACATCGGTGATCGCGAGCCAGGCGACAACGGCCACCACCCTGATTGCGATGCGCGCGCTGATGGGTGTCGGAGCCGCTTTCATCGTCCCGCTCTCCCTGTCGATCCTGCCGAGCCTGTTCACCGCAGCGGAGCGTCCTCGCGCCATCAGTGTCACGGCGGCTGGCGCCTTCCTGGGCCTACCGCTAGGCCCGCTGGTCGCCGGCTGGCTGCTGACCCATTACGCGTGGGGGTCCGTCTTCCTGATCAACGCGCCGGTCATCGCCATTGCGCTGGTCGGCGTCTGGTTCCTCGTCCCGGAGAACAAGGACCCGCATCCGCGAGCCTTCGACTGGGTCGGCGGTGTCCTCGCCGTGATTGGTGTCACCGCTCTCGTTTACGGCGTCATCGAACAGCCGATCCATGGTTGGACCGATCCCCGAGTGCTGGGCGGGATCATCGGCGGGGCTTTGGTCCTGGCCGCCTTTACCGTCTGGGACCTGCGCCATCCGTCCCCGTTCGTCGACCTCAGCAACTTCCGCAACCGCGGCTTCACCTGGGCGACGATGGCCTTCGTCGTCACCGGCTTCGGCCTCTTCGGCGTGATGTTCATCCTGACGCCCTATATCCAAATCGTCCTGGGTAATGATGCGCAGGCGACGGGGGTCAAGTTGCTTCCGCTGATCGGCGGCGTCATCGTCGGTGCCGGAATCGGCAACGTCCTGGCAGCCAGGTTGGGCGCCCGCGTCGGCGTCTCGGCTGGATTGGCCCTCACCGCCGCCGCGTTGGTAGGTTTCTCTCAGATCGGCGCCGACACCTCGTTCGGGCCGGTCGCGGCGGCACTCGCGGTTATTGGAATCGGTATCGGCATTGCTCTCCCGACAACCCTCGACATCATCCTTGGAACTCTCCCGCCTTCGCAGACGGGCGCGGGTTCGGCGCTGACCCGGGCCCTACAGCAGATCGCCGCCACTTTCGGGGTGGCTATCCTTGGCAGCATTCTGAACAGCGCGTACCAGGGACAGATCGCCCCGCACCTGGCTACGTTGCCCTCCGGCGTTCGGGATGTGGCGCTCGGCAGTATCGCCGGCGCTCACGCGGTCGCCGCGCATCTACCGCCCACGATCGGCGCAGCGGTGGTGCATGCCGCCAACGAGGCCTACACGCAAGGGATGGGCGAGGTGATGTTAATCAGCGCCGGCCTGGTGCTGGCCACAGCTGTCGCCATCGCGATCTTCCTTCCCGCTCGGATCTCGCCGGTGGATGCTGGAGACTTGTAACGATGGCCCCAGCGAAGCCGACTGTCGGGCTGCGTGAGCGGAAGAAACTGAAGACGAGGGAATCGATCCAGCGGACGGCGCTGCGACTCTTTGAGAAACAGGGCTACGAGGAGACGACGATCGAGCAGATCGCCGCCGCCGCGGAGATTTCGCCGAGCACGTTCTTCAATTACTTCCCCACCAAAGAAGACGTGGTCCTCTATGACGCCTACGACCCGGTAGCGATCCGCATGTTCCTCGAGCGGCCTGATGACGAGCCCCTCGAGGTCGGTCTCCGTGAGGTGCTCAAAAACCTTGCGGCCCTATTTGAGAGTGACGAGCGAATGATACTGGCCCGCGGCCGCTTCTTCTTCGAAGTGCCGGCGCTGCGGGCTCGCCTGTGGGATGAACTCGAACGCGTGCAGCTGCTGATCTTGGAGATGCTGGCGAAACGGACTGGCCGCAGCCCCGACGACTTCGAGTTGCGCGTCGCGGCGCGAGTGGTGACCGCTGCGATCCTGGAAGCGAGCAAGGAGTGGATGAAGAGCAACGGTCGCCTTGGCCTCGCAGCGCTGGCCAACCGCGCGCTCGCCGTCGTTGAATCGGGCGCCCGCCTGCGTGCGCCGGCTCGCGCCAAGCCTCGCGCTCGCCGCCGCTCCTAACTCGTTACAGACAGCTCCGCCGTCATCACCGGGACCACCGAACCGCCAACCTCGATGCGTTCGGGAATGTCGGCATTCGTCGAATACGCGAGTCTGATCTGGATGAAGCTCTGCCGTCCCATCTTGGTCCCCTGCTCGCTGACGATCGAGACCTGCGGCGC
>DATNMN010000133.1:0-31344 GCA_035602295.1 Candidatus Dormiibacterota bacterium | reverse complement strand
ATTCGCGACGATGCCCAGGAGCCACGGCCGCAGTGTCGACCCGTCGCGGAGGTTGCCAAGCTTGCGCCACGCCTTAAAGGCTGCATCTTGCACCGCATCCTCAGCCTCATCGATGTCATGGAGCATTCCGTACGCAAGTCGAAAAGCGACTGGGTACTCGTTCCGAAGCAGATCGGCGAACGCGGTGCCATCGCCGCCCCTGGCAGCCCGGATCAAATCCGCCTCGGCCCGATCGAGCGACATCCCTCGAATCACCAACACCTGCTCTCTATAGGGCTGAAGTCTGCAGTTTGCCCCAACGAGCTTGATCGGTTTCGCGGGCTCGAGCCGTAGATCGCTATAAGGGCATTTAGCCAGCCATGCCTCAGGGGAGGGCTGGCTTACACCGAAACACTAATTAGAAGTGATACTTTGGATGGCTGGCGACCCCGAGCGGATTCGAACCGCCGATCTCCTCCGTGACAGGGAGGCATGTTAGACCGCTACACCACGGGGCCGCGGAAGCCCAAGTATATATAAGGTTGCGCTGGCCTAATCGCGGCTGCCGGGCACCTCTTTCCCGATCACGAAGCGCTCGATGACCTGGGCCACGCCGGCCTCGTCGACCGTCCCCGCGACGTGCTTCGCGAGGCCCTTGAGCGCTTCCGGCGCGTTCCCCATGGCCACGCCGAAACCGGCCCACCGAATCATATCCTCGTCGTTGGTGTTGTCGCCGATGGCACCCACCTCGGCCTGGGCAATCCCAAGCCGGTCGGCCACCATGGCCAGCGCTCGCGCCTTGGACACCTCCGGATTGACGACTTCGACGAACCAATCCAGCGATCGCGTTACCCTGGCGACGTCGCCCACCCAGGAGGTGAGTTCGGAGATGCGGGCCGGCACATTTTCGGGATCCAGGTCGACGAGCACCATCTTGGTCGAGTCCTGGCTAACCCATTTGGACAGCGGCCCCACCACCTCATAGGGCACCATCCCAATCCGGGCGTAGAGGTCCGCTTCGGGGCGCGCCCGCGCCGTATAGACGCGCTCGTCCACGTAGACGTTGACGTGCCAGTCCTTTGGCTCGGCGAGCGCGAGCACCCGCTGCTGCATTGGCACAGTGAGTTCGCATCGGAACCAGACCTCGCCGCTCGCAATCTCGCGGACGACAGCACCCTGGTAGTTGATGATCGGCCCTCGCAGACCCAGGGGCTCGGCAAATCGAAGCGAGGACTTGAACATTCGCCCGGTGGCGAGCACGACCGTAACCCCCGCCGCCGACGCTGCCTTGACGGCGGCCACGTCGCGCGGGTTCATCACCAGATCGTGGTTGACCAGCGTGCCATCGAGATCGATGGCCAGCAGCCGGATCGTCACCTAGCGGCGGACGGCGAGCGCTTCCGGGTTAACCAGGTTGGGCGGACTCTGCCCCTCGACCGCGGCGATCAGGTTCTTCGCGGCCGTCTCCGCCATTGCGGCGCGCGCCGTTACCGTGGCGCTTCCCAGGTGCGGCAGTAACACAGCGTTCCAGCAATCCGTCAACCCGGGTTCCGTCTTCGGCTCCTGCTCGTAGACATCGAGACCCGCTCCTTTGATCCAGCCTTCCTTGAGTGCCCGCACCAGGGCCTTCTCGTCGACGATTGGGCCGCGCGCGGCATTGATCAGGTAGTGCTCGGGACCCATCAGCTTTAGCTCGCGCTCGCCGATGAGGTGGCGGGTTTGGTCATTCAAGTCGGCGTGAATCGTCACGTAGTCGGCCTTACGCAGCAGTTCATCGAGCGGCACATATTGGGCGCGCAGCTCGGACTCGACCTCGGGGCTTGCCCGGCGGGCGTCCGAATAGAGGATCGACATGTTGAAGCCCAGACCGCGCCGTGCCACTGCCTGCCCGATACGACCGAAACCGATGATGCCCAGCACCCGGCCATACACATCGGTGCCGAGCAAGAGTTCGGCCTTCCAGCCCTTGAACTTCCCTTCTCGAAGGAACCGATCGGACTCCACGACCCGGCGCGCTACGGAAAGGATGAGGGCGAACGCGAGGTCGGCCGTGGCATCGGTCAGCACGCCGGGCGTGTTCGTGACCAGGACGCCGCGACGTGTGGCCGCCGGCACATCGATGTTGTTGTAGCCGACCGCGTAGTTCGCAACCACACGGAGGTGCGGTGCCGCCGCCATGATTTCCTCGGTGATCGGTACGTTGACCATGCCGATGATCCCGACCGGGTCTGCTTCGGCAACATGCTTCTTGAGCACCTCGGGCGCCATCCCTTCCGCCTCCATCATGGTGACCTCGAACCGCTCTTTGAGCATGTCGATGCCGGGCGACGGCAGGGGCAGCGTCACGAAGACCCGGCTCATCTGGGACGCCGGACGCGCAGGTCGAGCAGCATGACTTCCATGGCGAGCCGCGGATTTACATTCTGATCGATCAGCAACTGAGTTCGCTGAGCCGCCGCCAGCACCGAGCGGACGTGGTCCGCCGACACCCGCGCGATCCATGACTCCAGCGAGGACTGCCTGGCCGGTGGCATCGGCCGTAGGAGGCCGGCGCGGAGCAGCATCGCGTCCCGGAGAAACGCCGTGAAGCCTCGAAGCGCGTCCGAGGCAACCACCCGCATCTCCGCCTGAGGGCCCTGCCCGAAGCGGGCAGCGTAACTGAGCACCCCGTCGGCATCCTCGAACGCCAGCGCCGCCAGCTCGTCGGCCCAGCGGTCCAGCCGCAGCGCCCAATCCCGGTCCGTCAGTGCGCGCACGGCCCAGCCGGGTCGGCCGTGCGCCAGGCCGGCTAGGGCCTCGGCCTCCGCCTCATCGTCGTGCCGCGCCTTGATGAACTCCACCAATGCCGGCCGGCCGACCGGCGACAGCGCAATCAGCTGACAGCGCGAGAGGCACGTGGGGAGCAGATGATCCGGGTAGGCAGTCGTCAGTACGAGGACGGTGTTCGGCGGAGGCTCCTCGAGAGTTTTGAGAAGGCAGTTCTGGGCGGCTTCCGTCATCCGCTCGGCGTTTGCCAACAGCGCCACGCGAAGCGGGGCGACGAACGGCTTCAGACTCAAGAACTGCTGCAGCGACTGGTCGTGAGCGGGAGCGCCTCGTTCGGGATGAAACCGGATCTCGTCGATGCTGATCGCCTCGGGCCGATCATCGCACCAGAAGTCGGGATGGACCTCGAGCCGGGATGGCTGTCCCACGCCCAGCAGGAGCTCTTCCGCCAACGCGCGCGCTACGGCAGTTTTACCTATCCCCTCTTCACCGATGAGACAAAAGGCATGCGCGAGCCGGCCAGCCGCCTTCTGGGCCCGAAGGATGCTAATGGCCCGTTGGTGACCAGCGATAGCGGCGAATCCCTTCGCGATCGTGGCCGGCCCTCGACGTGTTCGGGAAGCTGGCATTGCGTAGCCACCTTAACAAGTCTTTCTTGACCCTGTCTCAAGCCACTCCTATGCTGTTGGCGTTTCCGACAGCGAAGCTGTCAATCTTGGAGACATCGTCGTCCGTCGTCAGTCGCGTCGAAGCTCACGTCACAGCAGCACACTGATGGATGCGGAAGACACCCAGAAGCAGAACAAGATCCGGGAATTGCAGGCAGTAGTCGCCAAAGGCCTGAAAGGCATCAACGAATGCCGCTTCCAGACCGATTGCGAGTTTGCCCACGAATGTCCCGGTACCTGCTGACCCACTAGCGGCTGCGTCGCGCGTTAGGCGCGCCGACTCCTTGCTGACGCACGCACAACTGCCCAATGGACAGGAATGAGGCCTGCTATAATCCATAAAGAATCCTTTATATGGCCTCTCCAACGCTGCTCACCAATCCCTCGCTGCGGGAGTTCCGCGCCCATTATCAGGCGCTCGCGAGTGTCACCCGCCTTCGCATCCTGCAGTACCTGGCCGGGATCCCGGAGATCACGGTGCTCGAGCTCGCCGAGGCGATCGGCATCAGCCAGCCACGACTGAGCTGGCATCTGCGGATGCTGCGCCGAGGCCAGCTGGTGCGCGCCCATCGGGTGGGTCGCGCCGTCTACTACTCAATCAACCGGGAAGGCCTGAGTGCCTTCCATCGAGAACTGACGACCCTGATCGCGCCCCGGCCACGGGTTCGGGCGCTGCAACATGAATGGAGCGAGGTGTAATAAGCGATGGCAGCAAACAAGAACGGCAGTCGACACAACGGCAAGGCGTCGACCGGGACCGCGCTAAAAACGAGTTCCCGGTCACGGCGAAAGGTACGGGTGGCAATCCTGGGCGTAGGCAACTGCGCATCGTCGCTGGTCCAAGGCGTCGAGTATTACAAGGATGCAAAGCCGGGCGCCTCGATTCCCGGGCTGATGCACGTCGAACTGGGTGGCTATCACATCCGCGACATCGAGTTCTCGGCCGCCTTCGACATCGACAAGGAAAAAGTCGGCAAGGACCTGGCCGACGCCATCTTCGCGGGCCACAACAATACGGTGAAGTTCTCCGAGGTGCCCCACCTGGGTGTCAAGGTCGAGCGAGGCATGACCCATGACGGTCTGGGCAAGTATCTGTCCGAGATCATCACCAAGGCCCCCGGCCCGACCGCCGACATCGTCGGCATCCTCAAAGACACCAAAACCGACGTCGTGGTGAACTACCTGCCCGTCGGCAGTGAGGAAGCCGTGAAGTGGTACGCGGAGCAGGTGCTCGAGGCCGGCTGCGCCTTCGTGAACTGCATGCCGGTATTCCTGGCGCGCGAACCCTACTGGCGCGGACGATTCGAGAAGCGCGGCATCCCGATCATCGGCGACGACATCAAGTCGCAGGTCGGCGCGACCATCGTCCATCGCATCCTGACCCGGCTCTTCGAGGACCGAGGCGTCAAGCTGGAGCGGACCTACCAGCTGAACTTCGGCGGCAACACCGACTTCCTCAACATGCTCGAGCGGGAACGTCTGGTCTCGAAGAAGATCTCCAAGACCAACAGCGTCAAGTCCCAGATGAAGACGGACATCGGCGCCGACAACATCCACATCGGCCCGTCAGATTACGTGCCCTGGCTCGGCGACCGCAAGTGGGCCTATATCCGGCTGGAGGGTCGCTCCTTCGGCGACGTGCCACTCAACGTCGAGCTCAAGCTCGAAGTTTGGGACTCCCCCAACTCGGCCGGGGTGGTGATCGATGCCATTCGCTGCTGCAAGCTCGGCCTCGACCGGAAGCTCGGCGGGGCGCTCGAGGGGCCTTCGTCATACTTTATGAAGTCGCCGCCGGTGCAGTATACGGATGGGATCGCACATCAATTGACTGAAGCGTTTATCGGCGACACCACCGCCAACGGGGACACCGCAGCCGCCGTTCCGGCGGTGCCCGCGTCCGAAGGGTCGACCCGCCGCTAATGTTCCTTCCTCGCCTCTTCAGGCTGGGGAATTGGGTCATGCGGGCGCTGCCGCCGCGGGTTCGGTACCCGCTGGCGGCGGTCACCGGCCGCTGCGCCTTTTACTTGATGCCGCGCCGGCGCCGCGTGGCTTTCGAAAACTTTGCCCAGGTGCTCGGACTGCCCTGGAACGACCCCCTGGTCAAGCGCACGGCCCATCACGCCTTTGGCAACTACTTCAAGATGTTCGCCGACTTCATGCTGATGGACACGCTCAAGCCCGAGGAGATTCGCCGCATGGTCCGGCCGCACGGTCGCGAGCAGATCGACCGGGTCCTCGCTCAAGGCAAGGGCGCCATCGTCGTGACCGCGCACGTTTCCAACTGGGATATCCTGGCGGCCGCCGCGGCGGTCTATGGGTATCCGATCAGCGCGGTGACCAGTGATCTTCCCAGCGGCGGCATCAACGAGCTGATGATCGCGTCCCGCGAGCGGATCGGCATGAAAATGATTCCGCTGGGCCCGGGCAGCCCCCGCCAGATCCTCAAGGCGCTGGCTCGCAATGAACTGGTGGCCCTAGCGAGCGACCTGTACAGTGGTGACCGTGGCGTCCGGGTGCCGTTCTTCAACCGGCCGGCGCTGTTCCCGTCGGGCCCGGCGGCCATTGCGTTGAAGACCGGCGCGCCGATCTTGCCGGTCTGGTGCCGGCGCCAGACCGATAACGTCTACATCGCCGAGATCGAAGCGCCCATCGAGGTCAGCCGGACCGGCGACACGCAGCGCGACATCCAGGTGACCACCGAGCGGATCGTGCAGTTCTTCGAGCGGATCATCCGCCGCGAACCCGACCAGTGGCTTGTCTTCCTCCCCGTTTGGCGGCTGGAGCAGGCTCCGCAGCCTCCCGGCCCGCCCATGCAACCGGTGCTCGACCCCTCGTGATCACCTATCTCGGCTTTCGGCTGATCGAGGGCGTGATTGCCCGACTGCCGAGGCGGCTTGCCTATGCGGTCGGCGTGATCGTCAGCACGCTGGCCTTTCCCCTGCTGAGCCGTCAGCGCCGGGCGCTCGAGTCGAACCTGCACCATGTCTTGCCCGATATGCCCGGCCCGCAACTGCGCAAGTTGGCCTGGCGCAACTGGCTCAATTACACCAAGGCCTGGATCGACTTCTTCAAGATTCCGCGGATGGACCGCCGGCGGCTCGGCGGACTATTGACCCCTTACGGTCTCGAAAACCTCGACGCCGCCATGGCGCGTGGCCTCGGGGTGATCGTCGTTGCGCCGCACATGGGATCCTGGGAGCTGGCCGCTGCCAGCTGGGCCGCTTCCTTCGGTGAGATCGGTGTCATGGTGGAGCAGATCGAGCCGCGGCGACTTTTCGATCACATCTCGCGGGTCCGCTCGAAAATGAACCTCCGGATCATCCCCCTGAGCCGCACCGGGGCTCGCGACATCATGCGGATGCTGAAAGATCATCGGATGGTGGTCCTCGCCATGGATCGGGACATCCTGAACACCGGACAGCGATTCAAGTTCTTTGGCCGGCTCACGTCCTTCCCGACCGGGCCGGTCGAGATCGCCCTCAAGACCGGCGCTCCCATCCTGCCGGCCTTCTGCATCCGCGACGAGAACGACGCCTACATTGCTATCGGCGACCCTCCGTTGTTTCTCACCCCAAGTGAAGATCACGCCGCCGACGTTCGAAGTGCCATGGAACAGATCCTGGCGGCGTTTGAACGGTATATAAAGAAGTATCCCGACCAGTGGCACGTCCTCGAGCCCATCTGGCCGGAGAAGCCCGTCGTCCCGGTCGTCACGATTCCGTCACCGCCGGCGCAAGCCGCTGTGGGCGATTAAGGAGGAGTTCGTGGGCAAAGCGGATTTCCACATGCATACGTCCCTCAACGATGGGACGGCCACCGTCCGGGAGGTACTGAATTACGTCCGGGATCGTACCGACCTGGATGTCATCTCCATCACCGACCACGACCGGCTGACCGGCAGCTACCAGGCCATGGAGCTGGCCAACGAGTACAAGTTCGAGATCCTACCGGGCTGCGAGATCACGACGCTGCATGGTCACCTGCTGGGCTTGTTCATCGAGAAGCCGATCCCGATGTGGCGGCCGCTCGATTGGACCATCGCCAAGATCCACGAGCAGGGTGGACTGGCGATCGCCGTCCACCCGTTCTCGATGCTCACCCGCAGCATCGGCTTCCGCTCGTTCGATGGCATCATGAAGAACTCATCGCCGGAGATCTACTTCGACGCCGTCGAGACCTTCAATCCGTCGGTTGCCGGACGGACCTGCGCCGCCAAGATCGACCGGCTGAACCGGACGCGGTTCCACCTGCCGGAGGTCGGCTGCTCCGACAGCCACCACCTGGAGGGAATCGGTACCGGGTTCACGGCTTTCCCCGGCAAGACTGCGCAAGACATGCGCAAGGCCATCCTGGCCAGCCAGACGAAGGCCTTTGGCGAGTACTGGGATTTCATCACCCATCGTCGAATTGCGCAGCTCAAGTTCCGGCGGATCGGCCGCAACTGGGCTCGCATGGGTCGGTCCGCGGTCCGCGCGTTCGCCAAAGGTTGACGCGATGAGGGGAAGCCGATCGACGCGATGAAGATCGCCCTCGTTTCCGCCTACGACTACGCGCATCCGGGCGGCGTCACCGAGCACGTCCGCCATCTGGCCGCCGGGCTCCGGCGGCGCGGCCACGACGTCACGGTGTTCGCACCGTGCTCCGATCGTGAGCTGGCTGAGCGCGACAGCGACTTCATCCGGGTCGGCCGCCCCTTCCCCATCCCGATGCATGGCTCGGTCGCCCGCATCACCGTCAGTCTGCACCTCACCAACCGCATCAAGCACTACGTCCGTGACAGCGGGTTCGACGTCATCCACTATCACGAGCCGCTGATGCCGGTCCTGCCGGTGACCGCGCTGCGCTACTCCAAGACCATCAACGTCGGCACCTTCCACGCCTTCGCCCGCTCCAACGTCGGCTACTACTATGGGAAGCCGCTGCTCAAGCGCTATGTGCGCCGGCTGCATGTGCGCATCGCGGTCTCGAATCCGGCACGCGAATTCGTGCGCCACTATTTCCCCGGGGATTACCGCGTCATTCCGAATGGGATCGACGTCGGCCGCTTCCAGAATCAGCCGCCCTACCCGGAACTGCGCGACGGCATGGTCAACCTGCTGTTCGTCGGCCGGCTCGAGTACCGCAAGGGCCTCGGCTACCTGCTGCGCGCCTTTGCCCAGCTGAAGCCGCAGTATCCGAAGTTGCGGCTGATCATCGTCGGCGACGGGCCGCTGCGGCGCTGGTACGGCAACTTCCTCGCGCGCAAACAGCTCGATGACGTGGTGATGGCCGGCTACGTGTCAGCGGAGGAGCTGCCTCGTTACTACGCCAGCTGCGATATTTTCTGCAGCCCGGCGACCGGGGACGAGAGCTTCGGCATCGTCCTGCTGGAGGCGATGGCGTCCGGCAAGCCGATCGTCGCCACGAGCATCGACGGTTTTCGCGAAGTTGTGACCCACGGCCGCGAGGGCCTGCTGGTCGAACGCAAGAGCCGCCGCCAGCTGGAGTACGCACTGCAGACCTTGATCAACAACGCGGCGCTGCGTCAGGAAATGGGGCAGGCCGGGATCGTGACTGCGGGCCGCTACGACTGGGAACGCGTCATCGACGAGGTTACCGCCGTCTACAAGCAGGCACGCGACCACGCCCAGCCCGCACCCTCGGTGCGGCTCGAGCCGAGCATGAGCCCGCGCTGATGTTTACCCAGAAATTCCAGGCCTGGGTCCGCCGCTGGGCGGAGCGCGGCATCGGCGTCTTCCGGGAATCCCCGATCACCCCCAACATGCTGACGCTGTTCGGTCTGCTGATCACGGGCGTCGGCGCCACGCTGGTCGCCGTCAACCAGCTGCTGCTGGGCGGCCTCGTGCTGATGGTTGCCGGCTTCTTCGATATCTTCGACGGGGCGCTCGCCCGCGCCTCCGGCAAGGTCTATCGCTATGGAGCCTTCCTCGACTCCACGGTCGACCGCTACTCAGAAGGCGTCGTCTACCTCGGCATCCTGATCTATTTTCTCCAGCAGCACGACGGACTTCGGCCGATCATCGTCCTGATCGCGCTGGCCGGGTCGTTCCTGGTGAGCTACGTGCGGGCGCGGGCCCAGAGCCTTGGTTTCACCTGCGACGTGGGGATCCTCGCCCGGCCCGAGCGGGTCGTGATCATCGTGGCGGGACTACTGCTCGAATCGATCGGTATCCGGCTTGGGTCCTGGTCGCCGTTGACGGTGGCGTTGCTCGTCCTGGCAGTCGGCACCAACTTTACCGCCGTTCAGCGCATCTGGGTCGTCTGGCAGCAGAACCGGGCGGAGCTGCGGGCCCTCCGCGGGCAGGACGCGGTCGCCGCCGGCATCGACCACCCGGACGAGCCGCAACCGGTTCGGGCGGCGATGCGACGCTTCTTCGAGAACCTGGGCAAGACCTAGTCAATCCGTCGCCGCGACACTAGGTATCATGTGGGCGTGCAGGTCGCGATCTACGCCGACAAAGACCCCGGCGGCAAGAAATTCATCGCCACACTCAAGCGGCGCCTGAAGAATGAAGAGATCCGCGCCTGGCAGGTGCAGAAGATAGCACCCTTCACCCTGGTGCATGCCGGCGATCGTTACACCAAGATCCGCGTGACCTTCGTGCCGGCCGGCACCCCCGGATTCACCCGCGCCTCCCGGGCGGGCTTGCTCGGTGCCTTCAAGAACCCCGAGCCGACCCTGCTCGCCACCATCTCGGACGGCCCATCCGCCGATCGCGTGCTCGGGTTCGTGGTCGGCATGCTCACCCGCCACGCCGCGCCATTGGGCGTGTCCGGCGTTGGCATCCCTCTAAGCCGCTAGCTCGTCTCGGTCTCGGTCGCGACGCCACCGCGCAGACCAAAGAGATGCTTCTGCCAGGCGAGGTAGATCACGATCGCCACGTTGATCAGCAGGATGCTGATGCGGACCGGTGTTTGCTTAGCTACTACTTCGGAAACCTCGAGCGGGATGCCGATGCAACCAGCGATCACCGTGAGGTACTCGGCCCAGCGCCGCCGGCGCGCCAGTCCGATGGCTTCCGTCAGCTCAAGCATCCCAAAGAGCAGCGCGCCGATCCCGATGAGCACCACGGTGCGCGTTGAAAATTGTCCGATCGGACGAAGCACGGTGATGAGGAGGCGCGGAATCACGCGCCGTTCCGGATTGACATCGAGCTCGGTCACCCACAGGCGCACCAGCGACACGACGCTGCGGCTCCGGGTCAGCAGGGCAACGCCCAGGATGAACACCAGGCTGCCCCGGATGGCGCGTTCCAGGATGATGAGCCGCACCACGGTATCGACCGGTTGCGTTTCGCGGCCAAGCTCGCGCTTGATGTTCTGCCAGAAGGTCATTGGGGCAGTGCCTCGAGCAGGCGATCGAGATCTTCATCGCTGTTGTAGTAGTGAGGCGAGGCCCGCAGGAAGTCACCACGCAGCGCGATGATGACGCCCGCCTCACGCAAGCGCGTGTGTAGTTCGGCGGGCACCATCCGTGGATGACGAAAGGACACGATGCCGGAACGTTCGGACGGCGCCGAAGGTTTCAGCACCAGCACGTAGCCCCTGCTGGGCAGCTCGTCACGTAGGCGATCGGCAAGGCGCAGCACGACGTGTTCGACCTCCGGCACACCGCACCGCAGCAGGAGATTGACGGCGGCTCCCATGCCGAGAATGCCCGGATAGTTCGGGGCGGCCTCCTCGAAGCGGCGGGCCCCGGGTTTGAATGTGAGGTCGTAGTCGACGTACTCCCGCTCGCGGACCACGCTCTCAGGTCCGATGATCACAGGGTTCAATCGCTCCAGCATGCGCGGTCCGACATAGGCAAAGCCCACACCCATCGGACCGAGCAACCACTTGTGCGCTCCTGCCGCGAGAAAGTCGACGGGTGTCCGGGACAGGTCCAGCTGGAGGCCCCCGACCGCCTGAACCGCATCGACCACGAGCAGGACGTCGCGACCGCGCAGCGCCGTGGCCAGGGCGCCAAGGTCGATCCGAAACCCGCTCCAGAACTGGACCGCGCTGATCGCCAGCACCCGCGTGCGCCGATCGCAGAGTCGCACCACCGCCTTGACGTCGATCCGGCCTTGGTCCGCCTGATAGAGACGGAGCTCGACGCCCTTTCGCTTGAGGGCCATCCAGGGGTAGATGTTGGAGGGGAACTCGCGGTGCACACCGACGATGTTGTCCCCGACCTCCCAGTCGAGGCCGGCCGCGACCAGACCAAGCCCTGCCGTCGTGTTCTTGGTAAAGGTGATCGACTCCGGACCGACCGACAGCAACTCCGCGATCCGCGTACGAACCTGAGCGCGAAGCCGCTCCCAGTGGGCTAAGTCGAAGGGCTCCTCCGTCATACGGGAGAGGTAGACCTCCATCGTGGAGCGCACCGGCGTCGCCAGCGGTGCATTCGCCGCATGATCGAGGTACGCGTAGCGAGTGGCGATCGGAAACAGCGCTCGCATCTCCTGCGGTGTGAGCGGCATACCTTGGGCACACTACACTAGGCAATGTTGGGCGAGGACTCGACGATCGACATTGCCGATTTCGAGCGCGTCGACATGCGCGTCGGCCGCGTCCTCGAGGCCGAGCCGTTTCCCGAAGCCCGCAAGCCGGCCTACAAGCTGCGCATCGATTTCGGACCGCTAGGCATCCGCCGCTCCAGCGCCCAGCTCACGGTTCATTACCGCCCGGAAGAACTCCGCGGACGCCTGGTGATCGCGGTGCTCAACTTTCCGCCGCGACAAATCGGTCCGGTGCGCTCGGAGGTGCTGGTCCTGGGCGTGCCCGATCCGGACGGCGCCGTCGTGCTGCTCGAGCCAAGCGTCGACGTGCCGCTTGGAGGTCGCGTCTTTTGACCACGACGCGGCCCGCTCCCTATCTCGTCAGCGACTGGCACGACCCCGCAACCGGCGCTCGCGGATGGTTTGTCATCGACCGCCTGGTGGGCGGCATGTGCTCCGGTGGCATTCGCATGCGTCCGGGGGTCACCGTCGAAGAGGTCACCGACCTGGCCCGCACCATGTCGCACAAGATGGCCGTCCTGGACATCCCCTACGGCGGCGCGAAATCGGGAATCGACTTCGATTCGGCCTCGCCCCAGGCGCCTGCGGTGCTGCGCGGTTTCATCGACGCCATCCGGCCTTTCATCGCCGAGCGTTACGCAACCGGGGCCGACCTTGGCACGCGTGAGGACGACATCATCGCCGCATGCCAGCTGGTCGGCTTGACCCATCCGCTGCAGGCGGGCTTCAAGACCGAGGGCGGCGCCGGCCTCAATCGGGTACGGCAGGCGCTGGCGCTGACCAGCGAGGGGATCCCCATCACCGAGCTGATCGCCGGATACGGTGTCGCCGAATGCACGGTCGAGGCCGCCGGCGTGCTCGGCCTGCCCCTGCGCGGCGCCACTGTCGCGTTGCAGGGATTCGGGAACGTGGGCGGAGCGGCCGCGCGCTACCTCGATCGAGAGGGCGTGCGCCTGGTCGCGGTGGCCGATATCGAGGGCGCCATCCTGGACGACAACGGGCTCGATGTCCGGCATCTACTCTCGATCCGCGACCGCTTCGGCCGCATCGATCGGACCCGGCTGCCAGCGAGCGCGAAGCGCGCGCCGGAGCCGGCCTGGCTGGAGCAACCGGTCGACATCCTGATCCCGGCCGCCATCGGCAATGCCATCCGGTCGGACAACCAGGGGACCATCCGGAGCCGCTTGCTGGTGGAGGCGGCGAACAACCCGGTGACGCGGGACGCGGAGATCGAACTGGAGCGGCGCGGCAGCACCATCCTGCCCGATTTCGTCGCCAACGCCGCGGCGGCCTTTCTCTTCTGCGGTCTACTGGAGAAGCGTCTCGAGCCCACGCTCGAGTCCATCTTCGGCGTCACCAGCCGGCAACTCCGATCCATCACGCGCGAGTTGCTCGACCGCGCGCACCGCGAACAGGTCTCGAACCGTCGCGCCGCCGAAGAGATCGCCGAGCACCGTTTGGGCGAACGTCGGGCCTAGACGACCGCACCCTGGTTATAAGGCGGCGTGGCGGCGCATCATGCAGTCATCCATGACAACGTCGAGGCCGGCCGCCCGCGCGCGCTCGGCCGCGGCATCATCCACGACGCCGTCCTGGAGCCAGACGGCCTTCGCCCCGATGGCGATCGCCTCGTCGACGATGGCCCCTGCGAACTCTGAGCGGCGAAAGACCTCGACGACGTCGACCGGTCCCGGCAACTCCGAAAGCGTGGCGTAGGCTCGCTCCCCGAGAACCTCCGCGACGTTGGGGTTGACCGGGATGATGCGGTAGCCGACCCGTTGCAAGTAGCGCGCGACCCCATGACTCGGCCGGTGCGGGTTGGCACTCAGGCCCACGACGGCGATCGTGTGTGCCGACCTCAGGATCCGCTCGGCCGGATCCGCCGCCTGTTCGCCCACATCCCAAATCTACAATGGCCCGGTGGCGCCCTCGACCCGGCTGTCTCCAATTCCCACCGAAATCGTCGATGCCTTTCGGGCGGTCGCGCCCGTCATCGAGGCATTTGCCCAGGAGCGAGGCTTGCTGATCGAGCGTTACCGCCGCGGCAAACCCGCCTGGGAACTGCGCTTCGCCCGACGGCTTGGGGGCGAGGCGGTGATTGCCATCGGCTACCGCGAGCGGACCGGGCACGTCCTCGACGTCAGTGCCGTCTGGTGGCTGGACGACCGGACGGCGCAGACCCGGCGCCTGCGTTCAGAGAAGGTCGCCGTCTACGATCGGCGCGCGGCGCCGGCGACGCTCGCCCGGCAGCTTGACGCGGCGCTTGACATCGTCGATCGGTGGACGCTCGACGACCTGGGCCCGCCGCACGGCCCGTTCAAGCCCGCGCCTGGAGAGCCGACCGGACGCGAACTGAGGGAGCGATGAGGGAAGCACCCGAGCCACTCTCGGCAGAGGACGAACTGCGACTCGCATTCGGCCGGGCCATCGGCTTCACGGCCGCGGCGCTCGGCCTGCTGCTGGGCGGCGGCGTGCTCGTGATCCTGCTGGCGGCGGTCTTCTTCCGCTTCATGTTCGGCGGCTAGCGCAGGCGCCGGGCCACGGTCGGCGACGGCGAATCCACCACCGCCGAGTGCAAGATGCCGGCGAGGATCTCGACGCTGTCCACAAGCCGCGGACCCGGACGGCTGAAGAAGGCATTGCCGTCGATAACCCAGGTTTCGTTCGCGAGTGGACCGATGAAGCTCAGCGCCGTTTCAGTCTCGGCCAGGCTGCGCTCGAGCGATAGCCCACAGGCTGACACGACCAAGACGTCCGGGTGCGATTCGATCACGGCCGTCCATTCGATCGGGTGCGCCGGCCGGCCGGGGATCCCCAGCAGGTCGCGCCCGCCCGCCATTTGGACGAGCCCCGGCGTCCAGTGGCCGGCGTTGAAGGGCGGGTCGATCCACTCCAGGATCACAACTGGCCGAACCGGCTCATTGCGAACACGCACGTGCACCTGGACCAGGCGACGTTCGAGATCGGCCACCACCCGCTCGGCCTCTCCTTCGCGGTCCGCCAGGCGGCCCACCAGGCGGATGTGCTCGAAGACATCGGCGAGCTGCTGCGGTTCGAGCGAGACCAGCTGCATCGAGGTCGAACTGCGCCGAGCGGCCCGTTCCACCACGGGATAGGACACGGCGCATACCTCGCAGAGCTCCTGCGTGAGGATGACATCGGGGTGTAGCGT
Organism: Candidatus Dormiibacterota bacterium; assembly: GCA_035602295.1. GTDB lineage: Bacteria > Chloroflexota > Dormibacteria > CF-121 > CF-121 > CF-13. The sequence continues at coordinate 16,258 of DATNMN010000133.1, read as the reverse complement.
CGCAAGCCGGTCGGCATCCAGCGTGTAGATGCTGCTTCCCTGGTGGACCAGCTCGCGGATGTGCCGGTCGATCTGCGCGCTGTCCCCCTTCCCCTCGAGCACGCTGCGGGTGACGACCGGCTTGGTCTTGACCGACTCCGGGTAATCGCACTCGTGGGTGACGGCCACCAGGCTCTCCTCGAGGCCGAGCGCACAGACGATCTCGGTGGCGCTGGGCAAGAGCGAGGCGATCCGCACTTTCACACGCCCGGGACGAACGGGTTGAGCAGCTGCTCCTCTTCAATTGTGGTGGCGGGTCCATGCCCCGGATGCACTACGGTCTTGGGTGGCAGCGCGTAGAGGATGTTACGGATGGAGAAGACGATCTTTGCCATGTCGCCGCCCGGCAGATCGGTCCGGCCGATCCCTCGTTGGAACAGCGTGTCCCCGGCGAAGCAGTCGAGGCCGAAGAGAAAGCAGACGGAGCCCTGCGTGTGTCCCGGCGTGTGGAGGACGCGCAGGTTGAGGTCCTGGAAGGCCAGCGTCACGCCGTGGGTCAGCGTCGTGTCGATCGAGAACGGGGTGAAGCCACGCGGCACGAACGGATACTGGGCGATCGCCTTCCAATCAAGGATGGCGAGGTCGTCGGGATGCATCGCGATCGGAGCACCCGTCTCTGCGTGCAGGGCAGGCACGCCGGCGACGTGATCGATGTGGCCATGCGTCACCAGGATCTGCTCGAGGTTCAGCCCTTCCGAATCGATCTGCTCCCGTATCCGGTCCAGCTGCAACCCCGGGTCGACGACGAGCGTGGACGTCGTGTCGCGCCGCCGGATCAGGTAGCAGTTCTCACCGAAGAGGTCGTCTGGAAAGATCGAGACCTCGAGCTTTTCGCGCAGCGCCTCAGCCGGCGTCATCCGACGCCAATCTCCCAGGAGGCCGACGTCAGCACCTCCGGGCCGGTCTCGGTGATGAGCACCATTTCCTCGAGGCGAACGCCACCCCAGCCCGGGATATAGACGCCAGGCTCGTTGGTGATGACCATGCCGGCCCGCAGCGCCGTGTGGTCGGTGGGCGACAGGAAGGGCCGCTCATGCACCTGCAATCCGATCCCGTGGCCCAGGCCGTGGCCGAAGGCGTGCTCCTCGCCGGCCAGCGCCTCGCGGGCCCGCCGGTCGATTTCGTCCGCGGTCACTCCGGGTTTCATCAGGGCCATCGATGCGAGCTGCGCCTGACGCACGGCCTCGATGACGCGGCCTTGCTCGGGGGTCGGCTCACCAACCACGATCGTTCGGGTGGTGTCGCTGTGGTAGCCGGCGGCGGTTGCGCCGAAGTCGACGACTACCATGTCCCCTCGCTCCAGGATGCGGTCGGACGCACGGCCATGAGGGAGCGCACCACGCTCCCCGGCGGCCACGATGGTTTCGAAGGCTGGACCGTCGGCCCCCAGCTCGCGGAAGGTCTGCTCCAGCAGGAAGGCGACGTCTCGCTCGCGCAGCCCAGGCCGGATGGCCGTCCGGACGCGATCGAACGCGCGGCCGGCGATCGACGCCACCGCACGCAGCAGCTCGACTTCGTCGGCCTCCTTCACGATTCGGAGCTCCTCGACCAGACCCGCAGTGGCCACCAGCGTTGGCTCCGGTGGCAAAGCGGCCGACAGTCGTTGGTGCTGATCGAACGTCAGATGCTGGGACTCGAAGGCGACCCGGCGCAGTCCCAGTGCCTTGAGCCGCTCCGCAATCAGCGCCCAGAGGCCGTGCGACGGCCCCGATGGCATGAGTCTGAAGGCTGGTGCCTCGGCTTCCATCTGCAGCCAGTAGCGGCTGTCCCCCAGGATTTCGGAAGCAGCCTTGCCGATGACCAGGTAGCCCAGGCTGCCACTGAACCCTGAGAGATAGCGGATATTCTCCGGCGTGGTCACGACCAGGCCATCGAGCTCGAGGTCCAGCAGTCGCTGGCGCAGCGCAGCCACACGGCGCATCGATTGTTCAGCGCGCATCGGCGCTCATGATACGGACCGGCGGGACCCGAGCCCGGCTAGCCGATGCCTTCCGGACGGCTGGACCCGATGGAGCTCAGGGGCTCGGTGGCCAGCTCGGCAAGCTCGCCGAGCAGGTCGATCGACCCGACGACGGGATCCGCACGATACACGGCGACCGCCCCCCAGATGGTGCCGCGCTGGGCCATCGGTGTGGCGGCAACGGCGCCTGTCGGCGGCTCTGCCCCGTGGAGCAGGTGCCGGGCCCACCGACTGCGCTGAAGGTCTTCGATGGCAGCGGGTTTTTCGGTGTAGAGGGTCCACTCGAGGAGGGCTTCGAGCACCGGCGCCAACTCCTCGAGTCGGTCCGGGCGCCCGGCCAACGTGAACGCGTCTTTCTGCCAGCGGCCCTCGGCGTCCCAGAATACGACCAGGCCGCCGGCCGCGTCGAGCGCCTGGAGCGCCCGTCCGAGCAGCAGGTTGGCCGCCATCTCGCGGACGTGCGTCGTCTGAGCCGTCAACGCTCCCTCCCTGCGCCAAGGCTATCGCGGCCAGGCCGGCGGGTCCAGTCCAGCACCAGCGCGAGCACGAAGAGCACGACGCCGAGCCGGATGGCGGCGTCGGCGAGGTTGAAGTCGGTTGGCCACAGGTGGACCTCGATGAAGTCGGTCACGCCGCCAAGCCGGACACGGTCGGCCAGGTTGCCGATGGCCCCTCCGGCCACGGCACCGAGCGCCGCGACACCAAGGAGGCCGCCGACGTTCCCTCGCAGTGCGAGGACGGCAATCGCTCCGACAACGATCAGCGCCAGCACCGCGAACAGCTCGTTGAGGCCGGTTCCCAGTCCAAGCGTGGCACCGCTATTGCTGGCCAGCCGGAACCAGAGCCAGCCGGGGATGACCGTCACCTCGTGGCCCGGCGTCAACCAACCGCGAGCCCAGGCTTTGCTGACCTGGTCGAGGAGCGCCACCACGAGCGCGATCGCGGCGACGATCAGAAGCGCTCGGCGTCGTGGCATCCCGGCCATGCTACCCGGGCACAGTGGAGCCGGTTTGGGCTAGTTGTTGCCCGTCGCGTGGGGCGAGGCGCTCGCGCCATTCCCCTGGCCGTTGCCGCTGCCGCTGCCGGTTCCGGTCGCGGCGGGGGAGGCGCTCGATTTGCCCGCGGCGCTCGACGAGGCGGGCTGATCCGCTGTCTGCAGGGCCCCCTGGGCGCGGTCTCGGGCCCGCGTGATCGCGGTTACCGTGGCCGGGTTTGTCGCCTGACCCTGTAGGCCGGCGAGCTGCTGGTCGTTCGAGGCGATCGCCTGGACCAGGCGATTTTCCAGGCTGGCGGCCAGTGCCGGGTCGCTCTGCTTCTCCGCCTGGACCACGAGGGCGGCGTCGTTGAGCTGGTCATCGAGGCTGCTCAGCGCGCGGTCGGCGAGGTCCAGCCGGTGGCGGGCGATCATCGCCGCCGCCTCAATGACGCGGGTCCGGGCGATGTCGAGATCGTAGCGGACCTTATCCGCCGGGCTGAACGCCAGCGCGCCCCGCACGTTCTCCACCACGCCCTTCAGCGGATACAGGGTCGAATCGGGCAGGCTATCGGCGGATGCCGCAATAACCCCCGCCAGCAGCAGCACCGCGGCCGCGACCGCAGCCAGCAGTAGCCGGCGGACCGGATGCGCGCGCGACCGGACGGTCGCTGACTGTTCGACCGCGGTGAGCACCAGGTTCCAACCGCGAATCTTGGCGCCGGGCGACGGCGTGGCCGGGTCGACGGCGCGTAACCGCTCAGCGAGCCGCTCCAGGCGCTGGACTTCAGGTGTCAATTGTTCGGCCTCCGCTCCAACGCGCGCTCGAGCGAGCCTAGCGCCCGATGTTGTAGCGCCTGTACGGCACCCACCGACTTGCCCATGATCTCGGCCGCCTGTGCGGCCGTCAGATCCTGGAAGAAGCGGAGGATCAGGACCTGCTGCTGCTCGTCGGTCAGTGCGCGCAACGCCCCGCGCAGGTCGTCATTGGAGAGCTGCGCGAGGGCAAGGTCGGCAGGATCCGCCGACACCGGCATCGTCGCGGACTCGAGCGGAACGAGGGTGGCTTTGCCTTCACGGCGGTAATGGTCGATGGTCGCGTTGTGCGCGATCCGGTATACCCACGAGGAGAAGGCAACGCCTTGGTCATGGAAGAGATCCAGACGGGTGAGGCTGCGGGTCATGGTATCGATGGCTAGATCCTCCGCATCCTCCACGCGTCCGAGGCGCGCGTAGACATAGTTGTAGATCCGGTCGAAGTAACGCTCGAAGAGGATCCGGGCCGCATCCTGATCGCCTCGGCGAACCCGCTCGATGAGAGGGCGATCGTCGTCGGACGCCGCCTTATCGAGGGGCTGCACAGGGTGACATTATGGGGGCTCCCCGGTCGGACCGGGATCAGGCTTCCAGAGGCAGGGGCGGACATATCGACCTCTAATACGTGCGATCGAAGCCCGAACGTATGTCGCGTTGAGCCTGACGCTGCACGGCCGCGCCAACTCGTTGCGGCATTGTCACCGGCAGAGCCGGCTTCAGACGACCAGGATGGAGCCGGCGTCCCCCTCCGTCAGCTGGCCAACCACGACCCCGGTCACTTTTTTCCCCGTAAGCGCACGGAGCAGACGGTCCACCTCGGTGTCCGGGACGGCTAGCAGCAGGCCGCCGGACGTCTGGGCGTCGCAGAGAAGGGTCTGGCGGGCCGCAGAAAGCTGCGCCGGCCAGCGCACGCGCGAGGCCAGAAAGCGCTCGTTCGATCGGGTGCCACCGGGAACTTCGCCGGCCTCGGCCAGCATCTCGGCTCCCGGAAGGAGTGGCACCGACGCCGCCTCGACCCGCGCGGCGACGCCCGACGCGCGGGCCATCGAATGGAGGTGCCCCAAAAGGCCGAAGCCGGTGACGTCGGTGGCGGCATGGACCTCTACCGTCGCCATGGCGTCGGCGGCATCCCGGTTGAGCCGGAGCATGCCCTCGATGGCTGCCGCCATCGATTCCGACGGCGCAACCTGGTGCTTGATCGCGGTCGTGATGACACCGGTGCCCAGCGGCTTGGTCAGCACCAGCCAGTCGCCCGGCCGGCCGCCCCGATTGCGTCGCACCCGGTCGGGGTGAACGGTGCCGGTCACAGCGAGCCCGTATTTCGGCTCGTGGTCGTCGATGCTGTGGCCGCCCAGGATGTCGATGCCTGCTTCGCGAACTTTGTCCAGGCCCCCTCGGAGGATGTCGGCCAATAACGCCGGCCCGAGCTCCTTGATGGGAAAGGCAACCAGGTTGACCGCCAGCAATGGCTGCGCGCCCATCGCATAGATGTCGCTTAGCGCGTTGGCCGCGGCGATCGCCCCGAAGGTATAGGCGTCGTCGACGATGGGTGTGAAGAAGTCGGTGGTGACCACGAGGGCAAGGTCCGGCCGGAGCCGGTAGACGGCGGCGTCATCGCCGGTCTCCTGCCCTACCAGGACGTCGGGGTTGTTGAGACGTTTCGGCAAGTGGCTCAAGACCTGAGCCAGGTCCTCAGGACCGATCTTGCAGGCTCAACCCGCTCCGTGCGACCACTGCGTGAGTCGCACTTTCTCCACGGCACTCATCATTTGCACTGTACTCGACATTTGTTACCGTCTCGTCAGTGGAGGTCACGTTCCTTGGGACCGGTTCGGCCTTCTCCCCCCACGCCTACAACGCCAGTATCCTGGTCGACCGAACCATCCTGCTGGATGCCGGCGCCCCGCTCACGGTTCATCTGCCGAAGGCCGGCGTCTCGCTAGATGCGCCTAAGGCGGTGATCCTTAGCCACTTTCATGCCGACCATACCTTCGGACTCGCCTGGCTCATCCTGGGCCGCGTCCTGCTGCACGAGCCGTCCTCCCCACTCACCATCTTCGGTCCAGTAGGAGCGACCGCCTACCTCGAGCAGCTGCTTGATTTTGCCTGGGGCGAGAAGATGCGCCGGCTCAGCTGGGAACGGCTGCAGCTGACCGTGCACGAGCTCGCCGGCGGGGATGCCTTCGAGGTCGATGGCAGCCGCGCCCGTGCCTTTCGCATGCAGCACGTAAGCGAACTGAATTGCCTGGGGTTCACGATCGAGCGCGACGGCGTGCGCCTCGGTTACAGCGGGGACGCGGAAATGTCATCCGAGCTCGAGGCGCTGGTCGCGGCCTGCGATCACGTGATCGCCGAGATGACCTACCCCGACGACGAGGGTGGCGAGCTCCACCTCGGTCGCAAGGACGTCGAGGGGCTGATGGAGCGGCACCCGTCGACCCGCTTCATCATCACCCACTTGAGTGGGGAGACTTCCGTCAACGGCGCCGTGATGGCTCGGGACTTTCTGACGCTGCGCCTTCCTCTGCGCTGACCACCCGGCCGCGGCGCAGCGCGTCACGCCAGGCGCCGACGACCAGGCCGGCGTAGCTGCCGCGGATCCGCTGCCACGCGTCGCGTGCGTCAGCCAGCTCATCCGCAGACAACCCCTCGCGGCGGAAGCTGGCACGCGTATAGAGGTTGGCTAGCCGCCGGACTTCTTCGTCGAGGGGTGGTACGAAAGTCGCCAGCCGGCCACCGAATTCCTGCGGGGTGTCGCCCCGGTGACGCGGGACCTTGAGCCGGTCGCCGAGGAAGAGCAGGCGACGCCAGATGCGGGGGACATCTTTGACCGCCAGCAACCAGCGAACCGCCAGGAGGATGCCGATGATCACGACGAGCAGCAAAGCCCCGCCGCCCAGTAACGCCTGGCGCCAGATATTGGGAAAGGCGCCGTTCGATGTCGACCCACCTGTGTCCACCACGGGATCCTTCGGGATCGGACGCGGACGGGGCGTGGCCTCGGTCGACGGCGTGCTCGGGACATTGAGCAACGCGCGGGTCAACGGCCGGCTGATCGGCTGATTGACGCCGTCCGGAGTGGCCTCGAACGGGATCCAGCCGTAACCGGGGAAATAGACCTCGACCCAGCTGTGCGCGTCGAGGGCATTGACGATGTACTGGTGGGTCTTGTCATCGAGAATCCCCTGCCCGAACCCGCTGATCTGCCGGCTGGGGATTCCCAGCATGCGCAGCATCACGTTCATGGCTGTCGAGAAATCCTGGCAGAGGCCCTTACGGCTGTTGAACAGGAACCAGTCGAGCGGCCGCACGTTAGCCGGCGCGCCTGACCCAGCCAGGGTATAGGTGAAGCGTCCCTTTTCGTTGAACCAGGACTCGATCGCCCTGGCCTGATCGTACGGCGTTGTCGCGTTCGCGTCATGCACGATGCTCTGGGCGAGGGCTGCGATCTGGGCGTCTTGTCCCGTGCCTCTGGCCATCCGGTCTTGGTAGTAGACGGTGGTATACGGTGCGATCCACGCTGGATAGTTCGTCCCCGCGGTCTTCAGCTCGTCCACGGCCGCGTTCGGGATCACTTCGGTGACGCTGAAGGTGTAGGGAGCCCGCACCCGGTTGGCCAAGTGGATCCGGTCGATGGTATCGAAGGTGCTGGGGCTCAGATTGTCGCCGGTGACATTGACCAGCGCGGGACCCGGGCCTGGAAGCCCCGTTTCCGACGTCATGATGCCGCGGACCGTGGTGGGTTGATTGACGGTGACGATCTCGCCGGCACTAAAAGCAGTGGCGACAGTCTGGACCGGCGGCACGATCACTTGGAACGTGTCGTGCTGGATCTGGATCCGCTGGCTGTCCGACGGCAGGTCATCCCTCGGGATCGCGGCCCCGGCGGCAACCACCGGTTGCTGGCGCACCGGAACCTCCTGGGTACTGGGTAGGAGATACCACTTGATCCCATCCCAGCCCGCCAGCGCGACGCCCCGCCAGTACGGGTAGTAAGTCGGTGCGTCGCCGCTGACCCGCATCACGGTCTGCGACTTCGCTTTCAGCTGCGAGCCGGGTTGAACCGTCTCGCTGTAACCGATCGATCCGATGCCTCCTCCCCCACCGGAGCCGCTGCCGATGCCAAAGGGGTGAGTCAGGTCCGCATGCACGACACCAGGGATCAGCGTGCCGCTGATGTCGGAGCTGCTCAGCGGCGGGAGGATCAGAAATGCGATCGCCAGGATGGCCACGGTCGCCTCGGCGCCGACCTCGCCGAAGGTCCATCCGGTATCGGCCGCGTGCGGCAGGCGTCGCGCCCGCCAGCTGTCCTTGAGGGCGACGAAATTGAGCCGAAGGAGGACGGATGCCGCGGCGGCCAGCCAGACGACGACAAAGAAACCCAGGCCGGCACTGGTGTCATTGATGATCTCGACCGCAAGGATGGTGCCAGTCGGCAGGAGGGCAACCAGCCCATTGTGGCGGCGGAAGATCCACCAGCTTGTCCACGCCCCGGCGAGGGCAAACATCAAAATCAGGCCCATCAACAACAGGAGGTTGGTCTGCGCCGGCAGGTCCGTCGACCATTTGACCAGCGCCGGAACCGAAAGGCCGGAGGTCGTCAGCGGCGATGGTGTGAACAATGCGAGCGACACCAGGGCCGCGGCCAGCGAGGCGATGCCGTAGGCGAAGCGACGAAAGCCCGCGCACGCGAAGAGCCATCCGAGCACGCTCGTGAGTGCCAGTGCCGGAACGAGGCGGCCCTCGGTATCGAAGCCCGGCACCCACGCCGACCGCTCGACCGCGGCCGCGACCGCCCAGCCCATCAGCAATGACATGGCGAGCAACAGCCAGGTGTCGCGCACATTGAGCGTGAGCACCACGCGCCCGGCGCGGGAAACCCGCAGCGTCGCGCGGCCGTCTTCGTAGTGCGCCCGGAGCAGGCCCGCGGCCCAGGCGGCGCCGAGGAGCGCCACTACGAGCAGGGTGATGGTCGCGGGATTAACTTGCGGCAAGCGGTGGCTCCCCCACGGTGTCGAGGTCATCGGGACCCCGGACGATCCACCAGTTCAGCGCCTGGCGCCAGCGGCCAGCTGTCGCCAGCGCCGGCTGGGTGCCGCCGAAGCCGCGCGGATCGAGGTAGACGATCAAGCTGCGGTTGCCGCGCACGCCCAGGTCGAGCAACGCCGCCGGCCAGTGCTCATCGGCCGAGGGGGTGATCACGATCAGCCCCCCACGATGCCGCCATTGATGTCGTTGCGACGTCAGCAGGGTGGCGAGGGGCACCGTGCCATCGGCCTCGGCCAGCGTGAAGTGTTCGAAGAGCTTCTTGCGCTGCTGGTCGCCGCGCGCCGCCTCGATCACGCTCAGACGGCTGTCATTGCTCACCAGCCCGATGGCGCCTCCGCGCCGCAGCCCGGCATCCGTGATCGACGCCGCCAAGCTCATCGCATATTCGAGCGTGGACTCGGGCGCCTCGCCGGCGTGAACCGAGGCCTGGAGATCGAGGACGATCCAGGCGTCGCCGCCTTCCCGCGTCTCGAAGCTGCGGCTCATCAGCCGGCCGAGTCGTGCGGACGACGCCCAGTGGATGCGCTTGACGCTGTCGGTCGGAACGTACTCGCGAATGGTGGTGGCGTTCGGTGGGATATCGAGGACCCGGCCGCGCAGTTGCTCGTTGCCGGCGGTGCTCGGTGCCAGCGCATCGAGCGCGCCGACCGGTCGCACCACGGGGTATACGACCACCGAGCGGCTGCCCGCAACGCGCAGCGTCCGCGCGAAAAGCCCGAAGGGATCGCCGTAACGCAGCTCGATCGGACCAAAGGTAAAGAGGCCGCGTCTCTTGAATTGACCCCGCGAGGTCCAACGGCGGGTGCGCCGACCCTTGAGGCTGAAGACGCGTCCCGGGTTGTACCCGGGTAGATTCGAGAAATCCGTCAGCTCGATGAGGGGAACCGGGATCCAGGAGCGATTCTGGATCGTGAAGTGCTCCTCGAAGTGGTCACCGACCTGGTACTGCCCCTCGGGACTGGTGCGTTCGACCACCAGGTTGTCGGCGGCCAGCCGGCTCCAGAAGTAACTGACGACGAACAGGAGAACGAGCGCATACAGCAGGCTGTAGGCGAGCCGGATCCCGGTGATATACGCGAAAAAGAAGAGGAGCGCCAGCGCCGTAACCAGGGGAAGACGCGGTAGCCGCATGGGGTCGCCCGGCTAGCTCGCCACCCGGCGACCGAAGCGTGACACCACGCTCGGCGGCGGTACCGGCTCCGTTTCGAGGATTTGGGCGAGGACCTTGGCCGGCGTCAGGCCGCGCAGCTCGGCGTTGGCTTTGAGGATCAGGCGGTGGGCCAGAACCGGTTGCACCAACGCCTTGACATCATCCGGGGTGACGAAGTCGCGACCCTCGATGGCGGCTCGTGCCTGCGCCCCGCGGAAGAGGCCGAGCGAGCCGCGCGAACTGGCACCCAGGCCGATGTCGGCGTGCGACCGAGTGCGGTGCGTGACGCGCGCGATGTACTCCTTCAACTGCTCGTCGACGTAGATCTCCTGCACCGCCCTTTGGCCCGCGAGCACCTCGTCGGCGGACGCCACCGCCTCGAGTTGTTCGATGGGCGACCCCCGCTGGAAACGGTCGAGCACCTGCACCTCGTGAGCCACGTCGAGGTAGCCGAGGTTGACGCGCATCAGAAATCGGTCGACCTGCGCCTCAGGCAGTGGAAAGGTGCCGGCGAACTCGACCGGGTTTTGCGTCGCCAGCACCATGAACGGCAGCGGCAGCGGGTAGGTGGTGCCGTCGACGGTCACCTGCTTCTCCTCCATCGCCTCCAGCAGCGCCGACTGCGTCTTGGGCGTGGCCCGGTTGATCTCGTCGGCGAGCAGGACCTGGGTGAAGATCGGGCCCTGGCGGAACTCGAACTGCTGCGTCGAGGGACTGTAGATGTTGACCCCGGTGACGTCGGAGGGCAGCAGGTCCGGCGTGAACTGGAGGCGCTCGAAGGTGCAACCGAGGGAGCGCGCCAGCGATTTGGCCAGCATGGTCTTGCCGACGCCGGGCACGTCTTCGATCAGGATGTGGCCGCGACTCAGCAGCGCGATGGCACAGAGCTCGATCTCTGCACTCTTGCCGACGAGCACCCGACCGACGTTCTCGACGATCCGGGAACCAAGCGCCTCGACCGATCCGTTGTCCATCTGCATCTTCTCTACTTCCTTTTCAATGATCCGGTTCCCGTGTCGGTTGACGTCATGTGCTCATCGAACGCGATCCGCCGGCTGTTCGTTACCCTACCCTGCGCGACGGCGCCGGGCGACGCTGGCCACCACACCGCCGATCGTGCCACCGCTCAAGACCAGGATGTCGTCGATCACGAGGCCCAGCGTGTCCAGGCCGGCCGAACCAATCGGACCGATCGGGCCCACAGCACCGGCCAGCTCCTCGACGACGATGAAGCCGACGGCCACGATCACGCCGTTCCAGACGGCTCCACCGGCCGGCCCGATCAGGCCGGCGAGCGTTCCAGCTACCAGCAGCGCCGCGAACGTCAGCAGTCCCTGGGAGACCAGCTGACCGCGGTGACTTCCAAACAGCAGGGTGCCGCCAACTAGCTGGATGACCACCGCGACCACCAGGCCCAGCCCCGCGGCGAACCAGTCCACCCTGCGCTGAGCCTGAGACCTCGCCATGGGACTCGCCATAGTTTGCCAGATACGAGGCAAGGCCACGGCGTCAGTCAACCCAAATCTCGCCGGCTCGCGACGCGCGGACCACGCGACCGCGTCTTAGCCACAGAGCAAGTCCAAGCAGCAGGGCTGGGATCACGAGTAGGAGTGCAGCTCCTGCGATGGGCGCGGGCGCCAACCTCGTTGGTCTGACTCCGACCGCAGATGTGCCGCGCGGATCAAAGAGCTCGGCGCTCAGCCACGGTATGGATCTGTTACCGAACCCACCGGCGACGAGCACCTGGCCGTCGGGGAGTACGGTCGCCGTCGCACTGGCGCGGATGCTATACAGGTTACCCGCACTGGACCAGGAATCCTTACGCCAGTCAAACGCCTGGACAGTCGTCTGACCGATCCCACCGGCCACCAAGACATTCCCGCTGCGAAGCTGGACCGCCACCGCATCTGCACGACCGACTGAAGGATTCGCAATAGATGACCAATGCCCGGTCGCGGGGTCGAAGATCTCGGCCGTCTGCTCATTGCTGCCCTCGTCGCCGACGACGAGGACCCGGCCGTCTGGCAGAGGGAGGCCGTTCGGGAGGATCCGTGCGTACTGCATGCTGGCTGCCAACGACCAGGTTTGCGTGGTTGGGTGGTAGAGCTCCGCTGCCCGCAACGCATCCGACGCCTTCGAATAGCCGGCCCCCTGTGTCCCGCCGAGCACCAGCACATCCTGGTTGGCGAGCAGGATCGCAACGTGCTTGGCTCGCGCGATGGACAAGGGGGGAGCGGGTGCCCACGCATTGGTGCCGGGGTCATACAGCTCGGCACTGGCGAGCACCTCTCCCGACAGGACGCCGGATGCCTCGACACCCCCGACGACCAGGACACGGCCGTCGGGCATCAATGTCGCCGTGTGGAAGGAACGAGGTGTGTGCATACTCGCGGCCGCAGACCAGCTGTTCGTCCGAGGGTCGTAAAGCTGCGCACTCGAGCTGGAATCTACGTGGTACCCGTCTGCCTGCGAGCCGCCCACCACCAGCACTTTCCCATTCGGAAGAAGGGTCGCCGTGTGGCCCCAACTGGGCACGGGCAACCAGCCTGCCGAGCTCCATGTCCGGGTCTGGGGATCGTATACTTCGGCGCTGGCCACCGCCCGGAAGGTTTGCATGCCGCCGACCACGAGGACCCTGCCGTCGGGAAGTAAGGTTGCGGTGTGGGAGCCGCGATTTACGGCCATGCTCCCGGTCGCTGACCACGTCCCCTGGACCACGCCAGCCGGAGACTGCGCCGTGCGGATCCAGGCGATTCCTGCAGCGAGGAGGAGCACGAACGCCATTCCGGCTGCGAGTTGCAGGACGCCAGCGTGGGGGCGCGTTGCGCTGGGGCGGCTCGCCTCCACCGCCCGGAGAATGCGAAACGCCATCTGTGGCGGCACCGGAATGTGCACCCGCTCGCCCTCGATGTAGTCCCGGACGCGCTCTTCAATCGTTGCTGGCCTCATGGTTCAGTCACTCCATCCGAAGATGACGTATCGAGCTGGCGTCGTAGCTTGCCCAGCGCCCGATGGACGAGGACCCGCGCTGTGCCCGTGCGCACGCCGATGATCCGCGCCACCTCGTCGAACGGGGCGTCCTCGAAAAAGCGGACGTAGACGGCCTCTTGCTCGCGCCGGCTCAACCCGCGCATGGCATCCCCAAGGGCCGCGTCCGACTCGCGGCTCTCGGCTACATCCATCGGATCGGCGGATGCCACCCGACCGAAACGAAGACGCGCCCATCTGCCCTGACGGCGTTGATGATCGCGGGCCAGGTTGACGACGGTCTTGTACAGCCAGGGACGGAACGCGTTCATCTCGCGCGGCGTGCGAGGGGAGAGCCAGACACGCACAAACGCCTCCTGAACGATGTCTTGAGCCACGGTGTAATCACGGACGAGCAGGGTTGCCAGTTGAACCGTGGGGCGGTACAACGCCAGCACCAACGGCTCGATCCAGGACGACTCCGCCGGCTGTAGCACGAATCCCTCTCCCCAATAACTGCTACGCGCGAGTCGAGCCGATGTTACATCGCCCGCCAGGGAGGTCGTCCTGGCGGTGGTCTTAGGACAGAAGGCCGACAGCGTGCAGGATGCCGGCGAGCAGCGGCGCCACCACCAGCGCCGGCAGGAAGTTGGCGACCTTGATCGCCTTCAGCTCCAGCAGGCCGAGCGCGATGCCGAGCACGGCGATACCGCCGGCGGCTGTCAGTTCGGCGGTCTCCAGATCGGTGAGCCCGGCGTGGATAAGAAAGGCGATCAGGGTCAGGCTGCCCTGCACCAGCAGCACACTCACGGCCGACAACAGCACGCCCCAACCGAGGGTGGCGGCGAACACGATCGAGGTCACGCCGTCGAGCGTCGACTTGATGGCTAGCAGGGTGATATCGCCGCGCGTGCCATCGAGGAAGGAGCCGAGCACCGTCAACGGCCCGACACAGAAGATCAGGCTGGTGGTGATGAAGGCGAGGCTGACCCGTCCCGGCTCGCCATCGCGGCTCAAGCGACGTTCCGCCCAGTTGCCAATCGCCTGCACGCCAGCATCCAGCTTGAGGAGCTCACCAATGACGACGCCGACTAGCACGCTGACCAGTAGGACCAGTGGGTTGTGCGTCTTGAGTGCCATCTGGATCCCGATCACCGCCACGAACAGGCCGATCGCGATTCGGATCGTGTGCTGCAGGCTGGCAGGAATGACCCGGCCGAGCGTGAGACCGAGCGTGGCGCCGACCAGAACAGTGCCGGTGTTGAGGGCAGTCCCCAGCCCTGGGATCATGTTTTGAGGCCGACGACGTTGTAGACGGGCACCTGGCGGCTAAAGCCTTTAAGCCGCACTTCTCGGACGGGCTCCACCGTAACGATGTCCTCGACCGCGGCGTGGAGCCGCTGGGTAATGAGGATATCGCCGCCCTGGGCCTCAGCGCTCAACCTGGAGGCCAGGATGACCACGTTGCCGGTCGCGTTGTACTGAAAGTGTCCTTCGTAGCCCACACGGCCCAGCGTGGCATATCCAAGGGCGACACCGATGCCGAGGTCGAGCTCGTAGCCGCGGCGGCGCCAGTCCGCCGCCAGCTCACGAAAGCGATCGCGCATGGCCACCCCGCAGCGAACCGTTTGCGCTTCAAACCCGGGAGTCGCGACCGGGTCGTTGAAGAAGAGCATGATGCCGTCGCCCGCCAGGTGCTCGAGCGTGCCGCCGTATTCCGAGATCAATTGGCCCATCCCGCCCTGGTACTCGCGAAGCACGCCGAACACCTCCTCGGGTTCGGCGGTCTCGGAAAACGCTGAGAAACCACGCAGGTCGCAGAACATCGCCGTGATCAAGCGGCGATGTCCGGCCAGCAACGCCTCACCTTGCTCACTGGCGATGAGCGACGCCACCTGTGGCGTGACGTAGCGCGAGAGCTCCTCCGTCTGCCGCCGCAGGGCGCGGACCAGCCGGACATTTTCCACCGCCACCACGGCCTGGTCGGCGAAGGTGGTCAGGATGCGGATTTCTCGCTCAGAGAAGGGCCGCACCACACGGCGCCACACGGAAATGACCCCAATGGGAAAGCCCTCCCGCAGGAGGGGCACGCCCAGAATCGACCGAAACCCGGCCGCCCGCTGAGCATCGACGAACTTGTACTCGGGGTCGGCCAGCGCGTCGTCGATCTGGACGGGCACACCTTCGAGGATCGTCCGTCCAACCAGGGTGTCCCGGCCGGGCCGGTAGGGACGCTGCCGGATGATCGCACGATACGCATCGCCACCGACCCCGAAATGGGCGGCTTCCAGGTATTCGTGCGTCTGCGGATCGAACCGGATGATGTCGCCGTGGTCAGCGGCACAGAGCTGAACCGCGCTTTTGACGAGCGCCTCGAACACCGGGTCGAGCTCGCTGGTCGATCGACTGATGATTCGCAGCACCTCGCCGGCCGCCGTCTGCTGCTCCAGCGCATCGGCCAGCTCGCGGGTGTGGCGAGCCTGCTCGATGGCCACGACGGCCTGGTCGGCGAAAATGGAAACCAGCTGGGCTTCGTCGTCAGTGAATGGCTCCGGCTGCGCGCGCCACAACACGATGACGCCGAGCACCCTCTCCTCACGGATCAGCGGAACTCCGAGCATCGCTCTGTACTGGCCGAGGCGGTGCGCCTCCCAGAAGGTGTAATTGGGATCCTGCAGAACATCCGGAATCTGCACGGCTCGTCGTGCCTGGCCGACTCGTCCAGCCAGTGTGCCGAGGTTGCCGGCGTGAATCGGGGTACGTTCCGTGAAGGCGAGGAACTCGGGGGTGATGTTGTATGCGACGTCGAGGCGATACCAGTCGCCTTCTAGCCGATAGATGAAGCCTTGCTGCGCGCGACACAAGCGGCTCGCCCGTTCGATCACCGCCTCCAGAACGGCACGCAGGTCGAACGCGCTCCGACTGATGATCTGCAAAACCTCGGCCATCGCCGCCTGTCGCTGCTGGGCCCGCTCCAGCGCGACCTCGGGGTCAGTCATTGGCGACCCGTCTTCGGCTAGAGCTTCTCGAAGCGGTCGACGTTCATGATGAAGACCGTCGCGCCACCGACCTGCACCTCGACCGGATAGGGGACAAAGAAATCACCGGGCTCGACCAGTGGCGGCATCGGGTTCATGAACTCGCTGCGGGTTCGGCAGTTCTCCTTGATCAGGCCGAGGACCTCCTCGATCCGATCGTCGTCGATGCCCGACATGAGCGTCACGTTCTTGTGCTGGAGGAAGCCGCCGGAGCTGACGAACCGCGTCACCGAGATCCCGCGGTCGTTGAGCGCGTCCATGGTCGC
>DATNMN010000132.1:0-4849 GCA_035602295.1 Candidatus Dormiibacterota bacterium | reverse complement strand
CTGGCGGGGGCGCCAGGTCTCGACGGGGTAGTGGTCTGCAAGATGGCGAGCCGTGTCGCCGAGCACGTAAAAGCGGCAAGGCTATAAACGCCAATCGTCAACTGGCTTACGCTGCGTAAGTAGCGTAGTCAACCGGGGATTTATCCCCGGCGCCGGCCCGCTCTCGGTCAGCAGGAGCGGAGTCTGGCGTAAACTCCGCTGACTCGCTTCCGGCGGGCGTCGCGGCCGCCGGAGGGACTTCTTACCGCGACTGGCTCTGACGGATCCGGTCCCAGGGGAGACGCCAGGGTGAGATCAAAACCGGGGCTACGCTCGTAGATGTCTTGCGGGACGCTGCTTCGGACGCGAGTTCGATTCTCGCCGCCTCCACCAGCCGGCCGGAACTCCCAACCCCCCCCAAAAGGGGCAGGAGCTGCGCGGTCAGCTCGCTGGGAACGAAAAGCTATCCAGGACCTGCTGGAACGCCGCATCGGCGGTGCCGCCCGGCGCCTCTTCGATCTCGAAGGTATTGCCCTGGCGCTCGAAGACCACGATCACCGCGCCATTGGCCGGACCGGAGTCGACGACCTTGATCCGATCGGCCTTGATCCCCGCCACCGTCGTTGACGTCACCGTGTTGCCCCTCGCGAGGCTCACTTCCGCTTGGTCTTTGGGGCCGGCGACCACCCGGATCTCGATCGGCGGGGTCAACGTGCCAGACGCCGGGACGTGCGTGGGCACGGACGAGGGCGCGCCGAGGGCGACCACGCTCACCGCGCCGCCGGAGCCGGGCTCGGCCGTGTAATCGCGCGAGATCCAATTGTCTGGGAAGCACAGATGGTAGCCGAGGGTGGTGTGTTGGTACCCGTGACCGCTCTTGCAGCCAACCGAAGACGCGGCACTAGCTTGCAGGGGTGGCGCGGCGCCGGTATCCTCGCCGCACGCGGCCATCAGGGTCGCGACGAGCAGGCTGAACAGTACCCCCAGGGAGCGGCTGCTGGCCACCGGGGAAGCCTACAGGAAACGGCGTCGCGCGAGCTGCTGGCCTTAGTGAAAGATCGCCGTCGCCAGCCACCAGCAGGCGAGCACACCGAGGATGGCCGGCAGGATGCCGCCGAGGCGAGTGATGAGGGCGACGATCTGCGCCGGAATCATCCAGAACACGGAGACGGGATCGGCCTTGACGACTCCCACCCGGGCCTGCTCGGCGACCGGGCCCGCCTCCTCGTAGGAGGGGAGGGCGTGCGCGGCGAACGCCAGTCCGAGCCAGAGCTGGACGCCGGTCACCCATGTGATGGGTAGGTGCAGGACCGTGCGTGGGGCGAGCGCCGGCGCCAGGCAAACCACCGCGAGGATCAACAGAACCAGCGTCGGGACGTATGCGATGGCGATCGCCGTTCCGAGCCAGGGCGGGGCTTCATATACGGTGTAGCCCGCCGGGTCATCGACGTGGAAATAGGTCACCTCGTCGATCGCGAGGCCGGCCCGATGTGCAATCGTGAATTGGATCGCCGTCCGCAGCACCACTGCCGGGAAACCGAAGAGGTGGATGGTGCGGGCGATCAGAAGCGGGAAGGCGCGGATCATGCTGATTCGGGCGGTGGCTTTGGCCAGCCGCACGGTGTACGGAGCTCCGCGCTTGACCGCCACCCGAGCGACGCCGCCGCCACGGGTCACGGCCACCTTGGCGACCGTGCCCAGCTGCCCGGCTCCGGACTTCAACACCGGCGTTGCCGCCGCGCGCCAGCGTGCCCAGGGGATCGCGCGCAGTCGCGTCAACAGCTGGTCATAGAGCGACGGGGGCAGCTCGGCCTTGGGTCGCGCTGCGATCCAGGCGGGCGTGCCGGTCGAGGTCGGTGGCGTGGCTGGCGCGTCGAAAGGCAGGTCTTCCTGGATCGGTTCAGGCGCGCCACTCACTTCGCGATCACCTTCGGCGGGACATTGGCGGCCCGAATCTTGGCCAGCATGGCAAGCTGGTCGGACGTGGTGTCGAGGGTGATTGCTGGGTCATAGCTCCGGGCCGTGTACCAGGCGCTGAGCCCGGCCTTGGTGTCTTTGTCGAGGAGGAAGCAATACGCCTCATAGGCCCACGCCTTTGGCGAGTTCGGCACCGCCTCGACCGCCTGTTCCATCTCGGCGGCGCAACCCGCGTAGTCCAGCGTGACAAGCCGCGCCTTGCCGTCCTGGTAATGCCGCATCCCGTTCCACGCTCCCGGAAGGCCGGCGCCCGACAAGAAGGTGAGCGCCAGGGTGACGCCAGCCACGCACAGGACCCAACCCGGCATGTCGGGCAAGCCGCCGCGGGCCCGGCGGATCGGCTGGAGCGCCGCTTCATACCGGAGCAGGCGATCGGCGATCTCCGAATCGGACACTTCAGGCAAGGCCGGCCGCCGCAGGCGCTTGGCGTCTCGCAGCAGCATCACCGCCCCGGTGACGTCCCCAGCCGCGTAGCGCAGGTCGGCCTTGAAGATCAGGGCGTCGCGAGCACTGGGATCGCCTCGCAAGGCGCGGTCGAGGTAGTCCTCGGCAACGGCGGTCTCCCGCTTCCAGTAGGCGATCATCCCAAGGCCCAGCAGCGCGGCCGGATTTTTGGGTTCGCGGGCCAAGACAGTCTCATACTCGGTCGACGCTCCGACAAAGTCGGAAATCCGGATGCGCGCCAGGCCCAGCAGGCTGCGGGCATCGGTGAAATCCGGATGGACCTCGATGATCTTGGCGAGCAGCGTCACCGCTGGTTGCGGGTCCTGGGCGCCGACGAACGCATAGGCGAGGTAATACGCCGCGTAGGCGTCGTCCGGACGCTTGCGCACCTCGGCGGCCAGCAGTGGCAGGGCGCCTTCAAAGTCATGCCGGCGGATCAGCGCCAGGCCATCATTGATCGACATGTCCGGTGCCTAGCCCAAGTAACGCCTGAGTTCAGGCGTGCTTGCGGACTAGGTGCGGCGTGGCGCCCTAGGCGGCCTTGTCGATCCAGCGCTCGGCGATGAAGGCCAGGAAGGCGCGGTCGAAGTCGAGGCCCTGCAGCTTGGTGGTGGCCGGCCAGGCCGAACGGACTTCCCGCTGCAGCCGGCGATACTCTTCCAGGTCGAGACCCTGGGCGAACTCCCAGGCGCGGGCGGCGAGTTCGGCGTTGAGGGGCTTCATCAGATTTCTCCTATCCCTTACAACGTTCCGACCCGGCAGAAGGATTCATGCGCGTTGCATCACGCTACGTACAAAGCGCAAGAGCGCTCGACCGATCGCGTCAATCGTGGCATGAAACTCCTGGGCCTGAAGGCCGCGATCATCATCGTGGGCGCGGGCGCAATCGTGGCCGTCCCCACCCTGATGGTCCTGCGGAGCAACGCAACGACGTCGATGGCCAACACGGCCAGTCACGCCACCCTGGACAAAGCGACTCCAACCGCGACTCCGGCGCCAGCGACGAGCGCGGCCACTCCGGCTGGCGGGCCGGCGGTCGCGACCCAATCCGGGACACCACCGCCGCCCTCCGCAGCCGGCGGCACGATTCCGGCCTTCTCGCACGTGTTCGTGATCGTGATGGAAAACCATGAGTACAACACCGTGATCGGCAACCCGGCCGCCCCCTATACCAACGGCCTCGTCGCCGGCTACGCGCTGGCTACCAACTACTTCGGGGTATCCCATCCGAGCCTGCCCAACTACCTCGCCCTCACCGCCGGGAGCACCTTCGGGATCGCGAGCGACTGCACCACCTGCTTCGTCAGCGCGACCAACATCGCGGACCAGGTGGAAGCGAGCGGTCGCTCATGGAAGGCCTACATGGAGGACATGCCGGTGCCGTGCTACATGGGCGCGTCGTCGGGCAACTACGCGATGAAGCACAACCCGTTCATGTACTACACCGACATCCGCAACAACCCGGCACGGTGCGCGGCCCACGTCGCGCCCTTCGCGCAGTTTTGGGTCGACATGAGCAGCGGCAGCGTGCCCGACTTCGTGTGGATCACGCCCAACATGTGCAACGACACCCACGACTGTCCGGTCGGCACCGGTGACGCCTGGCTGCGCAGCGTCGTGCCGACGATCACGGACTCCGCCGCGTTTCGCAACGGCGGGGTGCTGTTCATCACCTGGGACGAGGGCTCGAGCAACGCCGGGTGCTGCAGCGGCAGTTGGGGCGGCCATGTCGCCTCGCTGGTCATCGCACCGAACGCGATCAGCGGCTTCCGCTCAGCCGTTGCCGAGAATCACTACGGCCTGTTGCGCACCATCGAAGACGGCTTCCACCTAGGTCATCTCGGTGCCGCGGGTTGGGCGAGCAATCTCCCGCTGCGCGAGTACTTCCGCAACTAGCCCCCACCCTGCCCTCCCCCAAAGGGGGAGGGAGAACGGCCAAGCTGGCGAATCGGTTCGAGCGAGGCGAGATCGTCGATCGATGAGAGATCGCCCGGCGGATCGCCGAGGAAGACATTGCGGATCACGCGCCGGAGAATCTTGCCATTGCGGGTCTTGGGCAGGCGCGGGATGACGTGCACCGCCGCTGGCTTGAATGGCTTGCCCAGTGAGCGTTCGATGCTGCGAGACACCGCCCCAGGAATCGATGCTGGGTCGGCGCCGGGCCGAGCGACCGCGAAGACCACCACCGACTGACCTTTGATCGGGTCCGGAACGCCGACTGCCGCTGCTTCGGCCGCGGCCGTGCCGTCGAGGGCGGCCGCTTCGACCTCGGCCGGTCCGACCCGTTTGCCTGCAACCTTGATGGTGTCGTCCGAACGCCCGAGGATGTACCAGAGACCATCCTCGTCGACCATCGCCCAATCGCCGTGCACCCAGATGTCGGGCCAGCGTGACCAGTAGGTCTCGATGTACCGTTGCGGGTCTTTCCAGAATCCGAGCGTCATGCCCA
>DATNMN010000131.1:0-9148 GCA_035602295.1 Candidatus Dormiibacterota bacterium | reverse complement strand
TGGCAGGTCCATTTCCAGGACACGATGCGCGGCGGCCAGCTGATCAACAACTGGCGGATGGCCGAGCTGCATGCCCGCGAGTCGCCGGAGCGCGTCTACGAGCTCGAGACCTATGGGGCCATCTTCGACCGGACACCCGATGGTCGCATCCTGCAGCGGGCCTTCGGCGCCCATACCTATCGCCGGCTCTGCCACGTCGGTGATCGCACCGGGCTCGAAATGATCCGTAGCCTGCAGGATCGCATCGTCCACCTCGGCATCGAGGTGCACATGGAGGTCACCCTGACCAGGTTGCTGAAAGACGGCGACCGCGTCATCGGTGCCTTCGGCTACAACCGGGTTGACGGGCGCTTCGTCGCCTTCAAGGCGAAAGCCGTGGTCATGGCGACCGGCGGTTGGGGACGTATTTACAAAGTCACGTCGAACTCCTGGGAGGGCACCGGCGACGGGGTCGGGATGGGTTTCGACGCCGGGGCGGAGGTCCTCGATCCTGAGATGGTCCAGTTCCATCCCACCGGGATGGTCTGGCCGCCCGGTGTGCGCGGCATCCTGGTGACCGAGGCCGTGCGAGGCGAGGGCGGCTATCTGACCAACAGCGAGGGTCATCGCTTCATGCTGGAGGTCGACCCCAAGAAGAAAGAGCTCTCCTCGCGCGACGTCGTGGCGCGAGCGATCTACAAGGAAGTTCAGGCCGGCCGCGGCACCGAGCATGGCGGCGCGAATCTCGATGTGCGGCACCTCGGCGCCGAGAAAATCAAGAAGAAGCTGCCGTCGATGTACGAGCAGTTTCTCAAGCTCGCCGACGTCGACATCACCAAGGACCCGATGGAGATCGCGCCGACGATTCACTACGCGATGGGCGGGCTACGGGTCGAGGCCGAGACCGGCGCGACGACGCTTGCCGGCTTGTACGCGGCCGGCGAGGCGGCTGCCGGCCTGCACGGGGCGAACCGGCTCGGTGGGAATTCACTCTCTGATTTGCTGGTCTTTGGCCGGCGCGCCGGGGCCGCTGCCAGTTCGTATGTGCGCGAGGTCGGGTTGGGCAAGATCGACGAGCGTCAGGTCGCCGAAGAGCAACAGATCCTGCTGCTGCCGCTCAGCCCCGATGGAACAGAAAATACTTACCTGCTACAGCAGCAGTTACAGCAGGCGATGCAGGACGGCGCCGGCCTGGCACGGGAAGAAAAATTGCTGAAGACCTGCCTCGATCGAATCCTGGAGCTGCGGCAGCGCTCGGCCCGGATCCACGTACCAGGGTCGAGGAAATACAACCCGGGCTGGCACACGGCCCGGGATCTCCGATTCATGTTGACGATCGCGGAAGCCATCGTGCGTGCTGCCATCGAGCGGCGCGAGAGCCGCGGCGCGCACTGGCGGCTTGATTACCTGGAGAAGGACCCGGCGCTCGGCCGCGTGAACTTCATTGCCTACAACGACGGTGGCCAGGTCAAGCTCAAGACGCGGCCGGTCCCGGAGATGCCACCCGAGCTGGCCAAGCTGTTTGCCGACACTACCTCCACGCCCCCGGCTTCGCCGCCTCCGGCCCCAAGCCCGTCAAAGCCCCAGCAGGTTCGGACATGAGCAGCGCCCCGATCGTCCTCCAGATCTTCCGCGGCGACGCCGACTCTACTGGCGGGGAGCAGCGGTTCGAGGTGCCCGCGGTCGAAGGCATGGTGGTGCTCGACGCCGTCCACTACGTCCAGGCAAATTTTGCCAACGATCTCGCCTGCCGCTGGAACTGCAAGGCTGCGAAGTGTGGCTCGTGCAGCGCTGAGATCAACGGGCGGCCCCGCCTGATGTGCAAGACCCGGGTCGACGAGTTCGCGGATCAAGAGATCCACGTCGGGCCAATGAGAACGTTTCCGTTGATCAAAGACTTGGTTACAGACGTCTCATGGAATTACGAAGTCAACAAGGAAATTCCGGGGTTCACGCCGGCGGCGAACGAGCCAGTCCCTTACCGGATGCTGCCGGAAGACACCGAACGCGTTTACGAGTACCGAAAGTGCATCGAGTGCTTCCTCTGCCAGGACGTCTGCCATGTGTTGCGCAACCACGACGACAAGTCCGCCTACTACGGGCCGCGCTACATGGTGCGGATCGCCGCCCTCGAAATGCATCCGCTGGATACCCGGAAACGCACCGGCCTGCTCCACGGCAAGGCAGGGGTGGGAATGTGCAACATCACCAAGTGTTGCCAGGAAGTCTGCCCCGAGCACATCAAGATCACGGACAACGCGATCATCCCGCTGAAAGAGCGCATGGCAACGGATGTTTATGATCCGGTCGTACGCATTGCCCGGAAGCTGAATCCATTTTCGGGTGCTCCAGCGACCACCGACCTGGTGGAGGCCGAGGCGAGCCAGGCAACCGGTCCTCAGCGATTCGCCGTGAGGGACGTCGTACGCCTCAAGACCCGTGGTCGCCGGCTCGCGCGGGTCGGCAGCGTCCTACCCGACGGCAAACTCGAGGTGTGGGTCCTGCACATGAACGGCAAGGTCCAGCACTGGGACGGCCCGAAGGTCGTGCGAACATCTGACATTACGAACAACTATGGGCCGCTCGACGAGGTCGGGATCGGCAGCAAGCTGGTCGAGCAGTACATCACACAGGACCACGCGGCCGAGCATCACGGCTAAGTTCTAGAAATCGGCTCGCGATCCGGCTGAGAAGGATTACGTGTGATGGCCGTTATACCGGGGACGGTTCGGCCTGACATCGTTTCCTAGGGCTCTCGGCGAACCTCTTGACCCCGCTGGAACCAGCGGGGTTTTCTTTGCGGACAGGTTACTGGGCCGTGAAGGACTCGAAACTGCATTTTGGGGCTTGAGAAGTTCCGTCCAATGCCCCGTTTTCGGCCATTTTGAGACACGCAACACGCACTAACCCCTAACCTCAGCGCGTCCGATGGTGCCGAGCTTTTTTTCGCCGACGTGATTTGGTGGTAGCTCCAAGAGCGCTGAGCGAAGCCTCGGTTGTTAAATGCGTCCTTGGCCCCAAACGGCCATGACAAATCCCACAACCGCCCGCCAGAGAACGATGAACGCTCCAACCCCAAGAAGGATCAGCAAGAGCAGAGGTGGCGCTGGCGCTTGCACCGACGCCAGCCTAACCCCGATCAAGCCAAGCACCACCCTATAACGGCCAGCTTCGGGTCAAACTCGCAAGCCGCCCCATTGCTATCGCGAGCAACGCCGGGAGCTTTGCCTTGGGCAGCCGGGGAGTACCCGTTTCTCGTATTCAAAAGGACTGGGCCGTAGTTTCCGTAACGCGAACCAACCTTGCATCGTGGGAAGTGCGATCTCGTTGCCCTAACGGCCATGCACAGCATGCCCGCCGGCTAGGTCGACAGCCTGATATACAGCCCGATTAGGACGAGTAGCCGGCCTCGCGCGGCCTCGGCGCGTCTGGAAGTCTGGGTACAGGGAGTAACTCGACCGGCTTGCAACCGTTGTATCTGCAGGCGATGTCTACGGCCCGCAGCGTGACGCACTTCGTGGCTCTGGTCGGCCTCACCGCCGGCGTAGCCGGTTGCGGAGTTGTGGGCTACCCGGCCGCGGTCCCGCCGGCTCATACGCAGGTCTTCCGATCTGAGCCTGCCTCACCGCTGCCTGCCGGCGTCGACGCCCTAACCGGACTGCAGCAGAGGCCGATGAGGCCGCCCACCCTGGCGCCAAATAAGACCTGTTCGGCTTCCTCTCAGGCTGATCTAAAAGCGGTGGCGCCGAACTACGGAGCCGGTGTCGGGCCCGTCTACATGTCGGGCCAGGACAGCTGGTACTCAGGCGGGCAGACAGCGCTCCTCATGGTCGACTCCCAATACTCCGGACCGCTGCTGGTGCGATCGTTCCAGTTGGGGGGTGACGGGAAATCGACGGTCACGCTCACGGATTTCCCCTCTCCTGCCAGCGCCGACGCCACGGACAAGGAAAGGCAGCATGGGGTGTCTGTCGTTCCCGCGGTCCAAACGACGGGAGGCGGCTTGTATTTGGGCGCGGTGCCCCCGACTTCCTTCTGGAGAGCCTGGATCGGCACGCTCGCCACCAACAGCGCTGGATGCTTTGGGCTTCAGGTGGACGGAGACGTATTCACCGAGTTCATCGTGTTCGAAGTCAACCCAGGAAATCCGCCACCCGGCTAGCCGCAGCGCCTCCCTTCAGCCTCGCGGCCGGCGCGGACCACGTTGAAGGGGTGTCAGTGCCAGGAGCCCCGTCGCTGCGGTGCCGTCCTTCTCGACCTCATCTCGTGGAAGCTGTCTGTCCATGGTGGGCCGTGAAGGACTCGAACCTTCGACCAACCGGTTATGAGCCGGCCGCTCTAACCACCTGAGCTAACGGCCCTGGACGACACCTATTTTGCCTGCTGGCCTCGGCGGCAGTTTGAACGGCGCCACCTTTGGCCGGAAGATATCTTCGGGCATTCGCGCCATGGGCTCGTGCACCTTAACCGGAAAGGGCACCTGGCCAAGGACGTCTTTGACTTCCAGGCCTGGCGCGATTTCGATCAAGGCCAGGCCGTCGGCCTCGAGCCGGAAGACAGCGCGCTCGGTCACGTAAAGCACTTCCTGATGATTTCTGCGCGCCTGTTCCGCGCTAAAGGTGAGTTGGTCCACGCGATCGACGAACTTCTCGTGGCTGCCCTCGAGCGTAAAGCAAAAACAAACTAGCCTGGCGCTCTGCGTGATGTCGATAAAGCCGCCGGCGCCGATCACCCGTCCGCCCAAACGAGAGACATTCACGTTGCCATGTTGATCCACCTGGCCGGCGCCCATGAATGTCGCGTCCAGTCCCCCACCGTTGTAGAAATCAAACTGGCTGGCATGCGGGATGATCGCCGTCGGATGCGCCGTGATTCCGAAGTCGACACGGCCGGCCGGCACACCGCCGTAGACGCCGGACTCAACCGTCAGCGTAATTTTGTCCGAGAGGCCCGCCTCGGCCAGCGCCGGGCCGACGCTATCGCCCGGAATGCCGGTACCGATATTGACGATGTCGCCTTGATGCAAATATCTAATGGCGCGACGGCCGATCGCCAGCCTGGTCGAGTACTCTGCACGGGGCAATTCAGCGCCCGTCGACGCAGAGATATATTTCTCGTCGAAGAACGCCCCGTCTGTCTGCCGATGCTGCCGCTCCGGATCGGGCGCCTGAACAACGAGGTCCACGAGTGCGCCGGGAACGGTCACTTGTCTGGGTGCGATCGCGCCGCGCGCGACGACCTTCTTGGCCTGGCAGATGACAACACCGCCTGAGTTATGCGCCGCCTGGGCGATCGCTAGCGCATCGAGCATGACCGCCTCTTCGTCAAGCGAACAATTGCCATCTTGATCGACGCTGCTGGCCCGAAAAATGCCGACGTCGATCTTGAAGCTCCGGTAGAACATGTACTCCTGGCCGTCGATGATCTGGATCGACACATAGTCCGGCGCGTGGTCGCGCGCAAGCTGGTTGACTTTGCCGGATTCAATCCTGGGATCGACGAACGTGCCGAGCCCAATCCGAGTCAAATTTCCAGGCCGGCCAGCCGCAATGGCTCGATAAAGGCCAGAAAGTTGCCCCTGGGGCAGGCAGACGGCTTCGGCCAGGCCGTGTCCCAAGAATGCTGACATCCGGGGCATCAGGCCCCAATGCGAACCGACGATTCGCTTGGCCAGTCCCTCCACCGCGAAGTGCTCGAAGCCGATCTTGCGGTTCGATTGGCCCGCGGCATGGACGATAACCAGATCCCGCGGGTGGCCGGTTTCGCGGAACGTCTCTTCGATGCCTTCGTAGAGCGCCTCCGCGACGCCCATCAGCGTGAATCCATCCACGGCGACCGTGGCGCCATCCGGGATCGCCGCAACGGCCTCCTGGACCGAGGCTATTCTCACCGGGACGTCATAGTACGTAGCCGCCGCCGACGTTGATGACTTCGCCCGTGACGTAACCCGCCTCGTCCGACGCCAGGAAGGCGACCACGGCGGCAACGTCCGCCGGCTGGCCGGCTCGGCCCAATGGGATCTTGGCCAATTGTTGTTCCCGAATCGCGTCGGGGATGCCCCTGGTCATCGTCGTGTCGATAAAGCCCGGACAGATGGCGTTGACCGTCACCTGGGAGCGCGCCAATTCCTTCGCGGCGGTTCGGCTCAGGCCGACGACGCCGGCTTTGGCCGCCGCGTAGTTGGCTTGGCCGACGTTTCCCATCCAACTAGCTGAAGAAATATTCACAATCCGGCCCGAGCCCGCAGCGCGCATGAGGCGGCTGGCCGCGCGGGTCATGAAGAACACGCCCGTCAGATCAACGGCGATCACCTGGTGCCATTGTTCGTCTGTCATTTTGTGCAGCATCGCGTCGCGATTGATCCCGGCATTGTTCACGAGAATATCCAGCCGGCCGTAGCGCTCGTGAATGTTCTGGACCACGGCATCGCACTCCACGGCGTTCGATACGTCGAGGCGAACGCCGATGCCGGCGGGACTGAGACCAGATGCAACGCTCGTCGCGTCGCTCTCGTTTACATCAGCGCACACGACGATGGCACCTTCCTGGGCGAGTTTGCGCGCAATCCCCTCGCCGATGCCGCGGCCAGCTCCCGTAACAATTGCGACTTTATTCGTCAGCAAGTCTCCAGATAGTAACGCCCGAAGCCCTGCGAGAAACGCTGGCGTCACGTCTTCAAGACGTCTGCAGGCCCGGAATCTGAGTCGCAACGAATCGCCGTTAGGTTGAACGCAATACGTGGGGCCAGCATGAAGATCAGCACACTCGCGTCGATGACCGTCCTTGGTGGCACGATGGCCAGCAGCCTGATGCTGAGCCCGGTGCCGAAGCATCAAGCTGCCCCAGCCGCGCCTCTCGTCGCGCCGGTGCTGGCCTTCACCGGACCCGCCACCGCGATACGTCGCGTCAAACACGCGACGGATCTGGAAGCACCGGCAACGCCGACTGAGATCTACGAACAGTACGTCCCGCCACCGCCGGACCCGACGCCGTCGCAGGTCGCGGCCGTGCCACAGGCCTGGGCTCCGGCAGCGTCGCCCGGATACGTGACGTTTCCCGTGCCAATCTACCGGCAAACTCGAAACCTGAACTGCGAGACGGCCGCGATGCAGATGGGGCTTGCCTACTATGGCCATTACTTCAGTCAGGACGCTTTGTTCGCATACGAGAATGCGGATTTGCGCCGCGCCACTTGGGTTAATGGCACCCTGCATTGGGGCGATCCGTACACGAACTTCGTCGGCGACGTGAATGGCAGTGAAACGGCACTAACCGGCTACGGCGTCTACTATCCGGTGATTCTCGCCATCGCACGGTCACATGGCGTCCCCAACGCGTACGGTGGCGAGGGCTACTCGGCGGCGACGGTTTACGCCGAACTGGCGGCCGGACATCCGGTCCAGATCTGGATGGAAGCCAGATGGTCGCGGCCCGCGTTGCGTACATGGACCGCGTGGGACGGCCGCATCATCCGGTATTCGCTGGCCGAACACTCGGTGATTCTCACCGGGGTCTCCCCTACCCAGGTCCGCGTCAACGACGACCAATTCGGAAGCCAGTACTGGGTGAGCAAAGGGACGTTCGAGTCAAGCTGGCGCGACTTCAACAACATGGCGGTTATTTACCGCTAGGCGCCAGGTATCGCAAGGCGAGCCTGACCGGCCCGTGCCGGCTTAGATGCAATAGCGGGACTTCACCCTCGGAAAGTAGGCCGAGCCGTCTGATCAGGTAGAGCCAGGCTCCCGTTGTTAGCGCCGTCAGCCCCAGCGCGACGACGACCAGCACACGCGTTGGAAGGTGCAGGAACGCCAGTGGCAATAAGAGCAAATACGGCGACGCGGCCACCAGACACCGGGCGGCGTACGCCCAAGGAATAGATAGAGTCGCTCGGTCGAAGACCCACCAGGCGGTAAAGCTCAAGATCAGGGTCAGCGCCGTGGTCAGGCCGACGGCGGCAACGGCGCCCCACAGGCCGAAGCTCTGGATCAGCCAGAAATCGGCGAGCGCGGCGAAGCCCAGCTGCGCGATCGTTATCAGCGCGTTCAACCAGGCTAGCTCCCGGACGCGGACGACGAGCCCCCAGGGTGTCGCCAAAAGGGCAAAGACAAAAAATATCAACATCACCGGCGCGATCTGCTCGGCCGGTGGTAAGCGACCCGATGCATAGAGCTTGATGATCGGCGCGAGCAGCGCGCCTCCAGCAAACGCGAGCGGGAATGCCACGAGAAAGATGCCCTTGTAGAACGCGCTGACGGCGGCGCGCACGCGTGAACTCTCCTGACGCCAGCCTTCCAATGTGCCGACGACCCAGGCGCCCGTCAGCAAGCTGGGAATCAAGGAAACGAGCCGTTGCGGAATGTTGTAGCCCGTGTCGTAGTAGGCAACGGCTGTTGAGCCGGCAAAGCGCAAGAGAAAAATATTCTCAAACTGCAGGCCGACGGCCGAGGCGATCAGCAGGCTCGGCAGCCAGCCGCTGGCGTAGACAAGCAATCGCCGCCAGCCCACCCGGTCGCCCAGGATCCCCTGGGCCCGGCGAGTGCGCCGCAAGAGAATAAATAGGTAACAAGCCGCCAGAGCAGACTGGCCGATGGCACCGGCCACCAGCACGGCTCGCAGATCGGCGCCGCGTTGCAAGAACACCACGGCGAGCCCCAGAGTTAGTGCCCCGGCGATCGGCGTCGCGATCGCCTGGCTGCGCATGTCGTAAATCGCCACCAGCGCGAACGACAGGACCCCGGCTGCGATGCCGCCGAGTAACAACACGGTCCCAAGGGCCAGAAGATCAGCCACATGCGCATGCAGCACGGCGTCGATCGCCGGGCGAAACACAAAGACCAGGGCACTCGTCACCAGCCAGACGGCAACAATCGCGATCGCGCTTTTGCTCAGCAGATCGTGAGCGGCGGCCCGGTCGCCGCGTCCCAGAACCTCGGGCAGGTAACGAAGCAACCCCTGGTCCTGGCCGAACGTGGCCAGCAATGCAATATAAACGAGAACGCTGAGGACGAACGTATAGCGGCCGTACTCAGCGGCCGGAAGCCGACGGATCAGGAAGGCGCCCAGGGCTAGCGTGGCGACCGCGCTTGCTGCCCGCCAGGCGATCGTCCAGCCGACAAGGGCCGTCGTCCGGTCCGCCAGCCCAGAGCCCTGGGGATCGGTTGACGCCATG
>DATNMN010000130.1:0-3183 GCA_035602295.1 Candidatus Dormiibacterota bacterium | reverse complement strand
GATCGTCAGCCTGGACGACATCGAGGGACTCGAGGAAACGCTGGAAATTCTGTCCGACAAGCGCCTGATGAGGAAGATCCGGGCTGGGATCGCGGCAGCCGAGAAGGGCGAGACGGTCCCGCTCCAAAACGTCGAAACGCGCCTGAAAGGGCGATGAGCTCACGGCGATGGCAAGTAGTCATCGCCTCGGTCGCCGCGCGCGACATCGACCGCTTACCGATGAAAGTTGCGGCCGCTGCTTTGGAAGCGATTCACTCGATTGCAGCTAATCCCCGGCGTATGGGCAAGCCTCTCCACCTCGAGTTGAAAGGTCAGTGGTCGGCCCGCAGAGGTCCCTACCGGATTATCTATTCAATTGACGATTCGACTGACACGATCACCGTGACAGCGATCGCCCATCGCGCCGACGTGTACCGTCGGGGCCTCCGAAGCTGATTCGCTTACCGACCACCGATGGGTGGTTCGCGTTACGGAAGGTACTGCCCACCATGCTTTCCGTATTCCGACTGCGTGCAGGCCCGCGGCGTTCACAAGGACTTAGGAGGAATGATGCGAGTAACCGGTATCGTTGCGAACCTTCCGGTCGCTGACATCTCAGCGGCCCGTGACTTCTACACCGACTACCTCGGGTTGAGTGTCCAGGGCTTCAACCTCGGGTGGGTCGCGAACTACCGATCAGCGAGTGGCAAGGCCACCATCCAGCTCGTCACCCGCGACGCGACGGCGCCTCATGACTCGGTCATCTCGGTGCACGTCGGCGCCGGCGTTGATGATGCGTACGCCGAGGCGAAACGGCGTGGGTACGAGATC
The DNA here is from genome assembly GCA_035602295.1 of Candidatus Dormiibacterota bacterium. Taxonomy (GTDB): domain Bacteria; phylum Chloroflexota; class Dormibacteria; order CF-121; family CF-121; genus CF-13. The sequence continues at coordinate 2,373 of DATNMN010000130.1, read as the reverse complement.
GTTCACCCACTTACCGAAGAGGCCTGGGGCGTGCGCAGATTCTTCGTCCGCGCCCCGGATGGCAACGTGATCAACATGGTGAACCACAGCGACGAGTAGTTGCCCCCCAGCAGGTCGCGCCTCGCGCCCGACTAGTACCGGATGTAGACGACCTCTGACTTCGGGATCGAGTACGCGTACTGGTCGCCGATCCGGAACACCCAGTATCGGGTGTCGTTCTCGCGCAGCAGCACGTAGTTCGTGTACGTGTAGTTGCCGCTGGCCGGAACCGCGCTGGGCAGCACCGGCGACGTGGTGACGATCCGCAGCGAGGTGGTCTTGGACCCCGCCGCCTGGCCCGCATCGAGCGTCCCGGTGGCAATGGGCGTGGAGATCAATACCAGCAGGCCGGCGACGCCGATCAGCAGCCGCTCGTTGGTCCTCGCGCCGATCCCCATGCGCATGCCGAACACGATGCCGGCTGCGGCTATCGCCGCCGCGAGCTGCACGACCACCGATCCGACCGAGGCCCAGTGGTTGGCGATCGCGATAAGCGCCAGGACCAGCAGGTAAACCCCGACGGCAATGGCCGCGGGGCGCAGGTTGCGGTTGCGTGCCGGCGCCACAGCGGCGACGACGATCACGGTGAGGGGCAAAAGCACGGTGCGGAGGCCCTGGCCGAGCACCTCGGGCCACGTCAGGCCGACGGCTTCGGTCGGGATCCGGAAGAAGGAGAAGTAGCTGGCCAGGTACGACCAGCCCGCGAAGATGTCGATGAGGATCAACGCGACGGCCGCGGCGATGGCCTCGCGTGTACCCCACCGGAGCCCGGCGAGCAAATCTGGGAGGGGGCCCGCCGGGTCGGTTGGAGTATTGGCCTCGGGAGAATTGGGGAGGTTGGAGGAGGAGGCCTTACTCCTCGTTGGTGTCGTGATCATGCCGCCGCCTTCTTGATGTCGCCCTCGTCACCGCCACTCGAAGGGGCCGGCTGGACGATGACGATGACCTGCGTGATCTGCACGATGATGGTCTGGCACACGGTGACGAGCGTGCCGGCCTGACCGTTTTCGCCGAGGGCGATCACCTGGACCTCGTTGATGCGGACCAGGAAGGTCTGCTCGGTCTGGGTCGTGATGACCTTGAGGTGGTCGAGCTCGTCCTCGTCGGCCTTGATCTCGTTCTCGAACGGCAAGAGCGAGGCGTGGAAGTCGTCCTTGCCCTTCTTCAGCTCCGCGGCGGTCGCGGTGGCGGAAAGGTTGGACTTCGCGGCAAGCTGTGCGATCTGCGAGTCGCAGGCCGCCTCTTCGTTGTTGAGCTTGACGACCACTGCGTCGCCGGCGCTCTTCACCTCGACGACGATGCGGGCGTGCTCCTGATCGTCGCTAGTGCGACCCGCGGAGGCGACAGCGGTGGTGATCGTGATCGTGTTGCCGTGGATCGCCACGATCAGTGTGGGCACAGCGGCGACCACGACGACGCTCGTGATGACGACCGACACGATTCTCGTGCTGAGGAACGTGACGATGGTTGTGATCACAGCTAGACCACCTCCTTTGGGGCTTTTTAACGATTGCGCCCGGGGAAACTTGCAGTTTGAATTGACGCCGTGCCCAAGAACCGGCTGGAGGCCTTCGCCGACGGCGTCTTCGCCATTGCGGCCACGCTCCTGGTCCTGAACGTGGCGGTGACCGCCGGAAGGCCCCTTGGGGGCGAGCTGCTGGCGATCTGGCCGAGCTACCTCGCTTACGCGGTCAGCTTCGTCACGATCGGGATCATGTGGGTCAACCACCACGCGGTGATGCACCAGCTGGCGCACGTCGACCGCACATTCCTGATGCTCACCGTGCTGTTCCTGATGCTGATCGCGTTCGTCCCTTTTCCCACCCGACTGCTCGCGCTGTATATAAGGACGGGCGACGCGGAGGCGGCCGCCCTCACGTACGGGATCACGCTGACGCTGACCGCGACCCTGTACAACGCGCTGTGGTGGTACGCCGCGGCGGGCCGCCGGCTGCTGCGCCACGACGCCGACCCGGCGGTGGTCCGGGGCATCGGGCGGAGCTACATCATCGGCCCGGTGATCTACCTGGGCGCGACGCTGGTTGCGTTGGTCAGCCCGCTGGCGAGCGCGGGCCTGTACCTGGCCATCGCGACGTTCTACGTCCTGGAAAGCTCAATCTTCGGCCGGCGGCCGTGAGGTAACCAGGACAACAACCAAGAGAACTAACGCTCAGCGAGGCGGAAAAGGAGCGGGGACCCACGAGGGCCCTCGCTCCTTCTATTTCAGTCGGAGTGGTTGCCGTTTTGATTGTTGTCGGACGGCTGCCTGGCCTTGAAGACATGGCCGAGGTCGTTGACCGACGCGTCCCGGGTGCCCAGCGGAGCGAGCCCGAA
>DATNMN010000129.1:0-13700 GCA_035602295.1 Candidatus Dormiibacterota bacterium | reverse complement strand
GGCGAGCCGCATCCGATGCCCTCCTTGCCACCTCCTGGCGCCAGAGGGCCGGCCGGGACGGAGGATCCACATGGATACATCGGCCACCGTCCCCGGATCGTGGCTACCTCAATTGAGGGATCGCTCAACCCGATCGGTTTGAGCGGACGTTCCTTAGATGCAGGAATGCAGCCAGGATGAGCAGGGGTGCGCGGATCGCCGGCAAATTGTGGGCAAACCACCTCGGCAAATAGATGTCGGTCACCGTACCTCGCTCCGCCCCAAGTTGCTCGGCGAGTGTCGTGAGGGGACACCGAAACCCGCTCGCCGCAAAGACGAGGCTCTCGGCCCCGATCACGGCGGCTGCGATGGCCGCACGCCGGTCTGACCGCTTCCTCAGCCCGGCGTAGAGCAGGTAGATCATGCAAGACTCGATTGAGAACCAGGCGAGCGTGTGAACGGCTTTGATCCCGACGAGCGCCACTCTGGACCGCTGGCCCTGCTGAAGCTGCATCAGGCCGACATGGCTCGCGACTCGAGACCAGCCTTGGCAGACCGGAATCCGGGGACCACTTGTCTGACATTTCGGACGAGGTGAACGGACATGGCGAGTCCGAGGACCGCTGTCGCCACGGCCGGCACGGCGTCAGCCAGTCCGACCGGCGTTCCAAGGGCCGCCATCGCCATCACCATGCCGACCAGCCCCAGACCCATCGTGGCCGTGAACAGCACCACGGGGAACGCAAGCAGGTAACCGATCGACTGACGTCGCAGCATCAAGATGCCCGTCACGATGCTGAGCGGGATCACGATGCCGAGGTCAGCGGCCTGGACCGAAAGCGTTGTATAGCTTTCCAACCCGATCGGCGGGGCACCGGTCGCGATTGACGGGACGATACGGCCGAGCCAGAGAAGCAGGAACATGCCGCTGATCACGAGCACGATCGAAGCGATGGTTCGCCTGGCGAAGCGGGGTGACATGTGGCTCGTCACGCGACCAACGTCGACCGATAGCAGCGACAGGATCAGGCCGGCCAGGCTGGCAGAGAGCAATGCCACGTAGATAAGAAAGAACGAATTGTAGGCGACCCCAAACGTAATCACCAGGTATGAGTAGGTGAAATACCAGAAGGCGGCCACGCGAAGCAGCTGGCCGCGCAGAGATCCTCTGGCAGCGAGGTAGCTGGCCAAAAGTAGCAGGGGCGTTGCGACGAAGAGCGTGACCAGGTCCATTCCAACCCCCTGAGCCGCAACCGACACGGACTCGTGGCCGTACAGTCCACCACCCTGCAGCCTGATCGTCTCTCCGCGAAGCGTTAGGAAGGTTTGGTGGGTGTGGCCGAAGGCGGTCAGGATGCCACCTGTCGTCGCCACGACCGCAAGAGCCGCGATCACAAGGGATAGCGCGGTGATCCAGGATTGCTTTACCTGACTGATGATTGAGTCCCCGTTATTCATTGAAATGCTCCTTCTCGGCCAAGCCGCAACCCCATCTTGTCGTCTTAAGGGTCTTCGAAACATGACCGACGGTCCTGACCTCTAGGGGACCCGGTCGAAAGGAACGGCGCCAGCCCAATTGGCGGCGCCGCAACTAACAATCGTGAAGACGCCGGACGCGAAAACGTGCGTCTCGCCCTTGAAGAGGGTCGCAACCTGGCCGGCGCCGTTCTCGCTCCATGGCTGGCAGCGGTCGGAGCCATCGCGGCAATGGTGACCGACCGCAGCATCGTGGTCGAGCGAGTGCAGCCGGCCGAATATATCGACGGCGCAGCGATCCCGCATACCTATATCTATATGTCCGGCCTCTGATCTCCCCAGAGACCGTAAGTGCAATAGAATCGCCGTCCGCGAGGTACTTGCATAAACAAGTAAATTACTTGCCAGGAGGTAAAGTTAGCCATGGCCACTCAAATCGACACCGCACTGCGCCAAATCGTCGTGGTCAAGGACGCCCGGATCCGGCCGATGATGGGAAACAGCGTTCTCGAATTCCTGCCGTTGGCGGGGATTCCATACTCGATGGTGGATCCGTACATCCTCGTCCACGAGGCGACCGTCAAAATCACGCCGGAGCAAGCGAACCAGGACACCACGCACCCACACCGTGGCTTCGACAACCTCTGGTACGCGATCTCGGGCTCATCGAGCACGGGCCACAGCACGGGTCCAGGCGGCACATTCGAGCGGGCCAAGTTGGACGAAGGCTCCGTCGTGAAGGTTCGCACCGGCCGCGGCGTCTATCACGCGGAAGGCCTCGGTAAGGACGAGCTCGAGGAGGGAAAGGTTGGGACCGAGATGCGCGGCCTTCGTTCTGGGTCAACCTGGCCCGCAAGGACAAGAACGTTGATCCAACCGCACAGGTCGTGCAGCGCGCAGATCTCCCCGTCCGGCGGGAGGGCGACGCCACCATCCGGACGCTGGTCGGCAAGGGCTCGCCGATCACACTCGGGACTCCGGGGCTGATCCTCGACATCGAGCTTCCAAAAGGCGGGTCAGTCAGCATTCCGGTTCCCCCTGACTTCAACGGCTTCGTCTACATGCTGGAGGCTGAGGCGAACTTCGGCGCTAACCGTAGCCGGGCGCACCGCTCGCAGATTGCCGTTCTTGGCCCAGGTAGCGAGCTTGCCGTCGCGGACGGCCAACCAGGGACTCGGTTCATGCTCATGGCCGGGAAGCCGTACGGCGAGACGCCGACCTACAACGGACCGTACGTCGACTGACAACTAGGCAGGGCCTGCCCATCGGAGCAGGCCCCGCATTCCTCAGAGCTAGGCAGCGGCGGACGCCGGCATCAATCCGAGCTGTGCCAGGATCTCCACCTGGTCGAAGTACTCACGGTGCGTCTTGATCCGGCCCTCGCCGTCGGACGTGCCGACGCTCGTGGCTTCCACCCGCATCCGCCGGTTGGTAGGGGGCAACTCCCCGTTGGGCATCGGAAGCGGACCGCTGTGTGTCCCCTCCGAGACATACTCGATGGCAACCGCGTCCCCCTGCTCGATGATCCGCTTGATGGTCACGTGCACGTCCGGGAACGCGCCCAACAGCGTCGCGTAGAAACCCACGATGGCGTTCCGTCCCTTCGTCGGTCCGAGCCCGGGCCAGACGAGCTCCGCATCTTCCGCGTACATGTCGCCGATCGGGTTCAGGTCGTGCGCGTTGACCGCGGCATTCAACCGGTAGACGCGGTCCTTGAGGCTGGTGTTCATTTGAGACGACCTCCTTGATGTGATGCGACCAGTCTCCGCCCGCCCGGCCGTCGCGGAATCGGGGAAACCCCTAGACCTGCGCGGAAGGCGCCAGTACCATGGGGCCATGCTCGTCGGGAGGGGCGAGGAACTGGCCCGGATCGCTGCTCTCCTCGAGCACGCCCAGTCCGGTGTGAGCGGGGCGCTGATCCTCCGAGGCGAGCCCGGGATCGGCAAGAGCGCCCTGCTTCGCGAGGCGTTGACCCCGGCTGAGGGCATGACCATCCTCTCGGCCACCGGCATCGAGGCGGAGTCGGAGCTCCCGTTCTCGGGGCTATCGGAGCTCCTCCTTCCCCTGCTTGACCTGCTACCCGAGATACCCGGCCCTCAGGCTGACGCCCTGGCGGCGGCCCTGGCGCTCGGGCCCGCCGTCGCCCCAGACCCGTTCGCGGTCTCGGCCGCGACCCTGAGTTTGCTTGCTGTCGCGGCGGAGCGCCGTCCGGTGCTCGCGATCGTCGACGACGCCCACTGGTTGGACGCTGCCTCGCGCGACGCTGTGCTCTTCGCCGTTCGCCGGCTGCATGCCGATCGAGTGGCCGTTCTCTTTGGTGTCCGCCAGGGCGAGGCCGTCGAGTTCCGGCCGCCGGGGATCCCGGAGCTGGCCGTTGATGGCATCAGCGCGGAAGCATCGCGCGAGCTGATCGCCCGGTCGGCCGGCAAGGTGGTGCCGAACCCGGTCGCCGACCGCGTCCATCGCTTTACACATGGCAACCCGCTCGCCATCCTCGAGAGCCTCGAAGTCTTATCATCGGGCCAGCTCGCGGGCACTGAGCCGCTCGAAGAACCGCTGCCAACCGGGCCTGGCATCCAGCGATCATTCGAGCGTCGCATCGCGCGGCTTCCGGAGGAGACGCGAAAGGCGCTGCTGCTGGTGGCGGCGTCCCAGTCCGGATCGATCGACGAGATCCGCCGCGCCTGCGAGAGCTTTGGGACGAGGCTCGAAGCCCTCGATCCCGCCGAGGTCGCCGGACTGATGCGTAACGACGGGCTTCGGATTCAGTTTCGGCATCCTCTGATGCGAGCCGCCGTCTACCACGGCGCCACGGCGCCCGACGGGCGATTGGCCCATGCCACGCTCGCCTCGGTTTTGACAGATCCGAAATCCGTGGTACCGCGCGCGTGGCACCTGGCGGCGGCGGCGCAGGGAGAAGACGAAGAAGTTGCGGCGACCCTCGAGCGGGCGGCCGTTGAGGCCCGCGGGCGAAGCGGTCTTGCCGCCGCCTCCAGAGCGTTCGAGCGCGCCGCGCGCCTGACCCCAGATCCTGAACGGCGCGCCGCCCGCCTGCACGAAGCCGGGTCCGACGCCTACGTCGGCGGCGAATCGCAGCGCGGCATCGCGCTGCTGGACGAAGCCCTCGAGCTCGCGGGCGGCGTTTCGCTACGGGCCACGATTGCGCATAGCCGCGCCCGCGCAGAGATGTGGACCGGCTCTCCAGCGAAAGCCCGCAGGATTTTACTGGCGGCGGTCGACCAGATCGAGGCGACCGATGCAGCGAACGCGACGCTCATGCTGGTTGACGCTGCGACGACGGCCATCCAGGAAGGGGACGTGGAGGGAGACTTCGAGGCCAGCGCGACGGGTGCGCTGCACGTGGCCGAGCGGGCCTACCGCGTCGGCCTGCGAGCCGGCGGCCAGCCTGCGGCGGCGGCGGCGGGCGCCTACGGCAAAGCCCTCTTCGCGTTCCGGCGCCCGGAGGACGCGCATCGGCTCATGGTCCAGTCCCTCGACGCGATCGACGAGCGCGAGTCACTCCAGCTGGCGGTCCAGCTGATCAACTCCGCCGCCATGTTCCTGTACTTCGAGGAGTTCGACCGAATGCGGGCTCCGCTGGAGCGCCTGATCGCGGCCGCGCGAGCGGCGAGCGCCCCGGGCGCCCTCCCCTACGCGCTGGGTCACCTCTCCGAGCTCGACTTCCGTACCGGACGGTGGCCCCAGGCCTATGCCGATGCCTCGGAGGCGGTCGCCCTGGCGAGCGAGCTGGACCATCGCTTCTCTCTCATCTATGCGCTCGCGTGCCTCTCCTGGATCGAGGCGGGGCGTGGCCTCGAGGCCGACTGCCGCGCGCACGTCACGAGAATGATGAGCGTTTCGCCGCACGCGAAGACGATCGTCGGTGGGTACAGCGCGCGCATCGCCGGGCTGCTGCACCTCGGGTACGGCCGCAACGAGGACGCGATCAAGTACCTGGAGCCGGTCGCCCATGTGCTCCGCAACAAGAAGGTCGCGGCGCCTTTCCTTTTCCAGGAGATGCCGGACCTGATCGAGGCCTACGTCCACACCGGCCGTCGCGCCCAGGCCGAGACCGCGCTCGGCGACTTCCAGGACCAGGTAAAGGGCTCCCCGGGGACGTGGGTCTTTGCGGCCGCCGAGCGCTGTCGCGGGTTGCTGGAGGAGGACTTCGAACCGGCATTCATCGCAGCGCTCGAGCTCCACGATCGCACGACGATGCCGTTCGAGCGCGCCCGCACCGAGCTCTGTTACGGGGAGCGATTGCGACGCGCCAAGCAACGCAGCGAGGCACGGACCCATCTTCATCGCGCGCTCGAAGCGTTCGAGCAGATCGGCGCCGACCCCTGGGCCGACCGGGCGCGAAATGAATTACGCGCTACCGGCGAGACCGTGCGGCGCCAACCGACTGCCATGAACGACCTCACGCTGCAGGAACTGCAGGTTGCCCTGAAGGTTGCCGAGGGTGCGACCAACCGCGAGGCCGCCGCGGCCCTTTTCATCAGCCCGAAGACAGTCGAGGCGCATCTCAGCCGGATCTACAGCAAGCTCGGCCTCCGGTCGAGGACCGAGCTTGCACATCGCTTTGCCACCAAGGGCAGCCCGGAGCTCGCTGCCGTCGAGCGATAGGCGATTCGGTCAGGTGGTCTCGTAGGCGAGCCGGCCGCAGAGCCAGCACTTGTATTCCGACTGACCCTGGGCGCCGTGTTGATGCGTAGGCCTCAAAAATACCTTAGATTTCGGGAAGATCCGGCAGACGCAGGCCTTTTCCTGTCGATGCTCGCCGACGACGGGTTTGTCTTTCATATCGATGCCTCCGCTTTCTTTGATTCCGACCGAGTCTCGCCAACGATCACTGAGGTGATGTACTCCGCGTCCTCTCCGACGCCGAGCAGGAGTCCGGACTTCGGCTTGTGCAGCCACTCGAGTCCGACGAAATAGAGGCCCGGCACCGCCGTGACGCCCTGGCGCTGAATCGGCTGCCCGGCGTCGTCGAAAACGGGCGCGCGGACGAACGAGAAGTCGGCCCGGTGGCCGGTTGCCCACACGACGCTCGTAATACCGGCGGCCTTCAGGTCGAGCTCAAGGACCGGGTCATCCTCGCGGGGCACCGGTGCTCCAATGCCCCGCGGGTTCTGGTCCTCGGGCAGCGGCATTCCCATCTTCGTCACCGCTTCGTCCAGCTGCTTGAGAATGTTCTCGGCGAACTCGTCCGCCTTGCGAAGGTTTTCCTTCAGGTCGGGTGCGAGCGCCAGGCGTCCATCGTCGACGGCCCGGACCCGACCCAGCAGGGTGACGCCCTCCTGCGCCAGCTGCCGTAAATAGATGTCGTGGCCGCCACGGCGACCAGAGCTGATCGGATGGCAGGCTGACTTCTCGGCTGGCGACTTCAGGCTGTCGACCGTCCGCTCGTACAGGCCACCCATCTTGCCCCACCACACGGCATCCTTTCCCCGATAGCGCCGGGGGACTCGCGGACAATTGCTGACCGAAACAAACAGCGGCCGGCCTGATTCGTGCAGCTCCTCCGCGATCTGGGCACCCGACTGTCCGGTGCCGACCACGAGCGCCGCCCCATCCGGGAGCTGTGCCGGGTTCTTGTACTGGCTGGAGTGGATCTGGAAGAGTTCGACGGGGAGGCGGCTCGAAAGGGCAGGAAGCTTTGGTCGCCGATACGATCCGGTTGCCACCACCACCGCCCGCGCATCAACGGTCGAGTCGCCCGCGGTTACTCGAAAACGGCCGCCGGCTGCCGGCTCCACCGAAGTCACCTTCATCCCCGTCCGAATGGGCGGGTCGAGTGACCGCTGATAGTTGTCGAGATAGGCGACAACATCGTCACGCCCCATGAAGCTATCCGGCTCGGAACCCTGGTAGACGAATCCGGGAAGCTGGAGGGTCCAGTTCGGGGTGACCAGACAGAACGAGTCCCAGCGCTGGCTACGCCAAGACTCAGCGACGCGATCCTGTTCGAGGACGAGGTGCTCAACGCCCCGCTGCTTCAGGTGATAGCTGGTCGCGAGCCCAGCCTGGCCTGCCCCGATCACGACGGTGTCGACTCGCTGACTGCGTGTCATTACGCTCCGAGGCTATACCCGAGGCCTTGCTCCCGAATCGGGGAAACCCCTAGAACCTGCGACTGGTATACGGTTCTGGGGAACCAGAAAACTATGGGTTCTGATGTCGTGCTGGACGCGGTCGGGGTAGGGGCAGGCCCCTTCAACCTCAGTCTGGCTGCCCTCCTCGCACCGACGGGCTTCAACGCCCGATTCTTCGAGATGAGCCCGGACTTCCAGTGGCACCCCGGCCTGCTGTTTCCGGAGGCCATCCTCCAGGTCTCGTACCTGAAAGACCTCGTGACACTGGTCGATCCCACGAGTCAGTACTCCTTTCTGGCATTCCTTCGCGCCCACCAGCGGCTCTACCGGTTTATCAACCGGACGGAGATTCGGGTCAGCCGCAAGGAGTTCAGCCAATACCTGCAATGGGCGGCCGGCCGCCTGCCAAATGTTGAGTTTGGGGCGGAAGTGCGTGGGGTCGCCCTCGATGAGCACAGCTTTTCCGTCCAGCTCGACCGCCGGACCATCGGTACAAAGAACATCGTCCTTGGGACCGGGCTTGTGCCGAATATTCCGCCCTGGGCCCGCCCACACCTCGGCGACGTCGTCTTCCATTCGAACGACTACCTCCTCCACCCCATCGACGCGACCGGTCGGGTCGTCGCCGTGGTTGGAGGCGGTCAGAGTGGTGCCGAGGTGGTCTGGCATCTGTTACTGGATCTCGAGCACTTGCCAGCGCAGCTGGTGTGGATCTCGCATCGCGCGAACTTCCTTCCTTTGGACGAGTCGCCGTTCACCAACGAGCTCTTTAACCCGGTCTACAGCGATTATTTCTTCAGCCTGGCTCCGGAACAGCGCGACACCCTGCTCGCGGAGCAGAAGCTGGCGAGCGATGGCGTATCGCCGGTCCTATTGCAACGCATTTACGACCGGCTGTACGACCTCGAGTTCCTGGAACCGGCGGGTCGACGCGTCCGCTTGCTGCCTGGCCATGAGGTCGTCGACATGCAGCGTGGATCAACCGGTTGCGATCTCACCCTCCGCGATCGATGGGGTGCAATCCGGACGGTCCGCACCGACGTGAGCGTGCTCGGTACCGGCTACACCTACGTGTTGCCTGAGGCGATGCAGCCGCTGGCCAGCCGGTTGAGCTGGGATCGCGACGGCTTCCCGGTTCGCGCCGATTTCTCGGTCGAGTGGGACGGACCGCCCGAGCTGCGGATCTACGCGCAGGATGCGGCCCGGCACATGCGAGGAGTGGCGGATCCTAACCTGAGCCTGATGGCCTGGCGCAGCGCCATCATCGCGAACAGCTTGCTCGGGCGGCAGGTCTACGACGTGAACGGCGAGAGCTCCGCCTTCGATTTGGAGATCAATGACTAAGGGTCCATCATCGACGGAGAGCCACCCGGACATCATGGCCCCGCCCCCGCTGCTCTTTGCGGGACCTTGGCTCGGCGGCTTGCTCCTGCAACGCCTGTTACCCGTGCCCCGATTGCCTCTTGCTGTACGCCTTCTGGGGCTTCCACTGATAGCGGCGGGCTTCGGCCTCGGCGGCTGGTTCATCTGGACGATGCGGCGCGCTGGCACTCCAGTCGATCCATACGAAGCATCCACGGCCCTCGTAACGGAAGCTCCCTTTCGATTAACCCGCAACCCTGCCTATGTCGGCTTGACGCTGGCTTACGCCGGGCTGTCCCTGCTCGTGGGTACCCTCTGGTCGCTTCTTCTTCTGCCTGGCGTGGTGTTGGCAGTGGACCGGGGAGTCATCCAACCCGAGGAGCGCTATCTCGAGAAGCAGTTCGGCTCCAGCTACAGCCAATACCGACATCGTGTCCGGCGGTGGCTCTAAACTTCCGAGCATGAGTAGCGACGCAGATCGTCGACGGGGCTTTCGATCGGGCTGCGGAGGATGCGGAGCCGGCTGCGCATCCCTTCTGGTGGTACTCACGGTCGGCCTCCTCCTGAGCCTCTTCAATGCGGCGATCGGAATCGGCGCGTCAATCCGAGTCCCATTCACGGACAGCAATCTAACCGTGGCAGGATCGGTGGGTCAGAAGCAGAAGGCCGTCGACAGTCTGCCCGGTTACGCGGAGGGAAGGCTCGGCGGGAACCAGAACTTCATCAACCAGACGACAACCCTGACGATCGGACCGGCTGAAGGAACCTCACTGATTGTCCTGGGTAGGCAGCCTGGCGCGCCGATTGTCGATCTACACCTCGTCGCGCGCTGACTTGCCTTTGGCCGCGGGTCAGCCTACGGTTTAGCTGTGGCTACCCTGGTTCGCGAACTGATCGGTCGCGAAGCCGAGTTGACGAAGATCGAACAGTTCCTCGACAGAGCTCAGGACGGCCCCCGAGTCCTCCTGCTCGAAGGTGAAGCTGGCATTGGGAAGAGCAGTCTTTGGTTGGCCGGCCGACGTACCGCCGTGTCCAGCGGGTGTCGGCTTCTGAGCGCAGCCCCTACCGAGGCTGAATCTGCGTTGCCGTACGCCGTCCTCGGCGATTTGCTGGATCCCGTAGCCGAAGAGACGCTCGCATCGCTGCCGGGCACATTGCGGATCGCGCTCGAGGCTGCTTTGTTTCGTGCTCGATCAGACCAGGCGCCGACCGATCAACTCGCCGTCAGCACCGCATTCCTGCGCGTCTTACGACAGCTTGCCGCCGACGAGCCGATACTGCTGGCGATCGACGATCTTCAGTGGGTCGATGGACCGTCCCGACGAGTTCTGACCTTCGCTGTTCGTCGGCTGGACGGTGAGCCGGTCAAAGTGCTCGCCGCACGCCGCGTACGCTCCATCAGTGACCCGTCTTTGGTTTTTCCGAATGTGCTCGGTGACGGAGAACTCGACCGCGTGCAAGTGGGTCCGCTGTCGCCGAGCGCCATCGACGATCTGCTTCTCAGCCGGCTGAATCATCCACTGCGAAGACCAGAGCTCGACCGGATATACGCCATTTCCGAAGGTAATCCCTTCTTCGCCCTGGAGATCGGCCGGTTCATCATTGAACATCCCGGGGACGTGAGGGCCGGCGAGCCACTTCCCATACCACGACGGTTGGCCGACGCGGTTTCCGGCCGTCTCACGAGGCTGCCCGCGGCGACGCGGGACGCTCTCGTCGGGCTTGTCGCACTAGCCCGTTCCGACGAAGCTGTTCTGCAGCGGATCGATCCTCATGCTATGGCTGCACTCGACTTGGCCCTGGTCGGACACGTGGTGGAACGGGGCGAGGGCCGTCTCCGCTTCACCCATCCGCTGCTGGCGTCAGTTGTCTATGCAATGGCCGAACCGGCTACTCGGCGCAAGTGGCATTCACGGCTCGCCCAAGCCGTAAACGATCCTGAGGAGCGGGCGCGTCACCTGGCTCTGTCAGCGGTTGGACCCGATGCCGCGGTTGCGAACGCACTCGAGGAGGCGGCCCGCTCGGCCAACTTGCGTGGTGCTCCCGACGCCGCGGCGACCCTAGCACAACAAGCGTCGGAAATGACGCCATCAGAATCTCGGCGTGATCTCGAACGGCGACAGATCGTGCGAGCCGAGTATCGCGTCCGCGCCGGCGACGCCGATGGTGCGCGTGACCTTCTGAACGGCGTCCTGCAGTCATCGCCTCCTGGGAACCGGCCGGCGTCGGCACTCCGCCTGATGGGGAGCATCATGTTCGCATCCGGCAACCTGGGTGAGGCAGAACAACTCCTTGAAGAGGCCCTGTCGCGGACAAGCGAGGAGATGCCAGGGCAGGCGCTCGCCGAGCGCGACCTCATTTACGTCCTGAATCAGCGTGGCAAGCACCAGGCCGCCTTCAATCACTGTCTCCGTTTGGCCGACATTGCCAGGCGCTGCGGCGACCCTTCCCTCTTAGGTCTGGCCATCAGACTGAAGGCCGTCACGGGACGCCAGATCGGTATCGTTTCGCCCGAGGCGCGCGCACTCGCCGTCGCCGTCGCGGAGGGCCGGACCTCGATCGCGATGGAGGATCGCCTGGGAGGCCTCCATCCCTTGATGGAATGGGCGGCTTTCCTGAAGTGGTCTGATGACTTCACGCGCGCTCGGGCCTTGTTCAAGCGAGCTCTCGCCTTGTGCGACGGACGGGATGAATCGCTGCAGACGCCGATTCTTTTTCACCTCGCCGAGATGGAATGCTGGGCGGGAGACTTGCGGCGGGCTGCGGCGTATGTGGACGAATGTAAGCGATCAGTGATCCACACCGGGCAGCAGGCATCCCGTCGCCTCTCGCTGGTGGCCACCGCCACGTTGCACTGCTACCGAGGCGAGCTCGCTGCATCTCGAGCAGCAGCGAAGGAGGCGCTCGCCATCGCGACAAATGTGGCCGATGAGCCCTTTCGCTGGCGGGCGCTGGCCATCCTTGGGTCAGTTGATCTCGCCGCTGGCGAACCGGCCATCGCCAACCGATACTTCGATGAACTTCGCAGTCGTCGCGAAGGCAGTCACGGTATGAAAGGCGCCATCCGAAGTGAGGGCGACGAAGTCGAAGCCCTCCTCACCATCGGGCGTTTCGACGATGCGGAGGCGCTCTGCGCCCGCCTTCACGCCGATGAGCAGGTGTTTGGCGATCCATGGCAGCACGCAATCGGGGCACGGTGCCGAGGTCTCGTCGCATCGGTCCGCGGCGACCTCGCCGCAGCCGTCATTGAATTCGACCTGGCACTGACCGCGCATCAACAGTTGCCAATGCCACTCGAGCGCGCCCGCACGCTCCTTTGCTACGGAACCGTCCTCCGGCGCGCCAAGCGAAAGCGGGCGGCGCGGGAAAGAACTCAGGCGGCCCTGGAAATCTTTCGTTCGCTTGGCGCAGCCGCCTGGATCAAGCGCGCGGAGGCCGAAGTCGGCCGGATCGCTCCGGCTCCCTCCGGCGTCTCCACGCTAACGCCCACCGAAGCGCGGGTGGTAGCGCTGGTGGCGAGCGGCCGGACTAACAAGGAAGTAGCGGCGGCATTGTTTTTGAGCATCAAGACCGTCGAGTCAAACCTTTCTCGCATCTACGACAAGCTGAATCTGCGCTCGCGGAGCGAGCTAATCGCCCGTGAGGCATCACATCGGTAGGGGTTTGATCCGGGTGCCCGTAAAGTGGGCGGTGCTTGAAAAATCAAAGCTCGAACGGCCCACCGCTTGAAACTCGAGCTGAGACTGCCCACTCATCTGATCCCCTTTCTGGTCGATCGCGGCCAGCGACCGAACGCGCAACACGCCTGTAAGTTGCCCTGAAGGGTTGAAGGCGAAAAGCTCGAAGGTGATCAGGTACTTATCCCCAGACCGAATCCAGGCCCCATAGCCATCCGAGAAATCGCTCGATGGGAGGGTTGGTGTCTCGACGGCGCCACCATCCTTCGTGTATAGGGCGAGCAGTTGATGCGAGGCATGGCCGTCATCGGGGGCAACCTTTTGCATCCAGGTTCCTTCCAGCCCACGCGAACCCCCTGGGCCGCAATTGGTCGTGCCCGCGGCGGCAGCCCCGCAGGCCGGCATCAACGCAGCGAGCGCACCGGCGCCGAAGAGTCCCGCACCCATCAAAGCTTCCCGCCGATTGAGGCGACGCGCTGCGGTGATCATTGCCTCTCCCCCTTTATTCGTTGACGGGAACAACGTTAGGTTTGGCCGGCTGTCAGGGAATCAGGGAAAACCCTCGTCTTTGGCGAATGCCTCTCCCGCTCAGGCAGCGGCGCGTGCAGGGCCGGGCGGGGCGGTGAGCCATGCCGTAACCTCGGCTGCCGGAATCGGTCTCGACAGGTAGTACCCCTGTCCGTAGTCGATCTTGTCGGCGCGCGCGCGCTGCCAGGTGGCCTCATCCTCGATTCCCTCGGCGACAACGGCCAGCTTGAGCTTATGGCCGAGATCGACCGCAGCGCGCACGATTGCCCCACTCGTCTCGTCACTGATGAGACCGCGAATGAACGACTGATCGATCTTCATCTCGTGGACCGGCAGCCGATGGAGATACGCCAGCGAGGAGTAGCCCGTTCCAAAGTCGTCGATCGAGAGGCGGACATCGAGCGCACGGAGCTTTTGCAAGGTTTCCAGCGTCCGCTGGGATTCCGCCATGATGCTGCTCTCGGTGATCTCCAAGGTCAGCCACTCCGGCCTCGCCTTAGTCTCGCGCAAAATCTGCGCCACGCTGTCGGGCAGCTGGGGATCGAGGAGGTTGCGCATCGAGATGTTGACGGCGACACCGACC
>DATNMN010000128.1:0-7137 GCA_035602295.1 Candidatus Dormiibacterota bacterium | reverse complement strand
CAAGATCACCTACATCTCCGAGGTGACCGGGATCGAGGGAGACCAGATCTCGCTCCAGGACATCTTCGTCTACAAGCAGTCGGGATACGAGAACGGCAAGGTAACCGGCATGCTGACCGCCACGGGAGCGATCCCGCGGATCATGGAGACACTCGAGTCGACCGGCAACGCCGTTCCGCTGAGCTATTTCGATCCTCACCCGGACAGCGGCTTCGTCCGACCGAAGCGGCTGCACGTCGTCCCCAACGCCGCCTGACCGGGCGACCTGTGACGTGCGACATAGCGGGAATCCGCAGTGTGCTCCAACCTTAACTCGTCAGAGCCAGTTGGAGGACTTAGATCATGGGCAACGTGCTGTCGTTCGTCGAGATCTCGTTCCGTTGGGATGGATTCTCAGACGTGCTCGAAGGGCTTCGCGACGACAACGCTTCCCGCTCGCCCTGGACGCACAAGCGAACGGTTAGCCGGCTCGAGCTCGACCGCGACGTGAGGCAAGAGCCCGCGGCCGCCTGACGCCAGGCTTTCCGGACAAAACTCGCCTCCGATGCCGACTATATTCAGGGTATGCCGGCCAAGGAGGCCACACCGTTTTCTCAGGCGCTCGACCGGCGGGTGGACGAAGGCGCACTCGGAACGCTCTACGAGAAGCTGCCCGACGAGCAGGTTCGCTGCTATGCCTGCGCCCACCGCTGCCTGATTAAGGAAGGGCTACGCGGGATCTGCAAGGTCCGATACAACCGTGGCGGCATGCTGATGGTGCCACGGGGGTACGTCGGTGCCCTTCAGTGCGATCCGATCGAAAAGAAGCCGTTCTTTCACGCGTTTCCAGGCACCGATGCGCTCACCTTCGGCATGCTCGGCTGTGACCTGCACTGCTCTTATTGCCAGAACTGGGTCACCTCGCAGGCGCTGCGCGACCCGGGTGCGCTCACGGAGCCCATGGACGTCTCGCCACAGCAGCTGGTCGACATCGCGCAGCGACAGGGCGCCACCGTGGTCGCCACCTCGTACAACGAACCCCTTATTACGTCCGAGTGGGCGGTCGAGGTTTTCAAGGCAGCGCGTCCGCGCGGGTTTTCGACTGCCTACATCTCCAACGGCAACGCCACCAGAGAGGTCCTCGAGTACATCCGCCCCTGGACCGACCTCTACAAGATCGACCTCAAGTCGTTCCGCGACAGGAACTACCGGTCGTTGGGGGGCAAGCTGGAGAACATCATCAACGGCATCCAGATGGTCCATGAGATGGGCTTCTGGCTGGAGATCGTGACCCTGATCATCCCGGGCTTCAACGACAGCGACGAGGAGTTGGGCGACATCGCCAGGTTCCTCAGCGGCCTCTCACCGAGCATCCCCTGGCACGTCACCGCCTTCCACAAGGACTACAAGATGCAGGACCCGGACAACACGGGGCCGGAGACCCTGTTGCGGGCAGCCCGCATCGGCGAGGCGGCCGGCCTCCAGTACATCTACGCCGGCAACCTGCCCGGCCGGGTTGGCCGCTACGAGGACACCCGGTGCCCCCGCTGCCAGGCCACCCTGATCCGGCGGAGCGGCTACCGAATCCTCGACGACCGCCTCTCCGGCCGCGGAAGCTGCTTCAAGTGCGGGCAGCCAATTCCCGGAGTCTGGCGGACTACAATCAACGCTGGTCGTGCGAACTGAACTCAGCCGCCGGGAGTTTTCCTGGGTCCTCGGCGGCCCCCAGGGTGGGGGAATCAATGCCTCGGCGGAGATCTATGCCAAGGCGCTGAGCCATGGCGGTCTTCACGTTTTCGCCAATATCGAGTTCCACTCGAACATCATGGGCAAGCACAGCTATTACCGGGTCACGGCGGCCCCGGTTCCGGTCCATTCACACGTCGACGAGATCCACATGCTGGTCGCCCTGGACCAGGAATCCTTGTTCGGCGATGCCCCCGAACGCAAGCACTATCCCAGCCACACGGGTCATGTCCACCAGGTGGCGCGCGGTGGCGGGGTCATCTACGACGCTGACCTGAAAATCGACCCGGGCCAATTCGGCCGCGACGACATCAACCTCTATCCGATCCCCTTCTTCGAGGTCCTGGAAGAGGCCCTCAAAGAAGTCGGGAAGGGCGGCCAGTCGCGGAAATACATCGTCATGCGCAACACCGTCGCCCTGGGGGCATCGATCGGCATCTCCGGTTACGACGAGGAGCTGCTCTTCACGGCGATCCGCAATGAGTTCAAGGGCCGCAAGGCGGAAGCCGCCGAAATGAACGTCGCGGCGGTTCGGGCGGCGGCCGCCTACGCACGGAGCCACTTCAGCGCCAAGCCGGAGCGCCGCCTGTTGCCGGTCCCGGCGGAACAACGCAAGCACCGGATGCTGATCAAAGGGTTCCAGGCGGTGGGCATCGCCAAGCTCAAGGCCGGTCTCGGCATGCAGACCTACTACCCGATCAGCCCGGCGACCGATGAGAGCGTCTACCTGGAGCAGAAGGGGCCCCAGTATCAGTGCACCGTCGTCCAGTGCGAGGACGAGATCTCCAGTATCAACATGGCGATCGGTGCGGCACACATGGGCGTCCGAGCCGCCACCTCGACCGCCGGCCCGGGCTTTGCCCTGATGTCAGAGGGATTCGGCTTCGCCGCCATCACCGAGGCTCCCGGCCCGGTGGTCTTCCTGTGGCAGCGCGGCGGGCCGAGCACCGGCCTTCCCACGCGCACCGAGCAAGCAGACCTGCAATTCGCGTTACATCCCGCGCACGGCGACTTCCCGCACATCGTCGTCGCGCCGGGCGACATCGACGAGTCCTTTAAGGACAGTTTCGAGAGCTTTAACTGGGCGGATCGCTACCAAATGCCGGTGGTCGTGCTCCTCGAGAAGTTCCTGGCCTCATCGATGTTCACCAGCGACGGCATCGACATGAGCAAGCTCAAGATCGATCGGGGACTCCTCTATCAACCGAAGGAGCCTGATGGCGATGGCTACCGCCGGCATGCCCTCACCGCCGATGGCATCAGTCCGCGGGCCGTGCCCGGTACGCCCGGTGCCATCTTCTCGACCACCAGCGACGAGCATGACCCGGAGGGCCACATCACGGAAGGTATCGAGAACCGGATTGCCATGATGCGAAAGCGCATGGCGAAGCTCGAGACGGCGGCCCGCGAGATTCCGGCGTCGTCGAAGTTCACCCTCCACGGTCCGCGCCAGGCCGATCTCACGCTGGTGGCGTGGGGTGCGACCAAGGGCGCCATCCTCGATGCGATGGGCGAGCTGGAGACCGACGGCCGCACTGTCAACTTCCTGCAGATCCGCCTGATGCGCCCATTTCCCGCCGATGCCGTCGCGGGCATCCTGCGCAGCGCCCGGTTGACGGTGTTGATCGAAAATAACTACTCCGCGCAGCTCGGCGCCTTGATCGCCGAGCAGACCGGTGTTGCGCTCGACCACCACGTCTTGAAATACGATGGCCGGCCGTTCTCGCGCAACGAGATCGTCGAGGGCGTGCGTGCCGCGCTCTCCGAGCAGAAGAAGGAGGTCATGGTTTCCCATGCCTGAGGCCGTAGCGGCCGCCGCGCCGAAGAAGTTCGTCCTGCAGCAGTACAAGACCGAGGTCCACGTCGACTGGTGTCCGGGTTGCGGCGACTTCGGCATCCTGAGCTCCATCCAGCAGGCGCTGTACCAGCTACAGATCCCCCCGTACAAAATCGCGATGATCTCGGGCATCGGCTGCTCGGGGAAGACGCCGCACTATATCGACACCTACGGGCTGCACACCCTGCACGGGCGGGCGCTGCCGGTCGCGACCGGTGCCAAGCTGGCCAACAACCAGCTGACCGTGGTGGCCGTGGGCGGCGACGGCGACGGCTACGGCATTGGCGCCGGCTACTTCGTCAACAGCGGCCGCCGCAACGTCGACATGACCTACATCGTGTTCAACAACGGCGTCTACGGTCTGACCAAGGGCCAGGCGTCACCGACATTGGCGAAGGGCTTGAAGACGAAGTCGATGCCGGAAGCCTCGATCCAGGAAGGCGTGAACCCGATCGCGCTGGCGCTGGGTGCCGGATACACCTGGATCGGCCGCGGCTATGCCCTCGACGTCAAGAACCTCGTGTCGCTGATCGTGGACGCCATCACTCACAAAGGCACATCGTTCCTCGACATCTTCCAGACCTGCCCCGTCTACAACGACCTGCGCACCAAGGAGTGGTACGCCGGCGAAGACATCGGGCGCGCGCGGATCCGGCGCCTGGAGGCGGACCCCGCCTGGGAACCGGTCGTCAAAGACCCCTCGAACATCGAGGAAATGGTGGAAAAGAAGACGCGAGCCTTGCGAGCGTCTTACGAAACGCAGGACAGCATGGCGGTCGGGGTCTTCTACTCCATCGACCTGCCGACCTACGACGAACAGTTGGCCGTAAAGGTTCCGGCTCTCAAAGAGCATCCGCTGGTCGACCTGCCCCTTTACCAGCGCGATGTCGATCCCCTGTTCGCCGAGCTGGCGTAACGGCGCGCGGCGCGGTGGTCGTGCGCCTGCTGGCTGTCAGCGATGAGGTCGAACCCCAGCTGCTCGACGAGCGGACCGTGGAGGCACAGGGTCGCATCGACCTGGTGATCGGCTGCGGCGATCTGCCGGCCGACTACCTCGATACGCTCTCCACGATCTACGCGGCGCCCCTGGTCTTCGTTCGCGGCAACCACGATCCGCCAGACCGCCAGGGTGACTACCCACAGTCGGCGGAGATCGACGGACGCGTGGTGAGGGAGAGGGGGTTGCTGATCGCCGGCCTCGAGGGCTCGATTCGGTACAGCGACGGTGCCCACCAGTACACCGAGCGGCAGATGATGGCCAAGGTACGGGCCTTGCGGCTGCGGCTCCGGCTACGCCACCCCGACATCCTGATCACCCACGGCCCGCCGGCCGGCGTGAACGAAGGAACGGATGCGCCGCACCGCGGACTTCAAGCGGTCCGCCGCGCGGTCGAGTGGATGCGTCCACGCCTGCTCCTGCACGGGCACGTCCATCCCTACGGGCGGGAGATCCCCCGCGAGGGCCAACTGGGGGAGACCCGCGTCATCAATGTGGTCGGCCACCGGCTGATCGAGCTCGCTGCCCGATGAAACAGATTCGCGCCCGTACCGATTTCGAGACCGCCCGCATCCAGTCGTTCCTTCGCGACGCCGGCGCGGTGATCCGCGGCGACACTCGGCCTCTGCTCTCCTTCGACGAGGTGCGGCGCGCCGCCCGGCTCGAAGGTCAGAGCTACACCGGCCTCAAGGACGTCCCCATCGCCGACATCCGTGGCTCGGTGGGGCGTCCCAACGACTTCGACGCCTCCTTTCTTCCGGTGAAGCCCCAGATGCGAAAGCGATGGGCGCAACTCGACGCGGCAATGCGGCGCGGCGAGGCGGTGCCGCCGATCGAGGTGTACCACCTCGGCAACGTCTACTTCGTCAAGGACGGGCACCATCGCGTATCGGTTGCCCGCCACCTTGGCTGGAAAACGATCCCCGCGCGGGTCATCGAGGTGAAGACCCGTGCGCCGCTGGCGGGTGATATGGATGCGGCGGCCCTCCTCCAAGCCCGAGAGTACGTCGACTTCCTCGAGCGCACCCAGCTCGACCGGGTGCGCCCGGAGGCGTCGATCGCCGTCAGCCGGCTCGGACGCTACGACCGAATCCTCGAGGACATCCTCGGGCATCGCTACTTCATGGGTCTGCAGCAATACCGCGAGGTCAGCATCGCCGAGGCCAGCGCGAGCTGGTACGACAACGTGTACAAGCCGATCGCCGACCTGATCCGCGAGTACAACATCCTGGAACATTTCCCCGGCCGGACCGAGGCCGATCTCTACCTCTGGATCACGGCGCGCTGGCTCGAATTGAGCCACCAGCAAAAGCCAGCCGGTCCGGCTGAAGCGATCGCCGATATCCTCTTCGAGACCGAGGGAAAGGAGACGAAGCCGCCCTCGCCGCAAGTGCTGGCGCTGCTGAAGCGCTGGCTCGGTCCGCCGCGGCGCGTGATCGAACTCCCCGTCAAGCTGGTTCGTGCCGCGACGACGCTTCGCGAGGATCCAGACCTGGGACCGGCTTAGGGCGCGCCCTCGGTCTTTCGCTTCTCCGGGTAGGCGGCATTGATCTCGGCGCGCACCCGGGCCTTGTCGGCGTCGCTCTTGAAATAGTCGAAATTCCAGGCGATGAACTTCTTCTGTTCGGGCGGGACCTCGTCCTCGGGATAGATCGCCGCGACCGGGCAGGGGTCAACGCATGCGCCGCAGTCGATGCACTCGTCTGGATTGATCGTCAGCATCCGGTCCTCGGCGCCGCCGTCGATGATGCAGTCGACCGGACAGACGTCGACGCAGGATTTGTCCTTGAGGTCGACGCAAGTCTCGGTGATGATGTAGGCCACTTCGTTTGAGAAAATTCACTCTAGCACAGGGCTTTCGCTACACCGATTGGTTGGCCTGAGCGGCCGTGGGCTCGGGGTGGGCGCTCCGCCACAGGACCGTCACATATCGGTGAGTTGGCTGGGCCGTGGGGTTGGCAAGAGGAGGCTTGCGGCCAGCGTTACCTATGCGTGGCCCTGCCAAAACCGGCGCCCGCGCGCCGGGTATTCCGACCGTCCCGGCGGGTCTCCTGGGGCACCTGGCTCTTCGTCATCCTGGTCCTCGTCCTCGCCATCGGCGCGCTCGGGGGCTTCCTCGAAGTCGTGCTCCCGCAGCGGGTGGCGCAGCTGGCGCAATCTGAAGCCGCAGAGCTGGCGCTCGCCCGGAAGGGCGGCGCGGAGGTGAGTACGAACATCACCCAGCTCTGGGCCGACATCTCCGCAAAAAGCAGCATGAATCTTTCGGATGACCAGCTCACGCAGGACCTGGCCCAGGCCAAGAGCGTGGAAAAATCGGCCGACGACGCCTTGAGCCATGTTCAGCTGGCCCAGAGTTACATGGCCCAGGCCGACGGCCTCCCGTTCCAGCTGCACGCGCCAGCCTTCATCGCCGCCGACCGTCCGGCGCTCCAGCACCTGGACAAGGCCCTGCAGGCCACCCTCAAGCTGACCCATGCCGCGGTCATCCAGTTGTCGCTCGCGCAGCACCTGACGCAGGACGCACAAAAGATTGCGACGACGCTCGACCCGGCCCTCAACGCCCGCAACTGGACCGCCG
>DATNMN010000127.1:0-2657 GCA_035602295.1 Candidatus Dormiibacterota bacterium | reverse complement strand
GGATATGCCAGGCAGGCTGGGTTCTCGGGAGTGGAGATCCTGCCGATCGAGCACGATTTCTGGCGCTTTTACCGCTTGCTACCGTAGCCATCCGGAGGCCGGATGTGTCATAAATGAGGTCTGAAAGCCCTGTCCGTCAAGCTCGCCGTCGGCGCTTATTGATGATCTCGAGGAGGTAAAGGCATGGCCAATACACAAGGCACCGGCGGATCGAACAACACGGCGGTCGTCGCCATCTTTGCGATCGTGGTGATCGTGTTGGTGCTTGGGTTTGTGTTCCTCGTCCATCCATTCGGCTTCTTCAGCACGACCGGTTCCCCGGCGGCTAGCGGCACGGCGCCCGCGAGCGCGGCGGCCTCGGTGGCGGCGTCAGCGTCGAAGTCGCCTTAGGTCGAGTCTAAAGGTCTACTCGAGCTCTTCGACCGGGTCGCCCGTGTAGCTATCGATTTTCGTATCGACCGCGCCCGGCGCGTTGTCGACGATGTGCATCGCCGCCTCTTCCGCGCTGGGGTACCCGCCTTCGTCGCCTTTCTCAGATCGGAGTTCGCCGCCACCATCTTCAAACTCGTCATCGATGAGGCGGACCTCGTCCACATCCGCCTTGATGCGGTCGGGAACTTCCTCTCGCAGCCGCTCATCGAGCGTGTCCTGATGATAGTAATCATCCGGCGCCTGCTTGTAATCGCGCGGTGGGACCTCGCCTTCCTGCGCGTCGCCCGTGATCTCCTTCTGGTGTAGTGCGCCTATCAAGTCCGGTTGCCCCTCCGAATCGAGGTCTTCGTCTTCCGCAAGCTCCGAGCTACGCGCGCGACCCCGGGGACCGGGCGCGGCGTCGAGATCGGGGATGCCCTGCGTATCGAGGTCGTCGTTGGGGTCTTGATCCTGCTTAGCCATAGTTTCCTTATACGCCTTCTGACCCACTAGTCGGCGCATTCAATAGCCGCTAGAATTGCGCCATTCGTCACAGCAGACGTCGCAGCCACCCAGCCAGTGTGAGAACCCGGCGTAAGCGGATCGCGCGCCCCAAGCGCTCGGCCTCGCGGCAGCGTTTTCGGATCAAGGCGCCCCGCCTGCCGAAGCTGGAAGTGCCAAAGTCCCAGCAACGCGAGCTTGCCGGGATTGGCTTTCTGTTGCTGGCCGGCCTGCTCGTGCTGGCGGTCGCGCTCCAGGCCAGCGGCTCCGCCATGCACGCGCTGCGCGGCGGGCTGGTGGGCCTGTTTGGCTGGGGTGTGGTGTTCGTCATCCTTGCGGCGGTCGTCGCCGGGGCCGAACTGTTGACGCCCTGGATCGAAACGGTGACCTGGGGACGCGGCTTGGGCATTGCCCTGCTGCTGGTCACATCCCTGGGACTTCTTCACGTATCGGCCGGCGGCGCCGGTGGATCGGTCGGACGGGCCGAGGGTGAGGCGCTGCGAAGCCTGGTTGGCACAGCCGGCAGCATCCTGATTTTGGGCGCGGTGTTTCTCGGGGGTCTGGTGCTCGCCTTCAACATCTCGATTCGCGGGACGGTGGGGGCGCTGCGTGAGCATTACCTCGAGAACCGACCGGAGCCCAAGCCCGCGACCAGGGAGAAGAAGCCGGCTGAGCCATGGAATCCGCGCAACCAGGTGGTTCGCTCCGAGAACGCTGAGCCGGTGCTCGTTCCGATCACCGGCGTGGCGTCGCCCATCCGGCCCGTTGTCCCGCCGAACCCATCACCCTCCCCGGAGCTCGAATCGGCGGTGGCGGCCCTGCAGGAGCCAATCGAGGACGAGGCATCGCCCGCCCCGCGCCGCAGGAAGGCCGCGACCGCTGAGCCGGTGCTCACGGTGGTCCCCGGCGGCGAGGCGGCGCCGGCCCTCGCGGAGGACGAGATCCAGCGGGTGTGGAACAAGCCCGACCTGATGCTGCTGGACACGGTCACCGTGCGCAAGGAACGGCTGCACGACGAGATCAAGGCGAACATCAAGGTGATCGAGCAGACGCTCGGAAGCTTCGATGTCGAGGCGACGGTCATCGGCGTCAACTCCGGGCCGTCGGTCACGCAGTACGAGTTGCAGCCCGGCCACGGTGTGCCGGTGCGCAAGATCACGGCGCTTCAGAACGACCTGGCGCTCGCGCTCTCGGCGGCGATCCGGATCCAGGCCCCAATTCCTGGGAAGCCGGCGCTTGGTATCGAGGTCCCCAACAAGGCGACCAGCCTGGTGACCCTCCGAGAGATCATCCAGACGCCGACCTTTCAAAACGATAAGACCTTACTGTCGCTCGCGATCGGGACCGATGTTTCAGGAAACACCGTGGTCGGCGACCTGACCCGGATGCCGCATCTCCTGATCGCCGGCGCGACCGGATCGGGCAAGAGCGTGTGCATCAATGCACTGATCGCCGGCATGCTCTTCCAGGCAACGCCGGAGGAACTGAAGTACATCCTGATCGACCCCAAGCGCGTCGAGTTCTCGATGTTCCAGGACATGCCCCATCTGCTGGTGCCGGTGGTGACCGAGTCGGATCACGCCACGTCGGCCCTGCGGTGGGCCGTGGCCGAGATGGAGACGCGGTACAAGCTGTTCGCCAGCCACACCGTCCGCAACATCGCCGACTTCAATGGAAAGGCGCCCGACATGGGATTGAATCCCTTGCCCTACATCGTGATCGTCATCGATGAGCTGGCCGACCTG
>DATNMN010000126.1:0-14879 GCA_035602295.1 Candidatus Dormiibacterota bacterium | reverse complement strand
TGGAGCCCACAGTCGGGGTTGAACCGACGACCTTCGCCTTACCAAGGCGACGCTCTACCACCTGAGCTATGTGGGCTCTGGTATTGGGCAGAGGAGGATTCGAACCCCCGAAGGCGCTAGGCCAACTGATCTACAGTCAGTTCCGTTTGACCGCTTCGGTATCTGCCCGACCGGCTGATTTTACCGATAATCGCCCGATGGGCAAACGGCGGTGGATTCTGTGGCAGGGCCTGATCGCACCGAGCATGGAGCGCTTCGTCGCCACTCGCACCGAAAGTGGGTTCCAGCTGTCGGGATTGATCCTCCAGGCCCACCAGGATGCACCCTATGTGGGCCGCTGGAAGGCGGTCGCCACCAGCGGCGAACTCGGCTAGCGGCGCTTCGAGAACAGCCGCCAGCCACGGGTCTGGCCAACAGGATCAGGGTTGACATGCTACACTGTTAATATCAGGTTTTACGTACTCGACACTAACAAGATCCGAGAGGCGTATAGCGTTCGGCAAGGGAGGAAGTCATATGCCACGCGGTGCCAGTCCGAAGCGAGCGCGACAGTACGAACAGATTAAACAGAGTGCCAAGAGGTCGGGGCGCGAGAAGGGCGAAACCAAGTCGAAGCGGGCGAGCTCGAGCAAGTCACCGTCAACAAAGTCCCGCTCGAAAGTCTCACGCACGCGGTCGCGGAAGGCGGCTGGCCGCGGCTTTGCAGGCATGAGTGAGCAGCGCCAGCGAGAGATTGCCGCTCAGGGCGGACGTGCCGCTCACAAGCGGGGGACAGCGCACGAATTTTCCCGGACCGAGGCCCGTCGGGCAGGCCAGAAGGGTGGCGTGGCGGTCAGCCGTGACCGTGGTCATATGGCGAAGATCGGCAGGAAGGGCGGGGAGCGCTAAAGCCCCGACCCTTCGACATAAACTTGGCACATGGCCTTAGCGACCGAGCGCCAGGCAGCGTCGGGGCCGGTCGTCAGTCTTCCGGATCGCTTCAACATCGCCGATTACCTGGTCGACCGTCACGTCCGTGAGGGGCGTGGCGGGCGGACGGCCATCCTCTGCGGGAACGAGTCGATCACCTATGCCCAGGTGGCGGAGCAATCGAACCGGCTGGCAAATGGCCTGCGCTCAATGGGCGTTCGTCGGGAAGACCGGGTCATGCTGCTGCTGCACGACACGCCGGCATTTGTCTATAGCTTCTTCGGCGCGCAGAAAATCGGGGCTGTCCCGATTCCGACCAACACGCTGTTGAAGAGTCAGGACTACCAGTACATGCTCAACGACTCGCGCGCCAGGGTCGCGATCGTTAACGAGGCTCTGCTGCCGCAGCTGGCGGCGATTCCGCGGAATGAGCTTCCGCACCTTCAACACGTCGTGGTAGATGGCGCCGCGTCCGGTGAGATGCGCGGGATCGATCAGCTGCTTACGGCGCCTCCAACGCTCGAGGTGGAGGACACCAGTAAGGATGACGCGGCTTTCTGGCTCTACTCCTCGGGCACCACCGGCTTCCCAAAAGGCGCGGTGCACCTGCATCACGACATCGTCGTCACGGTCGCGTGCTATGCCCAGGGAATCCTTGGGATGACCCCGGCAGACCGCACCTTCTCGGTCGCGAAGCTCTTCTTCGCCTACGGCCTTGGCAACGCGCTGACCTTCCCGTTCGCCGTCGGCGCCACGACCATTCTCTGGCCGGGGCCACCCACCCCGCCGAATGTCCACGCTCAAATCGAGCGCTTCAAGCCCACACTCTTCTTTTCCGTTCCGACCAACTATGGGCAGCTACTCGCGCACAAACGAGAAGGGGCGGACTTCGACTTATCCAGCATCCGCCAGGCCGTGTCGGCGGGGGAAGCGCTGCCGAAGGCTCTCTACGAGCGCTTCAAGGATCGATTCGGCGTGGAGGTCCTTGACGGTATCGGCAGCACCGAGATCCTCCACATCTTTATCTCCAACCGATCGGGTCGCGTCCGTCCCGGCTCAGCCGGCGAGCTGGTGCCGGGCTATCAAGCCCGCATCGTTGACGACGTCGGAAATGACGTCGAGGACGGGATCGTTGGAAACCTGTTGATCAAGGGCGATAGCACCTGCGCCTATTACTGGAACAAACACGAGCGGACTAAGGACACGATCGAGGGCCACTGGATCCGCACCGGCGACAAGTTCTCGCGCGACGCCGATGGTTACTACTGGTACGCGGGGCGTGCCGATGACATGCTGAAGGTCGGCGGCATCTGGGTGAGCCCCGTCGAGATCGAGAACACCCTGGTTGAACACCCGGCTGTGCAGGAGGCCGGCGTCATCGGACGGCGGGATGCCGATGACCTGGAGAAACCGATGGCCTACGTGGTGCTGGCGGCTGGGCAGGTCCCGTCCGTCGAGCTGGGGCGCGAGCTGCAGGATTTTGTTCGCTCGAAGATCGCCGAGTACAAACGCCCCCGCTGGGTCGAGTTCGTGGAGACCCTGCCGAAGACGGCGACCGGCAAGACGCAGCGCTTCAAGCTGCGCGCCGCTGCCTCGTCAGAGCCGGTCTAGCGCCCCGTAGTACCAGCCCACCGCGGGTAAGAACCAGGGCTCCTCACGGTACAGAGGCACCGACGGGAATGGGCGCTGCCAGCAGGCCGGCAGCTCCCCGCCCGCAATCCAGTCCCCCGCGAGCTGGCCGAAATAAGTCGACATCGCGACGCCGGTGCCGCAGTAGCCGAGCGCATACGTGATGCCTTTAGCGCGGCCGACGTGCGGCATGCGGTCGAGGGTGAATCCAACCTGGCCGCCCCACGCATGCTCGACCTGGACCCCGGCGAGCTGTGGGTGGACACGGACCATCGCCGCATAGAGCCAGTCACGTGCCTTCGCGATGGTGGTGGGGGCGAAGCTCGCCCGGCCGCCGAAGAGCATCCGGTTGTCGGCGCTGAGCCGCCAGTAATAGAGGAAGTTTTTCGAGTCGAAGAGCATCCGCCGGTTCGGGATCGCACTGTGCGCCAGGTCGGCAGCCAGCGGCTCGGTGGCGATGATGTAGCTGCCGATCGGAATGACCCGACGCCGCAGCCACGGAAACAGTCGATCGCTGTAGCCGTTGGTTGCCACCAGGACGTCGCGCGTTTGAATGACTCCGCGGGGCGTTTTGACCGTGAAACCGCCGCGACGCCGAGCCTCGATGCCAGTTGCCGGCGCGTGGTCATGAAGGTGCGCACCGCGATCGCGAGCCATTCGTGTGAGTCCGTAAAAGTACTTGGCCGGCTGCAGGCCCCCGCTGCGCTCGTACAGCAGCGCGCCATGGTAGAGGGAGGTGCCGACCTCGGAGGCGAGCTCCACGCGGGGGATAACGCGAGCGGCGACCCCGAACTGCCGGTTGAGGAGGTGCGCCGAATCTTCGAGATGCTGCACGTGCGAAGCCTTGTGGGCCAGTTCGAGGTGGCCGGTCCGGGCGTAGTCGCAATCGATCTGGTTGACGCGAATCGTCTCCTCGACAAGCGCGAAAGCATCGAGCGAAGCCTGGTAGCGCTCGCGGCCGCGCTCGGGGTCGCGTTTGAGCAAGGTGGCGAGGTCTAGCTTGAAGCCGGGGTGGACCATGCCGCCATTCCGGCTGCTGGCACCCCACCCAAGCTCGTGCTTCTCGAGCAAGGCAACCGACCGGCCGCGCCACGCCAGCCTGGCCGCGGCCATCATGCCGGTGTAGCCACCGCCCACAATCACGGCATCCACCTCGGTCGGGAAGGGAGTCAGCTGTGGCGCATCGCGCAGCCACGGCGCGTCACGCCACCAGTAAGGTTCCTCGCGGTAGGTGGCGGTGAGCGGAGTCAGGGCCGTTACGCGCTGGCTGGGATGGTTGACTGGCTGCGCGTCAGGCTCTCGATCCGCTCGGCCGCCCGGATCGTCCCGGGTGCCGCCTGCAGTCGACGGGCGACGCCGGCGAGCCGGTCTCGGAGCTCAGCATCGGCAGACAGGCGGTCGATCCAGCCGAGCAGCTGCTCGTCCGCAAACCGGTAGGGGTTCAGGCGGACGCCAAAGCCCGTCTCGTGCACGCGCTGGGCGTTGTCGTGCTGGTCCCAGAACAGCGGCAGGACGATCATCGGTTTGCCGAAATACATGCACTCGGTGACCGTGTTGTTCCCACCATGCGTGATGACGAGATCGACCAGGGGAAGCACTGAGGTTTGTGGCAGGAACTCCTCACCGACCATGTTCTCATGCAGGCGGAGCTCCTGAAGCTGCGGTCCCATGCTGACGATGATGCGGTGGTCGGTACGGCCGAGGATGTCGATCAGGCGTCCCATCAATTCGATGTCGGCTGAGCCCAGGCTTCCCAGGCTCAGATAGATCAACTTGCCGGCGCCGCGGACAGATAGCGGGAGCTCAAACGGCGCGTCGGTCGTTCGCACGCACGACTCGAGCTGCTGCCAGGTGGGATTCAGCGGGCTTGACCGCCGGTAGTCGAGCTCGTCGGGATAGTTATAGAGGTTGAGGAATGGCGATTCGTACATAAACTCGCCCACGGGGAGCGGCGGGCAGCCCTGCTCGCTGGTGAAGCGACCGAAAGCGTTGTGCAGCTCGGCATGCGTTTCGGCGTAGGCCCGGCGAAACCCATCCCAATCACGCGAGTCTCCGGTCGGTAGGCCGGAAAAAGCGGGTGGCAGCGCGGAGTCTCGGACCTCGAGCGGGTTGCACGAGACGATCCGCACCCACGGCACGCCGGCGGTCAGTACTGCGGGGAAGGCCACGACATTGTCCTGGACGATGACGTCGGGCTGAACGTCCTGGAAGATCGCTGCGAGTCGGTCGTTCACGTACATCGATCCGTCGATCAGCTCGCTCCAGATCGGCTTGATCAAGGTCTCGACTTGTTCGATGGTTGACTTCCGGAATTCTGGCGCGGTGTCGCGGATGAAGTCCTTCCAGAACTGGCCGGGCGCCTCTTCCATCGCCGGTTTGGGCTTGAGGCGCATCAACTGCTCCTCGAAGCCCTTCGCCGCCAGGGTGCCCTTGAAGGATTCCTCGATCACGAAGACCACACGCGCCCCGCGGCCCTGTAAGACCGAGCCGATACCGACGCAGTTGTTGGTCGGGCCGTACGCGCCCTCAGGAAAAAAGACGACGGTGGGTTGCTGGCCCTTGATGCATCGAAGGATAAAGAAAAGAGGGCCGTCCCTTGGGACGACCCTCTCTCGTTCGATCGGTCAGGCGTTAGTTGCCGCCGCCGCCGCCGCCGTTACCACCGCCGCCGTTTTCTGACTGGCCCGCGCACGGGACGTTCGCCAGAATCCCGCGGAAGTCGTTGTAGCGCGAGATCGTGGCTCCATGGCCGCCGCTCGCCGGGTAGACCAGCTTCAACAGGGGGCCGTACTGGGCATTTTTGCCGAAGTCGTTGGTTGTGAGCCCAGGGATGTTGGCGCCGAACATCCACTGGCACGAATCGCCAGCTGCTGCCGCGGTGAAGTACGGATAGAAGTTGGCCGGCGTGGTGTAGCTGCCGTTCGCGTTCTGATCATCGGTGATCGGGATCAGCGTGCATCCCGTTCCCGTCGTCCGATTGCAGGTCGCCGCCGCCGATGCTCCCACCGTCTCAATCCGCGGCAGGTCGGCCTCGAAGGCGACCCGCTGGTACCGGCCTCAACCGGCTGTCAACAGGCTGTGATTAGTCTTCGACTTTCACGCCGTGCCAGAAGGCAACGTAGTCCTTGATCTCAGCGGCCTCAGGCTTGGGGTCCGAGTAGTACCAGGCTGCATCCGGATTGGTCTTGCCGTCGACCGCGACCGTGTAGTAACTCGCCTCGCCCTTCCAGTGGCAGGTCGTGTGGGTGTCGCTGGGCTGAAAGAGCACCCGGTTCACGGCGTCCGGAGGGAAGTAGTGATTGCCTTCGACCACGATCGTCTTGTCGCTCTCGGCCAGGGTGGCCCCGTTCCAGAGTGCTTTCATTGTGCTTCGGACAACCGCTCCCGAACCTAGCTTATTCCTGCGGTGAGCGCTTTCAGCCCTGATCGGTGGTGTTCGACCACAAATAGGCGGCGGATTGCCCGGCGATGTACACGAAGGCGATCACGGCGAGGGCAGCCCGGAGGTACCAGGTGACATGGGGCGTCCCCACAACGATCAAAGTGGCCGCGAGCAGGCCGCCGCCCAAAGGGATGATCCAGCGCCGTGGCTTGCTCCGACTGCGCGGGAGGGTCCGCGAGGTGTCCATGTTCATTCCATTCCCATTCTCCCTATGAGCAAACCTCCGGCGCCAGCCCCGTTATTCAAACCGTGAGCCCGCTCAGCGATGTCCAGTTCAGCCGTTTTGCCGAGATGGAGGCCGCCAAACTGCTCACTTTCGGCCGACCTCGCGGGGTGCTCGAGGTAATGGTGCCGATGACCGACGACGAGCGGCGGGATCTCGAGGCCCACATCAAGGAGCACTTCCGGCTCAGCGCGGCGCTCCAGGTGAAGGCCAGCTACGTCCTGTATCGGCTCGGCCGGGCTCCCCGCCTGCAGAAGAGCTTTGTCGTGCGGCCTGAGCGCCTGATCGAGGACCCGTTCTTCTTCTATTTCTTCGGCTACATGGACCTGGAAACGATGGCCTATCGAGCCCCGGTCTTTCTGGTGCCCTCGCACATCGTGCACAAAGAGGCGGTCCATGAGCTGCGCGGCGGTCTGATCCACTTCAATTTCGTGGCCAGCATGGACCCCGCGTCCAAGGATCGATGGCGGCCATACGCCTGCGATCCATCGGAGGTCGCCGGCCGCGTGGTCAAGTTCTTGCGGGCCCAGGAACGGCACCGGCGTGCTTCACTGAACCACGCCGCCGGGTCGATCATCGTGCAGCCGGGCACGATCCTGGTCGGGCGCGCGGCCTGAAAGGCTTGGACGTCACCGTTCCCTAACTGTTTCGAACTCTCGCTTGACCCGCCGGGCGCGTGGCCCGTACACTGACGATCTCAGATTCCTGAGTTTGTGGATCGTGCTAGTCAACTTATGACAACCATCACCGGCGACCTGCCCCTCTACGACCGGACGGCGCGCAAGGCGCACCAGTGGACCATGGTCGTCCTCGTCCTCGCCGGCCTCATCCTCGGCGGAGCCGCAGGAGTGGTGCTGCTGGCGATCGCCGGCGGCGTCATGCTGGCCGGGCGATTCTGGTGGCCGGCCGACGTAGTTCGACAGCTGACCTGGCGCGTCCTCGAGCCGGCCGGGATCCTCAAGCGCGACGATGCGCACGAGGACCACGAGACCCGACGGATCGCCCGGATCATCGGCGGCGTGATCTGGCTGCTGGCAGCCCTGGGACTGCTGGTGGGTAACCCGGTGCTCGCCTGGGTGATCACGGTCCCGATCGCCGTGATGGTGGCCCTCGATGCCACCCTCAACCTCTGCGCACTCTGCTTCTTCCGCGCCCAACTCGACCAGCGCGGCATCCTTCGGCGGGCTTGAGCCGATGATCGAACGATTCCTGATCATCCTGGCGCTCGCGCTTAGCGTTGTGGCGGGGGTCGTCGCAATACGTGCCTGGTCAGGCCGCCGCGTGGCGGGACTCAAAACGGGCCAGACCCTGGGTTTGTGGAAGGCACTCGGCGAATCGCCGGATGGCCGGCCGTCGCTGATCGTGTTCTCCACCCCGAGCTGCACCGTGTGCCGGACGGCGCAGCACCCGGCGGTCGAAGCCGTCGAGGCACGCTTCGGCGGCGCGCTGCGAGTGCTGAAGGTCGATCTCTCCCGCCGGCCCGCGGTCGGCCATGCCTTCAAGGTGCTGACCGCGCCGAGCACGGTGGTCCTTAGCGGCGACGGCCGGCTAGGGAGCTTTAACCACGGATTTGCCCGGGCGGACCAGCTCGCCGCGCAGGTCAGCGCCGTC
This sequence comes from Candidatus Dormiibacterota bacterium, assembly GCA_035602295.1. Lineage (GTDB taxonomy): Bacteria > Chloroflexota > Dormibacteria > CF-121 > CF-121 > CF-13. Next base: position 7,065 of record DATNMN010000126.1, on the reverse strand, counting down.
GCCGCGCCAGCGTCCGCTCGGTAACCGCCCTCGCCAATTCGACCAATTCCCGCGGGGCGGGAACCGGCCGTCCGTCGCTCAACCGGACCCAGACCCACTCGGTCAGGACCCCGGCGAGCAGCTCGCGGTCGGCGACGCGGGTGATCGTGGTTCGGCGGACACCGCGGGCGCCTCTGACCAGCTCCACCCGAACCGTCAGCTCGACCTCATCGCCGTAGACGGCCGGCCGGTGATAGGTGATCTCGGTTCGCCGGATGACCCAGCCGCCTCCGTGACGGGCCGACCAGTCACGACCATAGCCGGCCGCTTCGGCGTGCGCGGTCGCGACCTCCTCGGCCCAGCTGAGATAGACCACGTTGTTGACGTGGCCGCGGCTATCCAGCTCGTAGCCGCGCACCGGCCAGCGGACAGTGAACTCCAGGGGGTCGGCCCGCTGGTGGTCGTCGGCCATTCCACTAGTTTCGCTGACCTCAGTGCTAAGGTCAGATCGTGCAGGTCAAGGAGCTCGGCCACCTGGTCCTCTACGTTCGCAATCTCGAACGCTCGCGTCGTTTTTATGGCGACGTGCTCGGCTGGAAGGAGATCAAGGTTCCGGGCGAAGAGGTCGGTTTCCCGGCGGCGGCTTTTACGTCGGGGCGCACGCATCACGAGTTGCTCTTGATCGAGGTGGGGGAGAACGCGACGCCGATCCCGAAGGGGCGGCGGGTCGGGATGTATCACTTCGGCCTCAAGATCGGAGAAACGGACGCCGAGCTGCGCGAAGCGCGCGACGAGCTGGTGGCCGCGGGCGCCCACCTGGTTGGCAGCGCCGACCACGGTGTCACGCACAGTCTCTACATCGAAGACCCCGACGGCAACGAGATCGAGCTGTACATCGACGTCCAACCGGCGGTGTGGAAGGACGATCCGGCTGCCGTCTTCGCCCAGCCCCGGCCGCTGCGCCTGTAGCCAAATCGCGCGGCCGCAAGCTCTTCGCGACCGATCCGTTTCACCCATGTGAGCCCCTCCAGGCGCGACGACCGGGTCGAGCTGGCGCTGAAGCGTGCCGATGCCACACTCGAAGATTGGTTTCGGCGTAGCCAGAAGGCGACTCGGAAGGCGACGGTGAGTTTTGCGGCGTTCCTTCACCGAGCGAAGCGGCAGAGCGCCGGTGCGCTCCGCCACGAGGTCGACGACCTGCAGGCGGGACTGAAGAAGCTCAGCACCCGGCTCGACAGCGTGGAGCACGAGGCCACGGCGGCACCGAAGAAGCGGCGCGCCCGCCCGGCGCCCGAGCCCAAAGGCGCCTCGTCGCGCAAGGCCCCGTCCGCGCGCAAGGCCATGTCGACGCGCAAGCGCAAGAAAGCCGCCTGAGCGAACTCGCCTAGAATCCACGCCCGGTGGGCATCCTCTCGCCCGAGCACCTGCTACCACTGGGCCTGCTGGTCGTCGTTGCCGCGGCCCTCTGCATCGCCGCGAGGCGCGCGCCCGGCCGCTGGACCCCAGTGGTCGCGGCGACCATTGCCCTCGGCATCGTGGTGAGCGAGCTGAGCTGGCAGCCGTATGTGCTTGCCAATCACAGCTGGTCCGCGGCCTCGAGCCTGCCGGTGCAGTTATGCGACGTCGGCGGCTTCGTGGCCGCCGTGGCGCTCCTCTGGCGGCAGGCGCTGCTGGTCGAGATCACCTACTTCTGGGGGCTGGGTGGCACGCTCCAGGCGCTCCTGACCCCCGACCTACGCGACCATTTCCCGAGCTTTCCCTACCTCCAGTTCTATGTGACGCATGACCTCGTGGTTCTCGCGGCGCTTTTCCTGATCATCGGACTGCGCCTGGAACCGCGCGCTGGCGCGGTACGGCGGATCTTTTTGCTCACGCTCGCCTTCGCGGCCGTCATCGGCCTCATCGACCTGGTGACTGGCGGCAATTACCTCTACCTCCGGCAGGTCCCGGCCCAGGGAAGCTTGCTCAGCGTGATGGGTCGGTGGCCGTGGTATATCGCGGTCGGGGCGCTGCTCGCGCTGATCGTCCTGACCATCCTCGATGTACCCTTCCGCTTCTCATCCCGACGTCGCACCGCCTGAGATGCTGGCGGGATGACCTCGGCCAGGCGGCCGGCCGTGCCGGCTCCGCTTTATGCACTGGGTGCGATCGCGTCCGTCCAGGTCGGCGCGACCGTGGCCCGGCACCTGTTCCCGTTTCTTGGTCCGACCGCGACCGTCTTCATCCGGGTCGGATTCGGCGCGCTCATTTTGCTGGCGATCGCCCGGCCAGGCTTGCGTCGCTTATCGGTTGCGCAGTGGCGCGAGGTCGTGCCCTTTGGGCTGATCATCGCCGGCATGAACCTCTGCTTTTACCAGTCGATTGCGCGTATCCCGCTCGGGATCGCGGTCACGATCGAATTCCTTGGCCCGCTGGCTGTCGCGATCGCTGGTTCGCGCAAGGCGTTCGACTTCGCGTGGGCTTTGATGGCCGCGGCCGGGGTGGCAATGCTGTCGCTAACCGGCGGGAGCGTGACCCCGATCGGCGTCCTCTTCGCGCTGGGGGCAGCAGTGGGCTGGGGATCCTATATCCTGCTGGGCCAGCGAGTCGGACGCCTCGTCGCCGGACCCGATGGGCTGGCGCTCGCGCTAACCGTGGGGGCCCTCGCGCTGGCGCCCCTTGGGATCGCCGGCGCCGGCACTCGGCTGCTGGACCTGCACAACCTCGGCCTGGGCCTGGTCGTCGCGATCCTGTCATCGGCCATTCCCTTCTCGCTCGAATTCGCCGCGCTACGCCGCCTCTCGACCCAACTGTTCGGCATCCTGATGAGCCTGGAGCCGGCGATGGGCGCGGCAGCGGGCTTTCTTCTCCTCGGCCAACGCCTGACAATTCGCGATCTCCTCGCGATCGCTTTGGTGACGGTCGCCAGCGCCGGTGCGACCCTCAGTTCCCGGCATGTTTGAGAGGCCTCCCGGTGCGGTATATATAGTGGACACGTGCCATCCGAGTTCACTTCCCCGTTCCTTCCAGGCGAGCTGGTCCTCCATACCACCCACGGATTAAGCCGGTATACCGGGACCCGTCAGATGGAAGGGGCGGACGGGACAACCACCCAGTTCCTGCAACTCGAGTATGCGCAGGGCGACCGCATATTCGTTCCGGTCGAGCATATCGGCCGGCTGAGCAAGTACGTGGGCGACGACGTCACTCTGGCGCGGCTCAACTCCGAAGTGCAGCGCCGCTCGCCCTACAGCCGCTTCCAGAAACCAGCCTAGCGGCGCTCTTCTCCAACCCCTGCCTGTCGATTTGGCCTGCCCTCAATCGACGTATCAGTAGCGAGGGTCAATATCTGCCCCCGGTGTGGAAAGGGCGGCGAGACCGATGAGTTTCTCGCCGAGGGCCGTCTAAGGGGTCATGACACGGAATAGAGGAGAAGCGCAATGAGGTTGAAGAGCGAGAACGGTATGGGGCAGTTGACCATAAGCGGCAAGGCGACATCCAGGTCGGGCGATTCACGCTGGCTGGCCCTGTACATCCTGTGCACGGGCTTTTTGATGATCGTGCTGGATCAGACGATCGTCAATGTCGCCCTCCCCTCGATCAAGAACGACCTCGGCTTCACGCAAGCCGGCCTGGCCTGGGTCGTCAACGCTTACCTGATCGCGTTTGGCGGCTTCCTGTTGCTCGCCGGCCGGCTCGGCGACCTGCTCGGCCGCAAGCGCATCTTCCTCGTCGGGCTCGGCATATTTACCGCCGCCTCCTTGATATGCGGGCTGTCGATCGGCCAGCCGATGCTGGTAGCCGCGCGCTTTCTCCAGGGAATCGGCGGCGCCGTCAGCTCCGCTGTGATCCTTGGCATGGTCGTCACGATGTTCCCCGAGCCCGCGGAACGCGCCAAGGCGATCGGTGTCTTCAGCTTCGTCGCCTCCGCCGGTGCCTCGATCGGCCTGCTGGCCGGCGGCCTGATCACCCAGGCGGTCAGCTGGCACTGGATCTTCTTCGTCAATCTCCCGATCGGGATCGTCATCGCCATCCTCGCGTCACGGCTCCTCGAGTCCGACCGCGGGATCGGCCTGCGGAGCGGCGCCGATGCGCTGGGCGCGGTCCTGATCACGTCGGGATTGATGCTGGGCGTCTACACCATCGTCGAGTCGTCCACCTACGGACTCGGTTCGCTGCGCACGCTCGGTCTCGGTGCGGTCGCGATCGCGCTGGTGGTCGGGTTCATCGTTCGCCAGGCGACGGCGACTACGCCGTTGCTGCCGCTTCGCCTGTTCCGCGGGCGCAACTTCTCGGGCGCGAACGTGATCCAGGCCCTGTCGGCCCCGGCGATGTTCAGCTTCTTCTTCCTCGGCTCCCTCGATTTGCAGCGGGTGCTCCACTACGGGCCAATGGCGATCGGGCTCGCGTTCCTGCCCGTCGCCCTCGGGATGGGCGCGCTGTCGATTGGCGTCACAGCCCGGCTGATCATGCGATTTGGCGCCTACGCCGTGGTACTGGCGGGCTTGGCCCTGATCACCATCGCGCTCGGGTTCGCCGCGCAAGGTCCGATGATCAGCAACTATTTCCCGAATCTGTTCATCCCCATGGCGCTGCTCGGGATCGGCGGCGGGTTGGCCTTCCCATCGCTGGCCGTGCTGGCGATGGCACGGACGACGCCGAGCGATTCAGGGCTCGCCTCGGGATTGATCCAGACCACCGCCCAGGTCGGTGGTGCGCTCGGCCTAGCGGTGCTGGCAACGCTGTCGACGAGTCGCACCGGTGAGCTGCTCAGTCACGGCCAGGCCGTCACCCCCGCACTGAGCGGCGGATTCCACCTCGCCTGGGCGGTCGCCACCGGACTCGCATTCGTCTCACTCATCGTCGCGGCGACGGTGCTCCGACCGGAGCCCGCCGCCAACCACGTTGACGTCGCGATCGAGGAAGAAGAGATCCCGGCTTAAATCGGTGGCGTGCCGTATTCTCGTAGAGCTCGAAGGCTGGATTCAGGAAGGAGTGAGGCATGAGCGGAGTTCGGGTACTGGTTGGGACGCACAAGGGCGCATTCGTGATGACAGCGGATGCCAAGCGCAAGCAGTGGGACATCAGCGGACCGCACTTCACCGGCTGGGACGTCTACCACGTCAAGGGGTCGCCGGTCGACCCCAACCGGATCTATGCCGCCCAGAACACCGGCTGGTTCGGGCAGATCATTCAGCGCTCTGACGACGGAGGCAAGACCTGGAATACGGTCGGAAACAAGTTCGCGTACGAGGGCGCAACCGGCACGCACCTCTATTACGACGGCACGCCGCGTCCCTGGGAGTTCAAGCGCGTCTGGCATCTCGAACCGTCACTGACGGATCCGGACACCGTCTACGCCGGCGTCGAAGACGCGGCGCTCTTCCGCTCGACTGACGGCGGCCAGAACTGGGAGGAGCTGCCCGCGCTGCGGCAACACCCGACCGGTCCCAACTGGGCGCCCGGCGCCGGTGGGATGTGCCTGCACACCATCCTCCTCGACAAGACGCACCCGGATCGGATGTTCATCGCCATCTCGTCGGCAGGCGTGTTCAAGACTGAGGATGCCGGCAAGTCCTGGCGACCCGCGAACAAGGGGCTGCACTCCGAAGGCATCCCGGACCCGAACGCTGAGGTCGGCCACTGCGTGCACCGCATCGCGATGCACCCATCGCGTCCGGACACGCTGTTCATGCAGAAGCACTGGGACGTCATGCGCAGCGATGACGCCGCCGAGTCATGGCGCGAAGTCAGCGACAATTTGCCGAGCGACTTCGGGTTTCCGATCGACGTCCATCCGCACGAGCCGGAGACGATCTACGTCGTGCCCATCAAGAGCGACTCCGAGCACGTGCCGCCCGACGGCAAACTGCGCGTCTACCGCAGCCGGACCGGCGGCAACGAATGGGAAGCGCTGACCAACGGCTTGCCGCAGAGCAATTGCTTCGTCAACGTGCTGCGCGATGCCATGGCCATCGACTCGCTGGAATCGGCCGGGATCTACTTCGGCACCACCGGCGGGCAGGTGTACGGATCGGCGGACGCCGGAGACAGCTGGGCTCCGATCGTTCGCGATCTTCCGGCGGTCTACTCGGTGGAAGTCCAGACGCTCCGATGATCCGGGTCGTGCTTCCGGCGCACCTGCGCAACCTGGCGCGCGTGAACGGCGAACTAAAGGTTGACGTTGCCGGCCCGACGACCCAGCAGTCGGTGCTCGACGCGATCGAGGCCAGCTATCCGATGCTGCGCGGCACGATCCGTGACCAGGTCACGCACAAGCGTCGGGCCTTCATCAGGTTCTACGCCAGCGAGCAGGATCTCTCCAATGAGGCATCGGATGCGCCGTTGCCCGAGGCGGTGGCCACAGGTGCCGAGCCGTTCCTGGTCGTGGGGGCGATCGCCGGCGGCTAACCCATGTCGATTTAGCCGGCCGCCGTTCGACGCATGAATAGGACGCTCAAATCGTAAAGGAGGAACTTGAGATGCGAGTCATGATCGTGGTCAAGGCCGACAAGGATTCGGAGGCGGGAATTATGCCCTCCCAGGCGCTGCTCGAGGAGATGGGGAAGTACAACGAGGAGCTGGTCAAGGCCGGCGTGATGCTCGCGGGCGACGGCCTGCATGCCAGCTCGAAAGGGGCGCGGGTACGGTTCTCCGGCGGGAAGGCGACGGTGATCGACGGACCCTTTGCGGAGACCAAGGAGCTGATCGCCGGCTACTGGCTGTGGCAGGTGAAATCGAAGGAAGAGGCGATCGAGTGGCTGAAGCGCGGCCCGTGGGCCAGCGGCAGCACGGAGGCCGCGGAACTGGAGCGGCGCCTGGGCCCGTTCGAGATCGAGATTCGCCAAGTGATCGAGGCGGAGGACCTCGGACCGGCTTATACGCCCGAATGGAGGGAGCGGGACGAGCGCCTTCGGGCGCAGGCGGCAGCCAAGGCCTGACACGTCCGATACCCACCGCACGATCGAGGCCGTCTGGCGAATCGAGTCCGCCCGGTTGATCGCGGGCCTGGCGCATATCGTGCGCGATGTCGGAGTGGCGGAGGAGCTTGCCCAAGACGCCCTGGTCGCGGCACTCGAGCAGTGGCCGGTGTCCGGCATCCCCGCC
>DATNMN010000125.1:0-23608 GCA_035602295.1 Candidatus Dormiibacterota bacterium | reverse complement strand
GCGGTCTTCAGCGCTACGGTGACGATCACGATCGGCATGCGCCTGGCCGCGGGCGCCGCTGCGCTCGCCGGCCTTCTGGGAGTGGCGACGCGATCCGAGGCTCGAGCGGATCGGCCGAACTAAGCGACTCGGCGGTAGGCGTCCTCGAACAACTTCGCGATGGCCGCGTAGCCCTGTTCGTTCGGATGGAACCCGTCGGCACTGAGCCACTCAGGATGCTGGCTGATCTGGGTACCGTTGAGATGTAGGTCGACCAACGTAGCTCCTTCCTGCGTTGCCGTCTGGCTGATGGCGGCGTTATAGGCACCGACCGTAGTGGCCACCGCCTGCGGCGTCGGGAGCAATCCATCGGGGATCAGACAAGCGGGCCCACCGGCTGGCGCGTTGGGCAAGCAGGCACGGTACGCCGGCAGTTGACCGAGGTCGGGCGTGTTTGCCACCAGCACCTGCGTCTGACCACCGCGCCGCAAGGTGTGCAGCAGCTGGCGGAGTTGTGCCTCGTAGTCCGCGGCTGACACGCCGCGGATGAGGTCGTTGACATTCAGCCAGACCGTCACCACAGTCGGGTGAACCGCCAGGGCGGCCGGGACCTCATCGTGCAGCGCCTGGGCCGTGGTGGCGCCCGGGATGCCGAAGTTATAGAGGACCGCCGATCGGGGGAGGACATCGTTGTAGAAGACCTGCGGCCACGCCTGACGATATCGGTCGGTCGCGCCAATTCCGTAGGTCTCGCTCGCGCCGATCGCGGCATAGATGATTGGTGCCGCCGCGGAAGCCGACGGCCCGACGCCGACGACCGGTGTCGTGGCGCAGGCGCTGAGCGTCAGTGCCGCCCCGAGCAGACTGGCGGCGATGCGCGCGGCACGCAAGGCTGTCATGCCGCGGCCACCGCCTCTTGAGGCGAGACTCGGGCCGCCTGCAACGCCGGGACCACGCCGGCCGCGATCGCCAGCAGGCTCGTCCCCAGGATGGCCGCCCCGATCAGCGGCCAGGACACATCGCCGAACTGAATGCTTTGCAGCCCTTGCTCGGTCAGGTACGTGTTGACGGAGACCCCGACCCACAGTGCGATGAGGAGTCCGGCCATCGTCCCGATTACGCCTCCGACGAGACCAACGGCGAACGCCTCGAGCAAGAACCACCGGAGGATGTCCCGATCGCGGGCGCCGATCGCCTTCAACACACCAATCTCTCGGCGGCGTTCTCGCACCGCCGCCACCAGGGCATTGGCGACGCCGAGCCCGGCGATGCCGAGCGCAATCGCCCCGATGCCGGCCAACACGATGTCGACGACTCGCAGGTATCGAAGCACCGAGGCGACCAGGTGCTCGGGGGCCGTGTTGGCGTAGCCGAGGTTGGTGATCATCTGACGCACCGCGTGTACGTCATCGAGGCTTGACGCCACCACGATCATGCCGGTGTATTGCGAATCGGGCAGGGGAAAGGCAGCACCGCCATCCACGCCGGCCTGCGCCCAGGTCTGCGCGAGTTGGGCTTGCTCGATGGTCACCAGGAGGGCGCCGCTTCCGACCTGCTGCGAGACCACCCCTACGATGTTCGCTCGGACCCAACGAGCGCGGAACTGCAGGCCGTTCTGGCCCTGGAACGCCTGTGGCTCGGCGATCTCGACCTGGCTCCCGAGCGCGCTTTGCACGCTCAAGCCCGAGTGATCGAGGTATGACTCGGTGATCGCCACCTCGTTGCGCAATCCCGGATGCGGCACGCGGCCCGCCAGGACCGTGATCGGCAGATTGTGCGTCTGGCTCAGATCGACGCCGACCATGGTGTCGCCGAAGGCCTGCGCGCCGGACGTTGAGGTCGCGGTCGAGCCGAACGGCGGTGGCACCGCCAGGATGCGGGAGGCGAGGACCGGGATCACGGTGGCGACGTGGGGCGATCGCCGTACGGCATTCAGGGTGGCATCGGTGATCGCCTTGGGGCCCGCCGCGCGCAGGTCATCGGTGTAGAGCTGGTCGGAGTCGGCCTTCGACGCCGACACCTTGATCGCCGTCACGGGTCCGCCGTTGGTCAACTTGCTCACGATCCGGCTGCCGGCGCTGGTCGCGACGCTCGCCAGGGCGACCAGCAGCGTCGCACCCAGGGTCACGGCCAGGATCGTCAGCAGCGCCCGGCCCGGGCGCCGCCGAAGGCTGCGCGAGGCGAGGGTGAGCGAGTCGAGCCAGGTCATGCGAGAAGCCGTCCGGCATCGAGCCGGTAGCGCTGCTCGGCGCGTTGCGCGACCGCCTCGTTGTGCGTCACGACGAGCAGGGTGCAGCCGCGCTCGATATGAACCCGCTCGAGCAGGTCGAGCACGCGCATCGCGCTGTCGGCGTCGAGATTTCCAGTTGGCTCATCGGCGAGGATCAGGCTCGGGTCGTTGACGAGGGCCCGCGCGATCGCGACTCGCTGGCGTTCACCGCCGCTCAGCTGGCCGGGGCGATGCTCAGCGCGATCGAGGAGGCCTACTTCTTCGAGGAGATCGCGGGACTGTAGCCGTCGTTTGTACGATGCCGACAACGACGCGGCCAACTCGATGTTCTCCCGCGCGGAGAGGAGATCGAGGAGACCGAAATGCTGAAAGATGAAGCCGATCGTGGTCCGTCGATAGGCGGCCAGCGCATCGACTCGCAGCTCTCGCAAGTCGTGCTGACCCACCGTCAGGGTTCCCGACTGCGGGCGTTCCAATCCACCGATCAGCGACAGCAACGTGCTCTTGCCTGCGCCAGATGGCCCGGTCAGTGCCACATAGCCGCCGGCCGGGATCTCGAGCAAGATGTCGTGCAGCGCCTCCACCCGTGAGCGCCCCGATCGATACCAGTGACTGACGCCGCGAAGGCGAATCGCGGAACCGAGCCGGGCGACATTGTGGCCATGCGCGAGGTTGCGAGCTTGCCCGAGCCGGGATCCGATGAGGCGCATGGGAAATCGAGGCTATCAAAAGCGGTCTCAAAAAGACCCGATTCTCATCTCTTTTTAATGGCGGGTCCGAGCACCGACCAGAGCTGATCGGCGATGGCGCGATGTTGGGCAGGACCCGGATGCAATCCGTCGGCGGCGAGCCAGTCCCTGCCACGGCCTTGCGCGCGAGTGATGGCGCTGATGTCCGCATAGAGGAAACCGCGAGCCGCGGCCTCGGACCTGGCAACGCGATTGAAGACGTCGATTTGCAGGCGCATGTCACTCGCCGTGCCAAACGGGGCGGCGCCGGGTAAGCCGGAGAAATCGGGAGTGGAAATTGCCACGACGCTCGCTGCGGGGATCCTCAACCCGACGACTGCTTGATAGATCACGACCAGCCGTGTCCTGTAGGCGGCTTCGGTCGATCCCTGGACGACATCGTTGGCGCCGATCAGGACAGTTACCAGTTGTGGGTGTAGGCCGCGGGCAACGGGCAATTCTTCGCGAATCAGATCCGTCGTCGTGTATCCGTTGACGCCGAGGTTGACGAGGGCGACGTCGATTCCCGCGTCCTCTCTGAGTCGCCCGGCCAGAAGGCTCGGGAAGTTCTGCGCTTCGTCCTCAAGCCCCGTGCCGATCGTGTACGAATCGCCGAGCGCCACGTATCGGATAGATTCCACAGGGCGATGTTAGGTCCGACCGTGCCGTCTACCGAACCGTCGTATCGAGATCTACTCCGCGTCCGTGGCTTCGGTCGGGTCGTGCTTGGGACGTTGCTGGCGCGGTTCGGTGGCCAGATGTGGGGGATCATCCTCGTTCTGTTCGTGCTGCAACGCTACCGATCACCCGGCCTGGCGGGACTCACGTTGCTGTTCTCGATCCTTCCTGGGCTCGTCTTCAGCCCGGTTGCCGGTGCCTTGCTCGACCGCCAGGGCCGCGTTCGGCTGATGATTCTCGATTACGCGGCGACGGTTGGGCTCACGGTCGCCATCATCGTCCTGTCGCTCGAGCAGCGACTACCGCCGCCCATCCTCCTGCTGATCGTGAGCGCTCTCGGCATCAGCAACATCCTGAGCATGACCGGTGCTCGCTCACTCTTCCCGCTGATGCTGCCGCGATATCTATGGGATCGGGCGAATGGGCTCGACAGCAGCCTGTACTCGGTGACCGCCGTCGTCGGCCCGGCGATCGCCGGCCTGGCGGTCGCGAGATTCGGGCCGGAAGGGGCCTTCGTCGTCGCCGCAAGTGTGTTTGCCGTTGCCGCCGTCTCCCTGCTTGGCGTCCACGAGCCCGTCGCGCGGGCGGATTCAGCGGGATCGTTGTTGGGCGACGCGTGGGCGGGCCTTCTGTATGTCATTCGACACCCCAGCCTGCGCGGCCTGGCGATTACCCTATTTCTCTGCAACCTCGGATTTGGCGTAATTCCGGTCGGCGTTCCGGTGCTCGTCCTGCGGCAGCTCCATGGCAGCGCCGCGACCGTGGGCCAGGTGTTCGCGGTCTTTGGACTGGCCGGCCTGGTCACCGGCTTACTGATCGGTCGCATCAACACCGAGGGAAAGGAGCGGCTGCTGATCGCCGGTTGCATTGCGATCCAGGTCGTGACCCTTGCCTTGCTGGCATTCGCGAACACCCTGGCGATGGTGTTCGTCCTCTCCGCCATCAACGGTGGTGCGGAAGCCGTCGTCAACGTCGGGCTCTTCGCGCTCCGCCAGCGGCGCACGGATCCTTCTTGGTTCGGGCGCGCTTTTGCGGTCTCCATGAGTCTCAACTTTGCCGGTATCCCGATCGGATCAGCCCTGTCGGGACCGTTGCTGGAGCATTCGCTCGCTCTTCCGCTGCTGCTTGGAGCCGCCATCAGCGCCGTCGCTGTGGTCGCGGCCTTCGGGCTTATCCCGGCGCGGGCGCCGGCCGAACCTCGATAAATACGCCTAGACGGGAAAGACGCCGTGCTTGCGGTCGACGCGCGGACGTTGGCTGGTCGCATAGGCGGCGAAGCGATTGACGAGCTCGGTTCGTAACTCGTTCGGCGCCACCACCGCATCGATGATGAGGTCCGAGGCCAGCCGGTAGAGGTCGATGTCTTTCCGGTACTCGTCCTGCAATTTCTTGACGTACGCCGGGCGCTCGGCCTCCGGCTGTTCCTGGATCTTGTTGAAGAAGACCGCATTCACCGCAGCGCTCGGTCCCATGACCCCGATCATGGCGGTGGGGAGCGCCAGCGTCGCGTTGGGCGCATACGCTGGTCCGGCCATGGCGTAAAGCCCAGCGCCGTAGGCCTTGCGCACGATCACCGAGATCTTTGGCACCGTCGATTCGGAGACGGCGGCGATCATTTTGGCGCCATGGCGGATGATGCCCTGCCGCTCGACGGCGGTGCCGATCATGAATCCCGGCACGTCGGCGAGGAACAGCAAGGGGATGTTGAAGGCGTCGCAGAGCGCGATGAAGCGGGCCGCCTTGTCGGCTGAGTCGACGAAGAGGATGCCGCCTTTGTGCATCGGCTGATTGGCGATCACGCCGGCCACCCGGCCGTCGATGCGCGCCAGGCCGCAGATGATCTCTTTGGCGTAGAGCGGTTTGATCTCGAAGAAACTGCCCGCGTCGATCACCCCGTCGATCAGCTGCTGCATGTTGAAGGCGCGCCCCTCGTCAGGGGGTACCAGGGTGTCCAGGGGCACGGGGGGCCGGGCGTCCGCCGCGCGTCCGGGATCTGGCATCGCGGTCCAGTTTTGCGGGAAATAGGAGAGGTAGCGCCGGCCGGCGGCGATCGCGTCTTCGTCGGAAGCCACCAGCAGGTCGGCGAGGCCGCTGACCGTCGCGTGCATCCGCGCCCCGCCCATTTCCTCCAGCGTCACCTTCTCGCCGATCACCATCTCGGCCATCCGCGGCGAGCCGAGGTACATGCTGGCGTTGCCCTCGACCATGATCGTGATGTCGCAGAAGGCGGGGATGTACGCCCCCCCGGCCGCCGAGGGACCGAAGAGCAAACAGATCTGTGGCACCACCCCGGAGAGTTGCACCTCCTGGTAGAAGATGCGACCCGCATGCCGCCGCCCCGGGAACATCTCCACCTGGTCCGTGATCCGGGCCCCAGCCGAATCGACCAGGTAGAAGATCGGCACGCGTAGCCGCTCGGCGGTCTCCTGGATGCGGACGATCTTCTCGACCGTGCGGGGCCCCCAGGACCCGGCCTTGACCGTCGGGTCGTTGGCCATCACGCAGACGGTGCGACCCTCGATCCGGCCGATCGCGGTGACGACCCCGTCGGCGCCGTAACCAGGCTCCTCGCTGTGCGCCAGTAACCCGTCCTCGATCAGAAAATCCGGGTCAAGCAGCAACTCGAGCCGGCGTCGAACGGGCAGCTTGTGCTCCTGGCGGAGCTTTTCCGCGTACTTCGCTGAGCCGCCAGCCCGGGCCGTGTCAGATCGAACCTTCAGCTCGTCCTCCGCACTCATGCCGAGACGCTCCCGGCCTCAGGCGGCGCGAGCGCGTGCACCCGACCGGGCAGCGGGGCGCCGAGCGTTCGCTCGAGTCCGCGCGCGACCTCAACCAGCCGGCTGACGTCGACTCCGGTCGCGATTCCCATGGCCTCGAGCATCGCGAGCGCGTCTTCGCTGCAGAGGTTGCCTGCCGCGCCCGGCGCGAACGGGCTGCCGCCGATGCCGCCGACCGATCCCTCGAACAGATTGACGCCGGTTTCGAGTGCGGAAAGCAGGTTGGCGAGGGCGGTCCCCCGCGTGTCGTGAAAGTGCGCGCCCCAGCGCACCGCCGGGAGGCGCTCCTTCATGTCCAGGAAGAGCGTTTCGACTTGAGCCGGGTTGGCAACGCCGATCGTGTCGGCCAGCGAAATCTCCTCGATGTTGTCATCAGCCAGTGCCGCGGCGACGTCGGCAACCCACTGCGGCGACACCCTACCTTCATAGGGGCAACCGAACGCCACGCTGATGCTGGCGTCCACCACGACGCCGTCGCGGCCCGCCTGGGTTGTGATCTCCTGGATCTCCCAAAGCGTGTCTTTGACGGTCCGGTTCAGGTTGTGCTGGTTGTAGCCATTGGTGGCCGCGACCGTGACGGCGACATTGCGAATCCCGGCCGCGAGTGCCCGCTCGAGGCCCTTGCGATTGGGCACGAGCACGCGGAGCTGATCGCGCCGGTCCTGGAGCGCCTCCAGCACCGCTTCCGCATCGGCCAGTTGTGGCACCCAATTCGGGTGCACCATCGAGGTCGCCTCGACCCGCCGAAAGCCGCAGTCGAGCAGGCCAGTAATCAGCCCCACCTTGACGGGCGTCAGCAGCGTCGCCGGCCAGCTCTGCAGGCCGTCGCGTGGACCAACCTCCACCCATTCGACCGACGGCATGGTCATCGACCGGTGAATCTCGGTTCGCGTTTTTCGAAGAAGGCGGTCACCCCTTCCTTGAGGTCGTCGCTCAGACTGAGGAGCGCGAGCTGGTCCTGCAAGTACGCGATCGCCGATGGGAAGCTCATGTCCTGCATCTTGTAGAAGGCTTCGAGTCCAAGCTTCATCCCGATCGGGCTCTTCTTTGCGAGTTCATCGGCGAGCGCGTCGACCTCGGCGTCCAGCCGCCCGGCCGGCACGTGCCGGTTGATCAATCCCAGGCGGGTCGCCTCTGGCGCATCGATCCGTTTGCCCGTCAGCATCAATTCCATGGCGGCCTTTCGAGGTAGGTTGCGAAAGACGATGGCCATGATCATCATCGGGAAGACGCCGACGTTGACTTCGGGCATGCCGAACTGCGCGTCGTCGACCGCGATGGCAAGGTCGCAGGACGCGACGAGTCCGAAGCCACCGGCCAACGCGTGGCCGTTGATTCGGGCGACAGTGGGCTTGCCCAGCTCGGCCATCTCGAGGAAGAGGTCGGCGAGCTGGCGCCGCTGGAAGTAACGTTCCAGCTCCGGCTGCTCGCGGCGAAAGCTGTTCAGGTCGGCGCCCGCGCAGAAAACCTTGCCCGCGCCGGTGATGACGATCACGCGGACCTCCGGATCGCCCTTGGCCTGGGCGAGGGCTGCTCGGAGCTCAGCAACGGTTTCGGTGCTGAGGGCATTGCGGTCGTCAGGACGGTTGATGGTGATCGTGGCAACCGCACCGCGGCGCCCGGAGAGGAGGTGTTTGAACGCCACCTCCGCAAGTATATGGCCCGCGATTTGGCCCCCCGCCGCGCCACTTCTAGAATGCAATCGTGGTGGACGTCGTGCTGGTGGCGGCCGCCCGCACCCCGTTCGGCAAGCTGGGAGGTGGGCTCTCCACGCTAGCGGCACCCGAGTTGGGGGCGGTCGTGATCAAGGAGGTGCTCGACCGGGCCCAGGTGGACGGCGCCGATGTCGACCAAGTCATCATGGGCACCGTGATCACCGCCGGCATGGGCCAGATCCCCGCCCGGCAGGCCGCGATCAAAGCCGGGTTGCCCACGACCGTACCAGCGCTCAGTGTCAACAAGGTTTGCGCCTCCTCGCTCAAAGCCGTGAACCTGGCGGCTCTCCTCATCCGAAACGGCGATGCCGGGGTCGTGGTCGCCGGTGGCATGGAAAACATGAGCCAGGCGCCGTACCTGCTCGACAAAGCCCGCTTCGGGTATCGGCTGGGGGACGCCGTATTAGTCGACAGCATGGTGCGCGACGGCCTGATCGATCCGGCCAACGGTTGCCACATGGCGGTCGAAGGCAGCAACGTCGCGAGGGAGTTCGAGGTCTCGCGCGAACGGCAAGATGAGTACGCATACGGTAGCCAGCAACGCTATGCCGCGGCGCTGAAGGCGGGATACTTCAAGGACGAACTGGTTCCGGTGGCAGTGCCGAACCCCAAGGGCACCGCGACGGTCTCGGCCGATGAGCAACCGCGACCGGACACCACGATCGAGGGACTCGCCCGGCTCAAACCCGTGTTCCAGCCGGATGGCACCATCACCGCCGGGAATGCGCCTGGCGTCAACGACGGCGCTACCGCCATCCTCCTGATGAGTGGGGCGGAGGCACAACGGCGGAGCTTGCCGGTGCTCGCGCAGTGGCTCGCCTACGGCGAGTCATCGGCCGATACGCCGTACCTCGCGACCGTGCCGGCGTCCTCGACCCAGGCGGCGCTGAAGAAGCTCGGCCTTCGCGTCGACGAGATGAACCTGTTCGAGATCAACGAGGCCTTTGCTGCGGTCGCCTGCACCGCCATGGACCTGCTCGGTATCGACGAGCAGCGAGTCAACGTCGACGGCGGCGCGCTCGCCGTAGGACATCCGATCGGCGCCTCCGGCGCCCGCATCCTGATGCACCTCGCTTACGCGCTCCGCCGCCGTGGCGGCGGCTACGGCGCCGCGGGCATCTGCTCCGGGATGGCGCAGGGCGAGGCCACGGTCATCCGTGTGAACTAGATGGATCTCTCCCTTAACCCGGAACAGCAGGAGATCCGCAAACTCGTTCGAGATTTCGCCGAGCGCGAGGTCAAGCCCCGCGCCGACGCGATCGATCACAACGGCGAGTTCCCTCGTGACCTGGTTGCGAAGGCCGCCGAGCTCGGCCTCCTCGGCATCCTGGTCCCGGACACGTACCAGGGCGCCGGGCTCGATCACCTTTCGTTCGCCATCTTCGTCGAAGAGGTCGCGCGCTACAGCGCCGCGACCGCCGGCATCCTCGACGTTCACGCCTCGGTCGGCACGGAACCCATCGTTCTTTTCGGCACGGAGGAGCAAAAGGGCCGGTGGTTGCCCGACCTTGCCATGGGGAGAAAGCTGGCCGCCTTCGCGCTGACCGAGCCCGAGGCCGGCTCCGACGCGGCGCACCTCAAGACCATGGCGACCCGTACGGGCCGTAGGTATGTCCTGAACGGCAGCAAGATCTTCATCACGAACGCCGGCGAGGCCCAGCTGTACATCGTGATGGCCTCGACCCGGCCCGGGTCCGGCGCCGAGGGCATCACCGCGTTCCTGGTTGGCGGCGACAATCCAGGCCTCAAGGTGGGGCCGAGGTTCAAGAAGATGGGCCTCAACGGATCGGCGATCGCGGAAGTCCATCTGGACAACTGCGCCGTGGACGAGGCCGATCGCCTCGGTGAAGAGGGCCAGGGCTTCCGCATCGCGATGCGCGCGCTCGACAGCGGGCGGATCGGCATCAGTGCCCAGGCGGTGGGGCTGGCGCAGGGAGCGTTGGACGACGCCGTCGCGTATGCGAAAGAACGCAAGCAGTTCGAAAAGCCGATCGCCGAGCTGCAGACGATCCAGAACAAGATCGCCGACATGGCGGTCAGGATCCGGGCGGCCCGCTGGATGACGTGGAAGGCTGCCGCCCTCTGCGACGCCGGCCGGCCCTTCACCAAGGAGGCGTCGATGGCGAAGCTCTTCAGCACCGACGCCGCTATGGACATCACACTCGACGCGTTGCAGGTATTCGGTGGTTATGGATATCTCGAGGAATATCCGATGGCGCGGCGTGTGCGCGACGCGAAAGCCTGCCAGATCTACGAGGGGACCAACCAGGTTCAGCGGGTCGTCATCGCCCGCGAGCTGGCGCGCGCCTGATGGACTTCAGCCTGACCGATGAGCAAGAGCAGATCCGCGGTATGGTGCATGACCTTTGCCTGGAGCGGGTGGAACCGCGGGCGGCCGAAATCGACGAATCCGGCGAGTTTCCGTGGGACATCAAAGACCTCTTCGCGAAACAGGACATCCTCGCCATCCCCTTCACGCCCGAGTACGGCGGGGTCAGCGGCAGCGCCCTCACACTGCTCGTGGCGATCGAGGAGATCAGTAGGTTCTGCGTCACCTCCTCGCTGATTCTGAGTGTGCAATCGCTCGGCAGCCTGCCCATCTGGCTGGCGGGCACCGAGGAGCAGAAACGCAAGTACCTGCCGCCGCTGGCCCGTGGCGAGCAGCTGGCGGCCTTCGCGCTGACCGAACCGGGCTCCGGTTCCGACGCCGGGGGCATGCGGACGCGCGCGATCAAGCGCGGCGACACCTACGTCATGAACGGCTCGAAGACCTTCATCACCGGTGGGAGCGTGGCGGACACGATCGTTGTCTTTGCGCGCACCGACGAGGATGGCGATACGCCGGCTCGTGATATCTCCGCCTTCATCGTGGAGAAGGGGATGCCGGGTTTCAAGGTGGGCAAGCTGGAGAAAAAAATGGGGATACGTGGATCACCAACCGCCCAACTCTTCTTCGAAGACCTCGCGCTGCCGGCGGCGAACCGGCTCGGCAAGGAGGGTGAGGGGTTCAAGCTCGCGATGCAGGTGCTCGATCACTCCCGACCCGCGATCGCGGCCCAGGCGCTCGGCATCGCCGAGGGCGCCTTCAACCTGGCACGCCGCTATGCCGGCGAGCGGCGGCAATTCGGGAAGCCGATCATGGAGTTCCAGGGCATCCAGTTCATGCTGGCCGACATGGCGACCCAGATCGAGGCGGCTCGCGTTTTGACCTATGCCGCGGGGGACGCGCTCGACCGCAACCTGCAGGACATCACCGCCGGCTCGTCGATGGCCAAGCTTTTCGCTTCGGACACCGCGATGCGCGTCACCACCGATGCGGTGCAAATCCTTGGCGGCTACGGATACCTTCGCGACTTCCCGGCCGAGCGCATGATGCGGGATGCGAAGATTACGCAGATTTACGAGGGGACCAACGAAATCCAACGATTGGTGATTGCCCGCGAGGTGCTAAAGGAGAAGGCGTGACGATCAAACAGCTCTACGTTGCCGGTGCCGGCCTGATGGGAGCTGGCATTGCCCAAACGGCCAGCACCTGTGGTTTCGACGTGACCCTCCGGGAGGTCGACGACAAGCTTGTGGCCCGCGGCGTCGAGAGCATCAAGAAGCGGCTGGACAGTTTGGTACAGAAAGGCAAGCTCGGGGCGGCCGAGCGTGACGCCGCACTTGGCCGCCTGCATCCGACGACGTCGCTCGAGGCCGCCGGTCGCGCCGACTTCGTAATCGAAGCGATTACCGAGAACTTCGAGGCAAAGCAGGACCTGTTCAAGCGGCTGGATGGCGTCTGCAAGCCGGAGGCGATCCTCGCCAGCAACACCTCGTCGATCCCGATCACCCGGATGGCGGCGACGACCAAGCGTCCCGACCGGTTCATCGGGATGCATTTCTTCAACCCGGTGCCGGTGATGCCGCTTGTGGAGCTGACACGTGGCCGTGATACCTCGGACGCAACGCTGGCGACGACCCTCGAGCTCTCGAGAGCCCTCAACAAGACGCCTATCACCTCGCTGGACTATCCCGGATTCATCGTCAACCGGATGTTCGTGCCGTTCATCAACGAAGCGATCCGGGCGCTGATGGAGGGACTGGGAACCCGCGAGGACATCGACCAGGGCGCCAGGCTTGGGCTGCACCACCCGATGGGTCCGCTCGAGCTTGCCGACTTCGTCGGCCTCGACACCCATCTCCACATCTGTGGCGTCCTCTACGAGGGCCTGCACGATGCGAGATTTGCGGCGCCGCCGCTGCTCCGTCAGCTGGTCGACGCCGGGCACTTCGGGCGTAAGACCGGTCGTGGCTTCTATCGCTACGGACCGGACGGGAGCCGCCTACCAGACTGAGTCGACTATCACGCCGCCTTTTCCACACCGGAGGCGGCTATTGACAGTCGCCGGCGATCAGGCCGCGGGTGCGCCGCGTGTACTTTGCAACCCCGCCGGCCGACGAATGAAATTCGGCGGTATCTGCCGACACCAGGATCATGTAGCCGTCGTCCTCTGGCTGGGTAAAGCCCGGCGGCGTGCTGGCGAACTTGTTTCGCTGCGTCGAGTCAACCGAATCCCAGAAGCTGCCGTCGAAGTCCGGCCCCGTCGGGTAGTCGAGGCCGCAATGGGTCGGCAATACGTATCGGTATTTCACGCCAGCCGTCACCCGCCCGGAGACCGGGAAGTACAGGTAGCGATGACCGGGACCAAGGACGGGGATCCGGCTGATCGTTCCGGTGCTGGGTGGCATGGCCTCGACCTTGCCGAACGGGCCGGCGGGGTTGCGAACGAACAGGATGCTCCCGATCACCAGCAGCACGACCACAGCCCCCGCGAGGCCCGCTTTGACCCGCGTAGGTAGGCGTCGCAGCTGCCACAGCCGGCCGACCAAGGCCACGGCGATCCGGCGCCAAGGCACCTGCGACAGCCGGCGGACGACGGCGGCGGCGATCCGGCGCCAACCCTCCATGTACGAATGACGGGGGCGGCAGGCCGTTTCCTTTCGAGTCGATCAGCGGTTGGCGCGCTGGGCGGCGGGGGCGGCCTGGGCGGGTTTCGGCCGGAGTGGCCGCACGACGGCCAGCGCCAGGAATCCCAATGCGACCAGAAAGGAGGCCGCTGCCAGAACGGTCGCGGCTGCGGAGATGACAGCCCAGATGATGCCGCTTCTGGCTGCCACCTGGCTCAAGGTCGTGCCGCCCTTGAGAAGGTGTAGCCCAATAAAGGAATACCAGACGATAAAGGTAGCTAGCACGATCATCAGCGCCCCCACCCGCCGCAAGCGTGCGATCCATAACCCGCCAAGCAGCCAGAGGGCAGCGACGATGGCAGCGGCGAATGCGCCGTCCTCGGGATTGGCTGAGCCGAAGTTGTCGCGATGGACCCCATCAGTTGCCTGGAGAATCACGAGCACCGCACCGGCCAGCGCCGCCACCAGTAGCGGCAGGGTGGTCAGCCGTCGATCTCGCCCCCGCGAATTACCCCAGGCCACGGCCGCGATGATCATGGTCAGGATGCAAGCGGCCACAAGCCCCATGGCTGCAGGGGCGACCGGAAGACCTTCGTGCTGCACCAGGGTGCTCAACCCGCGCGGCCCGGACACGAAGGGAGTCGAAGCGGTCACCCCGAATTCCACAAAGGCGATAGCGCCCGTACCGAACACACCGATACGGAAGCCCAGAAACGCCAGGATGATGCAGGCGAGCCAGATGGCGGCGATGATCAGCGCCACGATCGTGAAGTTGCGGTCGACCAGGCTGGCATGCAATTGGTGAAGGAGCGTAAAGACACCCAGGACCAGGGCGAGGATCCCCGACGCCAGCAAGAGGGTCTGAGCCGAGATGACGAATGGCCCGCTCCGTCGGCGAAGGATGGGAGCTGCGCGCATCGTCGACCATATTACGGAGCGTCATGACAAACGGGCGCGATTGGCCGTCAAATTTTCGCTACACTGACGGCTGCCCTTGGGAAGTGAAATACGCCGGCGGCGCGCATCAGTCGCGCTCGGCCCGGCAGGCGGGTGGCGATCCCCCCGCGCCGTACTGGCCCTGATCGCTGGGGCCGCTCTGTTAGTCGCGGGGCTCGGTGTGTTTCGAGTCTGGTCCGCCGTCCATGCCATCTCCCCGCGTGCCCAACCCGCTGACCTGATCGCGATGGTGCATGCGCAGACCGACGATCCCGGCTCGCTGGGCTGGAAGATCAAGCACGACCAACGCATCAACATCCTGCTGCTCGGCTACGGAGGGCCCGGCCACGACGGGCCGTACTTAACCGACTCCGTCATGCTGCTCTCGATTCGGCCCGGCAGCCACGAGGCGATCATGATCTCGCTGCCGAGGGACCTCTGGGTGAAGATCCCGGCCCTGCCCAACAACGGCTACATGACGGGCAAACTCAACAGCGCGTACGCCATCGGCATCGATCACCGCAGTTACCCGAACGTGCGCAGCGACTGGAAGACCGACACTGGCGGCGGCGACCTGGCCGCGGCGACCGTCTCGCAGGTGACGGGACAGCCGATCGACTACTGGGTGGGGGTCGACTTCAAGGCCTTCCGCGATGTCGTCAATGCCATCGGCGGCATTAAGGTTGACGTCCCGACCACGCTCGACGATCCCTTCTTCCCGGCCGGCGAGTCAACCGGGATGATGCATATCCGAATCCCTGCCGGACCGCAACAATTCGACGGGGAGCGCGCCCTCGAGTACGCGCGATCCAGGGAGACCACCTCCGACTTCGACCGCTCGCGTCGCCAGCAATTGATCATCCTGGCGGTCCGGCAGCGCGCCTTCTCGGTGAATGCCGTTACTCATCTCTTGTCGTTGCTGGGTGCGCTGCAGGACAACGTGCGAACCAACCTGCGTCCGGCGGAGATGCAGCAACTCGCGTCCCTGGCCGGGCGGATCAAGGACCAGGACATCCGGCGGGTGGCGATCGATACGTCGAACCTTTTGCGCAGCGGCTTCAACAGCAGCGGCCAGTACGTGCTGCAACCGCTCGACCCCAGCTATGGCGCCTTGCAGCGCTTTGTGGCGATGGCGCTTCCGGACCGGTCGGCGCTGGCGACCCAGACCCCCGTCCAGGTGCAGGATGGCAGCCGTCGTTACTGGCTCCCCTACGGCATCGGAACCCCGGCCAGCATCATGACCTCGCTCCTCCAGGCGGCAGGGTGGAGCGCGACTGTCGGACCGGCGGCGGCGCAACGGGTCACCCAGACCCAGATCCTGGACGGGTCGGGTGGTCGGGCGGCTGCCACCGTCTCGTGGCTCCAGGATTACTTCGGCGGGGTGGTGACGACCGTGCCGGCCCCGTCCAGCGGAGCGAACGTGACCGTCGTCCTGGGCTCGGATTTCACCCTGAAAACCTTCCCGGCGCCGGGCAGAGCGTAGAGGCCGCCGGCCTAAACGGCCGCTGATAGGATTGAATTTGAAATGAGTTTGGCCGGCGCCCTGCTTTCCGGCGATGTCCGGGCGCTGGCGCGGGCCATCAGCCTGGCCGAAGACCGGGACCCGCAGGCGAGCCAGCTGGTGGCCGAGTTGCAGCCACACACCGGGCACGCCTATCTGGTCGGGTTGACCGGCGCGCCGGGAACGGGCAAAAGCACGCTGGCCGACGCCCTGGTCAAGGTGATTCGCGACCGCCAGCAAACGGTAGGTGTGATCGCCGTCGACCCCAGCAGCCCATTTACCGGGGGCGCCGTGCTCGGCGACCGAATCCGGATGGCCCGCCACACGCTGGACAAGGGCGTCTTCATTCGCAGCATGGGCGCCCGCGGGCACCTGGGCGGTCTGGCGGCAGCGACCCGGGAAGCCATCCACCTGCTCGATGCCTATGGTCGCGACGTCGTCCTCGTCGAGACGGTCGGCGTCGGCCAGTCGGAGCTCGAGATCTCGACCATCTGCGATACCGTCGTCCTGGTCATGATGCCGGAGTCGGGGGACGCGGTGCAGAGCATCAAGGCGGGCATCCTGGAGATCGCCGACGTCTTCGTCATCAACAAGACCGACCTGGGTGGCGCCGAGAAAACACGGCGCTTGATCCAGGATTCCATCGGGCTCGGGCCCAAACAAGCCTGGCGGCCGCCGATCGTGCTGGCCTGCGCGGTCAAGGAGGAGGGGATGGAACAGGTCTGGGATGCCGTACTCGAACACCAGGCCTACCTCAAAGAAAGCGGGACGCTGGCGACCCGCCGCCAGCAGCGCCTCAAGCACGAAGTGGTCGCCCTGGTCGCGGACCGCGCGCGCGAAGATGCCCGCCGGGTCCTGGATGGGGACACGGCCGTCGGCCGGCGGCTGCGCGAGAATCGGAATGGGAAACTAAACCCGTACGCGCTCGCCGCGGAGGTCCTCGGACAGCGGGCGCCGCAAGGAGGCAACTGATGGCCCTTCGTCGCAAGACGGCCTACGAGGAATGGGCCGCCCGTTACCGGAGCGGCAAGCTACCGCCGAACGAGAACGCGGCGACGATGTCGGGTGTCCCGCTGCAACCGCTCTATACCCCGGAGGACCTCGAGGGGTGGAGCTACGACGAGAAGCTCGGCTACCCGGGCGAATTTCCCTACACGCGCGGCGTCTACCCCTCGATGTATCGCGGGCAGCCCTGGACGATCCGCCAGTTCGCCGGCTACGGCACCGCCCAGGAAACGAATCAGCGCTACAAGTTCCTGCTCGCGCAAGGACAGAAGGGCCTTTCGGTGGCGTTCGACATGCCGACCTTGATGGGCTACGACTCGGACGACCCACTCGGTGAAGGCGAGGTCGGCCACTGCGGCGTAGCGATCGACTCGCTCGAGGACATGGAGACGCTCTTCGACGGTATCCGGCTAGACCAGATCACCACCTCGATGACGATCAACTCGCCGGCGGCGATCCTCTACGCGATGTACATCGCGGTCGGTGAGAAGGAGGGTGTGTCGCCGGCCCAACTGGGTGGCACCTTGCAGAACGACATCCTCAAGGAGTACATCGCGCAGAAGGAGTACATCTTCCCGCCCGAGCCTTCGATGCGACTGGTGGTCGACACCATCGTGTTCGCCGCTAGGCACATGCCGCGCTGGAACGCCGTTTCCATCTCCGGGTATCACATCCGCGAAGCCGGATCGACCGCGACCCAAGAGCTCGCCTTTACCCTGGCCGACGGCATGGCCTACGTCGAGGCATCGATCAAGGCCGGGCTGAAGGTCGACGAGTTCGCGCCGCGGCTTTCTTTCTTCTTCGATTCGCACATCGATTTCTTCGAAGAGATCGCGAAGTTCCGAGCGGCCCGCCGGCTGTGGGCTCACATCATGCGCGACAAGTACGGCGCGCGCGATCCCAAGTCCTGGATGCTTCGCTTCCACACCCAGACCGCGGGCGTCTCGCTGACGCGGCAGCAGGTGGAGAACAACATCACCCGGACGGCCTATGAAGCCATGGCGGCCGTGCTGGGCGGAACCAACTCGCTGCACACCAACTCGATGGACGAGGTCCTGGCCCTGCCCACGGAGCGGGCGGCGCAGATCGCGCTGCGCACCCAGCAGGTGCTCGCGCATGAAACCGGCGTCACGAGCACGATCGACCCGTTGGGCGGCTCCTATTTCATCGAGCAGCTCACCGACGAGATAGAGCGTGGCGCGCAGCGCTACTTCGATCAGATCGACGAGCAGGGCGGCGTGCTTCGATGCATCGAGAATGGGTTCTTCCAGCGCGAGATTGCGGATGCCGCCTTCGAGTTCGAACGCAAGCTAGAGGCGAACGAACGGATCATCGTCGGGATGAATGCCTACAAGGACGGCGACAGCGCAGACCTGCCCACCCTGCATATCGGGCCTGAGACCGAGCAGGGCCAGGTGCGCCGCGTGAAGGAGGTACGAACGCGCCGCGACAATACGAGTGTCACGAGCCGGCTCGAGGAGCTGAAGACCGCGGCTCGTGGAACGGAGAACCTGATGCCCCACTTGCTCAACTGCGTCAAGGCCTATGCCACCGAGGGGGAGATCATGGCCGCGCTGAAGGAGGTCTTCGGCGTCTACCGAGAGCCGATTCTGTTCTAGATGATGCGCCTTCGCTTCTCCCTGATCGGTCGGGCCCTCGCCTTGCTGGCGGTGGTCGTTATCGTGCTCCTCTACGTGATGCGGACATGACGGCCAGAGTGCTCACCGCCAAGGTCGGCCTCGACGGCCACGACCGCGGGGTGAAAGTCGTGTCGCGTGCGCTGCGCGATGCCGGCGTCGAGGTGATTTACGCCGGGCTGCGGCAGACGCCGGAGATGGTGGTGGAGGCCGCCATCCAGGAAGACGTCGACGCCATCGGCGTCAGCCTCCACAGCGGCGCCCACATGACCCTCATCCCCCGTATCCTGGAACTGCTCAAGGAGCGCAACGCCACCGACATCGTGGTCTTCGGCGGTGGCATCATCCCGCAAGACGACGCGCGGGAGCTGAAGAAGATGGGCGTGGTTGAGATCTTCGGTCCCGGCACCTCCCTCAAGTCGATCATCGACTTCGTCAACGCCGGCTTTAAAGCGGCGTGATCGCAGCCGCTCCGCGCAAGCTGGGGCGCTTCGAGCTCCACTGTCTGAGCGATGGGCACTGGCGCATGGACGGCGGATCCGTCTTCGGCGTGGTTCCGAAAGTCATGTGGGAAAGATTGAAGACGCCGGATGCTCGCAATCGCATCCTGATGGCCACCAACTGCCTGCTGGTGCGGACCCCCGACGCCAACATCCTGATCGAGGCGGGCATCGGACCGAAGCTCACAGAGAAGGAACGTGACATCTATGCCTACGAGCGCGACCCCGGTCTTCCGGACGCGCTCGCAAGCGCCGGGATGACGCCCCAGGACATCGACCTCGTGGTGCTCAGCCATCTGCACTTCGACCACGTTGGGGCACTTATCACGCCGGGGCGGGATGGCGAGCTGACACCACTCTTCCCGCGCGCCCGCCACGTCGTCCAGGCCCGGGAGCTGGAAGCCTGGCGACATCCCGATCCGCGCAGCAAGCCCTCCTACAAGGCCGAGAACCTCCGCCTTCTCGAGGAGGAAGGCCGTCTGCAGGTCGTCGACGGCGACCAGGAGGTCGCGCCCGGCGTCCGGGTGCGGGTCACGGGTGGCCATACCGCCGGCCACCAGGCCGTCTATGTTCAGGACCAGGAGCAAACCGTCGTCTTCACCGGCGACTTCCTCTTCATGCGCGCCTTCCTGAAGGCCAACTGGGTCAGCGCGCTTGACCTCTTTCCGCTGGAGGCGATGGAGCGCAAGGCCGCATTTCTGGCCGAAGCCGCGCGTGAGCGCCACCTGATCTGGCTGTATCACGAAACCGAGCAGATGCTCGGCTACTGGACCGGGGAGGGCTTCGAACCGGTCAGCTGACGATCAGCAAGACTTCGGAACCGCAGCGCTCGCACTCGCCCCGGACCACGTAGTTTCCGGTTTTCAGGTCCATGGCCGAGGGGCGCAGGATGCCGACCGCCTGGCGGCAAGCGCGGCAGTTCGCCTTCATTGGGGCGACCGGTACTTCCGGGGCCTGGAAGGTCCAGGTGTGCGGCGCGACCTGTTGCATGGTTGGGTGGGCAATGGCCATAAAAGGCTCCACCTTCTGTAACGCTGGGGATCCTCAAACGGGTCTGCGTCTTTCGGACCGGCGAGCTACGGCAAACCGCGTAGAGCGGGGGAGCCCTAGTAGACGATGACCGGTGTGCCGGTCGGCGTCCAGTTCCACAGCCAGACCATGTTGCTGTAGGGGACGTTGACGCAGCCATGAGTGCCCGTGTCTTCGCCGGTCGGGTCATAGTGCGGGCCGTTGGTGCCGGGACCATAGCGGGAGCGCCAGGAAGCGTCATGGATCCCGTCACCGCCGTTGAACCACATCACCATTTGCACCTTGCTGTCCGGGTACCAGTAGGCCGAGCCCTTCGGCCAGGGCGAATGCATCGTCCAGGGTGAGACCTTCCAGTAGACCTTGAAGCTGCCGGGGTCGGTCTCGAGTCCTGGGCGACCGGTCGTCGTGTAGCTCCAGAAGACCTGCTGGCCGTGCTCGTAGGCCCGAATCACTTGCTCGCTGAGCGAGATCGTGATCGCCTTGTCCGGCAGCGTTCGGGTCATGGCATCCTGCAGCACCTTGTCCTGCACCTGCAGTCCGCCGTTGACCTGCTCCAGGTCGGTGGTGGTGGTGACGGTGCTCAACTTCGCGGCCAGCTTCTGCACATGGAGGTCGACGACGGAGACGTCCATGGAGAAGATCCGCGACGTCTGGATATCCGCTTGAACCTGCGCCAGCGCCGCGTTGGCGCCGGTTCGGGCTACGGCCGGATCGCCATGGTCCGCGGCCGCGGCTTGCTCGACATACTGGGCGACGAGCTTGTTGGTCGCTTGCTGGTCCGCGATGATCAAGGCGAGCTTCGAGACCGGTGCCTTCAGCTCGGCGCTGACGGCCCGGTAGGCGTGGACGGTGGTCGCGACGTCGACCTCGATCTGGGCCTTCGACGGCAGGCCGTCGAATTCGACCAGGAGCTGGTCATCGACACCGGCCTGCTTCGCTTTCTGCATCTCGCTGCCGAGCTGAGTAACCGCCACCTGGGCGGCATCACGAGTCGCGGCGACCAACTTCTGCACTCGAGTCTCGAGCTGGTCCTTGATCTGGACTTCCTGCGAGGCGGCGCGGCTGAAGAAGGCAATCCGGTCCTGGTTGAAGGGGGCCGAGGCAGTGGGCGGGGCGGCGCTGGCGGTCGTCAGCTCTTGGCGCTGCAGATCCGAGTATTCGGCGGCATCGAGTCCGACCTCGCGGGCGTGGCTCTGAGCCGCGAGCACCTGGGCCCGGGCTGCGTGGAAATCCTGCTCGGCAAAGGCCTCGCGCACCTGCTGGACGAAGATCAGGGCGGCGACCAAGGCGAAGGTCCCCACGACCACCCCAATCCGTAGCGCGTTATGGCGCACCAATCTAAGAGTTGCTACCAGCACCGTTGTCACCCGATTGTAGGTCCATCTTGCACACTCAGTAACGGCCAAACGGCGCAAAAGTTCCGGCGAAGGCCCGTTCAGCGGGCGCCAAACACTGTGTTAAGATGGGCGCCGCCCAATTCGAGCCGAAGGAGGATTTTAGCTGGCAACCGCCACTCCCGTCACACTCAAACTCGAGCCCCGCGCCGATCGCGGCCGCCACCTCCAGGCGCTGCGTCGCCAGGGCCGCCTCCCCGCCGTCGTATACGGTCACAACGTCGATGCCGTGACGGTGCTGGTGGACGGGCGCGAGTTCGTCAAGGCGTTTCAGAAGGTCGGCCGCAACCAGCTCGTCGACCTCCAGCTGGGCGACGAACCGGTGCGAAAGGCGCTGATCCGCGAGGTACAACGCAGCCCCCGCGATGGCGATCTCCTCCACGTGGACTTCTATCAGGTCAACCTTACCGAGAAGATCGAGTCGGAGGTACCAATCGAGATCGAGGGCGAGGTCGAGCTCGTCGCCAAGGGTGAGGCCGACCTGCAGCGCGGACTGCACGCGCTCAAGGTGGAATGCCTGCCCACCGACCTGCCACCGGTCATCACCGTCGATGTTTCCGGCTTGAAGGAGATCGACGACGAAATCCGGGTCAAAGACCTGAAGGTTCCGCCGGGATGCGAGTTGCTCGATGAGCCCGAAGACCTGATCGTCAAGGTCGCCGCGCACCGCGAAGAGGTCGAGGAGGCCGCGCCCGCTCCCGCTGCCGCCGAGGTGCCCACGGTCGGCGAGACAGAAGGGACCGAACCTGGCGCCGAGGGCGACGCTCCGGCCGAGAGCTAAGTCCAGGGCGTCCCTACAATGGGCGCCATGTGGGACTGGATAAACCAGCACTGGGAGGACCAGTGGGCCAAATTCGTCGAGGGCATCCTTCTTCTCCTGCTCAGTTTGGTCATTGCGAGCCTGGTCCGGCGGTGGCTGCGCAACCAGCTCAAGCGGCCGCACATCGACCCACAGGTTGCCTTACTCGTATCCAGGATTGTTTACCTGGCGGTCGTGCTGCTGGGCATCATCGCCTTCTTCACCCGCTGGTTAAGCAGTCCGACCCTGGTGTTCGGGAGCTTCGGCTTCCTGGCACTCGCCGTCAGCCTGGCGTTTCAAGACATCCTCAAGAACTTCATCGCCGGCATGTTTCTACTTGTCGAGCGTCCCTTCCGGCTTGGCGACGAGATTACAGTCGACAATCACACCGGCCTGGTCGAGAACATCCAGATGCGGACGACCACGCTGCGAACGACGGAAGGGGAGCAGGTGCTCGTCCCCAACTCGCTGGTCTACACCGGCACGATCATCAACCGCACCCGCTACCCGACGCGGCTCTTCACGCTGACGGCCAAGGTTCCTGATAGCGTGGCGGTTGACGGACTGGTCGAGCGGGTGCGCGAGCAGCTCAAAAGCCGCCCTGACATCGCCAAAGATCCGCCGCCTCATGTGGGGTTTCAACCCAGCGTCGACGGTGGGCTGACGCTCGAAGTCCGCTACTGGCTGGATTACCGCCGCAACGATCCGCTGACGGTCCAGGCCGCGGTCAGTCAGCAGATCTACCAGGCGATGCATTCCGCCGAAGCCTCGCCCAAACGGTAACGGTACCGGTCCGCCGGGCGCTCGCCCGCTTCGCCGCTTTCAGTCCAGCGGCCCGCCAGTTCCTTGCCTACGCACTGCTCCTGGGAATCGGCTGGGCGATCTTCAACCTCGTATTCAACCTCTACATGAGCGCGCTCGGGTTTTCGAACAATATCATCGGCCTCTTCAACTCGCTGCCTGCTGTCGCGCTGCTCCTGGTTGGCATCCCGTTTGCCGCCATGGCCGACCGGATCGGCTATCGCATCTTTCTTCTGGGGGGTGGAATCGTCGCCGTGCTGGCCTCGCTCGTCCTCACGCTGGTGGGAGCTCGCCTGATCGCCGTGCTCGCCGCGGGGACGTTTGCGCTGGCGGTCATCGTCTTACAGGTGCTCGGCAGTCCGCTTCTCGCCCAGGTGAGCGGCGAGAACGAGCGCGTCGCGCTCTTCGCGCTCAACCAGTCGATTTCCTGGGCTGCGGCGCTCGTCGGCGATGTTCTCGGCGGCATCATTCCTGAGGCGGCGGCGCGCGTGACGCACACCTCGAGCGCTTCAGCCCCCGCTATACGATCGTCCTTCGTTGCGATGACCATTCTGACGGTCTTGAGCTTTCCCTTTCTCGTACGCCTAGCGCGGGTCGCCGGGGTGAAGCCGGCCGCCGCCTTCCCCGTGCGAGAGCTGCTCAAGATCGACCTGGCGCGCTTTGGCCGCATCCTACTGCCCAGCCTCGTGCTTGGAATCGCGGCCGGAATGTACCTCAACTTCACCCAGCTCTACCTGGCGCAGCGATTTGGCCTGACGCCCGGCCCGATCGGCGTCATCTTTGCCATCGGTGCGGCCCTAACTGCGGTCGTCACTCTCGCGGCGCCCGCGGTCGGCCGGCGCTTCGGCATCACCCGCACCGTGGGCTTCTCCCAGGTGGTCGGCGCGCCCCTCGTCCTGACGCTCGCGTTCATCATGGTGCTGCCGGTCGCGGTCGTGATCATGACGGT
>DATNMN010000124.1:0-10338 GCA_035602295.1 Candidatus Dormiibacterota bacterium | reverse complement strand
TCGCCCACAGTATAGGGTCGGTCTAGAGGGAAATAAGGAAAACGGGCCGGAGCGAGTCGGCCCGTTTCTGAACGGCCTGGCGCGTTAGCGCGGCATCGCGGCGCTGATCGTGTGCCACATGCCACCGACCTGCTGGCCCATGAGGGTCAGCGCGCCGATCACGGTGATGCCGACGAGGACCAGGATGAGCCCGTACTCGGTGTAGGCCTGCCCTGCCTGGCCACGGAAAGAAAACCGATTCATCATGATCACCCGCTCCATCCTAGGGGCGTAATGCTCGCTGACGATGGGCGCAATGGCCGGTTTCCCTACGGAACGCTCAGGCGGCGGGCTCCTGCGGAATCCGTATCCAGCCTTCGCGTATACCGCGCGAGACCGCCTCCAGCTTCGAGTGCACCTTGAGTTTCGACAGGATGTTCTGGACGTGGGTCCGCACGGTGTTGGGCGACATCCGCAGCACGGAGGCGACCGCTTCGTTGTCCTGTCCGAGCGCCAGCTCGCCCAGCACCTCGAGCTCCCGCTTGGTGAGTGGCGTGACCGGCCCGGGCTCGTCCTTCTTCTGTAGGCCATGGAGCAGGCGAGCCAACATGTAGGGGGCGATCAGTGCCTCCCCTCGGGCGGCGCTGCGCACCGCCTGCACCACTTGCGCGGCGGATTCGTGTTTGCTCAGGTAACCGGTGACGCCAGCCTGGACGGCCGACCGCAGCACCGACTCGTCCTCGTCGCTGGTCAGGATCACGACCTGGGTCTGGGGCCGGTCCTTTTTGATCGCCGCCACCGCCTCGATCCCCGAGCCGTCCGGCATGTGGACGTCCAGCAGAACAACATCCGGCTGGAGTGCCCGCGCCGAACTGATTGCCTCTTGCACGGTGCCGCCCTTGCCGACGACCTCGATCTCGGGCTCCGTTCGTAGGATCGTGGCTAGAGCGTCGCTGAAGACGACATGGTCGTCGACGACGAGGACGCGGATGGGGGCCACAGGGGTAGAACGAAGCCAAAGGTCGAGCCCTTGCCCCATTCGCTTTCGACCGTCATATGGCCGCCGTGGGCCTCGACGATCGAGCGGGTGATAAACAGGCCCAGCCCCGACCCCCCGATATCGATCGCCCGCTTGTCGAAGAGGCGCGTGAACTTGTTGAAGAGCTTTGGAATGTCCTCCTGCCGGATCCCGATGCCTTCGTCGTGGACCGACACCTTGGCGTTGCCCTCCTTGTCGGGG
Source organism: Candidatus Dormiibacterota bacterium (assembly GCA_035602295.1). Lineage (GTDB taxonomy): Bacteria > Chloroflexota > Dormibacteria > CF-121 > CF-121 > CF-13. Next base: position 9,119 of record DATNMN010000124.1, on the reverse strand, counting down.
AAGGCGATCACCGCGAGATTGCCGCCGCGCGGCGAGTACTTCACCGCATTGTTGAGCAAGTTGAGCAAGGCCTGCTGTAGCCGCCGGCGGTCCCCTCGCACCACCAGCCCGGGCTCTACTCGCACCCGCATCGGGAAGCGGTGGGGGTCCGACCGGAAATGCCCGACCACGTCCTGCACGAAATCGGCCAGGTCGAGTCGCTCGAAATGGTAGGTGAACTCATTGTTCTCGATTCGATTGACGGCCGCGAAGTCCTGCACCAGGTCGCTCAGGCTGGCGGCGCTGCGGTGTATCCCATCGACCAGCGCCTCGCGCGTTTCCTGGTCGAGCCGGTGTCGCTGGTTCAGCAGCGTGTCGGCCTGGGTCTTGATGCTGGCCAGCGGCGTTTGCAGCTCGTGCGCCACCATCGCGATAAAGTCGGTGCGCACCTTGTCGATTTCCTCCAATCGGTCGACCCGCTCTTTTTCGAGGGCTTCCCGGCGGCGGGTCTCATCGAGCTGGGTCGCGCGCTCGATGGCGGTGCGCAACGCCCGATCGAGCCGGCTGCGGATATCGCCAACCAGCAACCCGGCGACCAGTGCCACGAAGAGAAAGAGGAAGACGCGACCGATCACGAACCCGGGTGGTGGTGAGATCCGGGCAAAGCCGGTCAACCCGCCGATCACGACATAGAGGAGCGAGACCACGGTTGCCGTCGCCAGCGAGCCGGGCAGGCCGAGGCGCACCGCCGACGCGATGATCAGCAGATAGAAGAGGAGCGAGAAGTCGGTGGGCGCGCCGTATCCACCGGAAAAGTAGAGGATGCTGGTCGCCACCATGAGGTCGATGCCGGTGGTGAGGAAGCCGAACCAGCGCCCCGGCCGGTAGCCGCGGACCAGCACCACCGAAACCACCAGGTTGACCAGGCCCCAGCTAAAGAGGATGGTATCGACGATGAACACGGAGGCCGGCGAGTTCTCGTTGCCGAAGTGGTTGAGGATGACGGCCGCCGCCAGCACCACCCAGCGCCCGACCACCGTGATGCGTTCGGCGCTGGCCAGGATCGCGGCCTGGCTGTCCCGAACCACCCCCGAGTAGTCGGAATTCGAGGTCTCAGGTTCCGGCACGTCCGTATAACGCGGTCCCCGCGCCGCTCCAGCGATCGGCGGCCCAGAGGATCCCCAGCAGCGCCCAGAACTCGAAGCTGAGGTCGTTCTTGAAGAAGGGGACGTCGACCAGCCCGTGGACGAACATGGCCACCAGGACCAGCATGACGCCGAGGTCGTAGGGCCGCCATTCCGCCGGATGGCGACGCCAGCCTCGCCACCCGAGCACGAAGGCCCGGATGGTGAGCCAGAAAAAGCCGGCCAGCCCCAGGAGCCCGGTCACTGCCCAGAAGTTCAGCACGATGTTGTGCGGGTAGATGACCCTGGGCAGGTCCTGCCAGTAGGGACCCATGGCCTGCTGGTAATTGGACAGGCCGATGCCGAACACCGGGTGGTGGCTCAACAGGCGAAGGGTCTGCCCCCAGATCCGCAGTCGAAAGTCGAAGGTGTTGCCCGGGAGCGGATGCAACTCGTACGCAATCCGATGTCGGATCAGCGGCACCTGGCTCACGGCGAGCGCGACAACAACGAACCCGGGCACTAGAAGCTTGGCCCATCGATGAGAGATGGCAAGGCCAAGCCCCACCGCGGCCAGCGCCAGGTAGCCTCCACGCGAAAAGCTGAGCAGGCAGGCGGGCACCGCCACCGCCAGGAACAGCCCGCTCAACCATCGCTCTGCCCGGCCACGGCCGTGCACGAGGATGGCGGCCGCCATCGCGACCAGCGGGATGAGATAAAGCGACACGGCGTTCGCCGTTTGGTAGATAGCGACCGGCGGCGTCGTGGCCAGGTCAAGCACGTGGTGGCGGATGGAATCGAGCACGACCGCGCCGTTGAGGATGGCGACCACCGCGCCGCCGGCGGCCAAACCAAGCAGAATGAGCCCGGCGCGCCGCGGCGTCGATGCGACCGCGCCGACGATCAGAAAAAACGCCGCCGGCTCGAGGAAATAGGCGCGGAAGAGTCCAAGCGCCGCCCGATGATCGCCGGAGACCACGACCGAGATCGCCCCGGCCACGATGAAAACGATGGCGGGGGCAGTCAGCGGGCCGCGCCATACGATCGGCAGCCGCTGCTGAACGGTCTCGAGCGCAAAGACGGCGATAGTGGTAAGGATTGCCACCTCGAGTAGCGTCGTCGGCAACGGTCCGATGTGCCAGCGGATCACGTAGGCCGGCGCGAGCGCGCCTGCCAGACCGGCGGCGAACAGCGAATAGCGGTATCGGCCTCCCAGCACACCCCCCAGCGCCGGGGACTGAACTCGCGGCTGGGTCATCGCCTCGTCAGACGTGCGCGATAATCCTATGGATCGCTCACCATGACGGTGGTTTGACCGCTAGGGGGATCGGATTCGACGCGCGCCTGATCGGGGCGCTGGGCATTGGTCGCTATATTAGCGGGCTGCTTCCCGAACTGGCGCTGCTGTTAGGCCGGCGCCTCACTGTGCTCGCCAGCCGTCCGGACGCTGCCATCGTTCGGGCGTTGATCGGCGGCGAGCCCGCGTTACTGACGGTCAACGCCCAACCGTATCGCCTGGCCGAGCAGTCGTTGTTGCCGCTCAGCCTGTTGCGAGCCCACCTCGACCTGATCCATTTCCCGCATTACAACTTGCCGCTGATCAAGCCGGTGCATTTCGTCGTGACCGTCCACGACCTCTTTCCTTTTCAATTCCCGGAAATCCACTCGGGGCCGCTGCCGCGGGTCGTTAACCAGATGTTGATGCGCAATGCGGTGCGCCGCGCCGAGCGGATCATTACGCCCTCGGCGGCGACTGCGCTGGCAGTCAAGCAGAGCTTTCCTGCATCTGCCGGCCGGGTGCTCTCGATCCCGGAGGCCGCGGATGACCGCTTCCAGGCCACCCGAAATGCCGAAGGGGAGGCCGCCTGGCAGGTGCGCTTGCGGATCCGCCCGCCCTACGTCTTTTATCTCGGCCAGTGGAAGGCGTACAAGAACTTGCCGATGCTCCTCGAAGCCTTCAAGATGGTGCGGCAGACGCACCCGAAGGCCCAGCTGGTCATCGCCGGCGACGATCCACGCCACCCGGAGGTGCGGCAGGCCGCGGCCGGTTTGCCCGAGGGTTCCGTGGTGCTTCCCGGCCGACTCCCAGAGAGTGCGGTGCCCGACCTCTACCGGGGTGCCGCCGTGGTCGTGCTGCCTTCGAAGGCCGAGGGCTTCGGCCTGCCGGTCATCGAGGCGATGGCGTGTGGCGTTCCCGTGATCTGCAGCGATCTCCCGGTGCTCCGCGAGCTCGCCGACGGCGTCGCCATGTTTTGCGATCCCAACGACCCCGCCGCCTTTGCGCGCGCCATCGCGCAGATCCTCGACGCGCCGAGCACGACCCGGGCGCGCCAGCTGGGCATCGAGCGCGCGAAAAGCTTTACCTGGGAGCGATCGGCCCGCCAGACCGTGGCGGCCTACGAGTCGGCGCTGGGCGTTCGCCTAATAAGCTCGGCGCTGGAAGAAGACCCGGGCGCCCGTCAGGATCAGGATCTTCAGGTCGAGCACTAGCGACCAGTTCTCCACGTAATAGATGTCGTACATGGCCCGATCGGCGAAGGCTTCCCCGCCACGCAAGTCGTTGACCTGGGCCCAGCCGGTCAACCCGGGCCTGACCTGGTGCCGTTCCAGGTAACGGGGGATCTCCTCGGTAAAGCGCTCCACCAAGAAGACCGGCATCGGCCGCGGTCCGACCAGGCTCATGTCGCCCTTGAGAATGTTGAATAGCTGCGGCAATTCGTCGAGGCTGAGCCGGCGCAGCACCCGTCCGACCGGCGTGGTTCGCTCGTCGTCGGGTGTCGCGACCATCGGTCCGGTCTGCGCCTCGGCATCGGGGATCATCGACCGGAATTTGTAGACCGTGAACCGGTTGTCGTGCAGCCCGACCCGTGGCTGCCGGAACAGCACCGGGCCGCTCGGCGACGTGAGCTTGATCAGAATCGCGATCACCAGCATGAAGGGCGAGGCGATGATCAGTGCCACGGCGCTTACCAGGATGTCGATCGCCCGCTTGAGCACGGCGGCTGGTCCGCGGAGGCGGCTGCGCCGGATGCCGATCAGTGGCAGGCCGTCGATGGCATCAACCGCGGCGCGGGTACTCATCACCTCGAGCAAGTCGGGTACGAGCTTGAACTCGGCCTGCAGGTCGTCACAGGTCTTGATCAAATGCAGGATCTCGTCGTTGGTTGCGCCGGGCACCGCGACGAAGACCTGGTCGATGCCCATCTGGGGGATGATCTGACGGAGGTCCTGGATCCGCCCAACGACAGGCGCACCGGCGAAGGTGCCCCCCACCTCGAGCCGATCGTCCAGGACGCCACCGACGTGATATCCATACTGGGGGAACATGGCCATCCGGTGGATGAGTAGTTCACTGCCCGTCCCCGTTCCCACCATCAAGACCCGTTCCGTCCCGATGCCACGCCGCCGCAATCGTGTCTCGTACTGGCGCAACAAGTACCGCTCGACGGTCATCAGGACGAACGCAATCACGACCGTGTAGACGAGGGTGAGCCGGGCGTATTCGAAGCCGCGATAGAGGGACATGCCGGCGAGCATCAGCATGGCCGCGAGTGCGAGGCCACCGCCCATCGCGAACAGCTGGTCGACGAGGGTCCGCCCCCGCCAGGATCGGTATTGCTGGTTCACCGCCAGCGCGAAGAGAAAGATGGCGATAACGAAGGGGATGGCGGCCACATATGGCCCGAAGGCGAGTGGCTCCTTGACGACTTGCGGAATGCGGTCCAGGTGATAGCGGTACTCGTACGCCAGGATCACGGAAACGCCGGCGATCAACGCGTCGCCCGCGATCAGGACCAGTGGCAGCCAGTTGGGGCGCCGGAAGATCGCGGCCGGTGCCACGCGAACCTTCGGCGTGACGACGAGGCCCGGCTCGCTCATCGCTTCAAGACTACCTGTCGCACGCTTTCGTGAGCCGACATCTCCACGGTGTCATCCAACGGTTCCAAACGGGTGAAGCCGCGCCTTTGTAACGCGCGCCGCAGAAGCAGGTCCGCGAAGCGGGGATTCTTTGGTAGCAACGAGCCATGCAGGTAGGTGCCGAAGACGTTTCCGGACGCCACCCCCTCGGTCCCGTCTTCGCCATTGTTGCCCGCCCCACGCACCACCCGGCCGAGAGGTTGCAAGCCGGCCCCGAGGTAGGTTTTGCCACTGTGGTTCTCGAAGCCGACGAGCGTCGGGGGATCGAGGTCGAGCGTGCTGGTCTCGATCACGATGTTGCCGATGTTTCGCCGGGATCCGGGCACAGTGTGGAGGTCGACGAGTCCGAGGCCCGGTAGCCGTTTGCCGTCCGCGGTGACGTAGTACTCGCCGAGCAACTGGTAGCCGCCGCAAACGGCGAGGACGACGGCGCCGCCGTCGATCGCCATGCGAATCGCCTGGACCTTGTACCGAGCCGCGTCGGTGAAGACCAGCTCCTGGTCGCGATCCTGGCCGCCGCCCCAGAAGATGAGGTCGATGTCGGACAGGTCAGGCGACGGACCCCGCCCAATGGCTCGCACTTCGACCGGGATCCCGCGCCATTCGGTCCGCCTTTGCAGCGTCAGGATATTCCCGCGGTCACCGTAAATGTTCATCTCATCCGCGTAGAGGTGCGCAATCCGCAGCACCGGCTCGGTCACATTGGGTATGGTACGGCGCGTGGCTCGCCCGCTGGTCGTCATTCCGACCTACAACGAGGTCAGCAATATCCTGGCCCTCGTCGAGCGGGTGCACGACGTGGCGCCGGAGGTCGACGTCCTGGTCATCGATGACGCGTCCCCAGACGGCACCGGCGACCTGGTGCGGACCCAGATCCTGAAAGACGCTCGACTGGAGATCATGGCGCGGCCGGCGAAGCTTGGCCTGGGGACCGCGTACATGGCCGGGTTCGCGTACGGCCTGCAGCACGGGTACACCTCCGTCCTGACGACGGATTCGGACTTCTCGCATCCGCCCGAGCGCATCCCCGCACTGATACAGGCGGTCGAGGATGGGGCGCACCTGTCAGTTGGTTCGCGGTACGTTCCGGGCGGCGCGATCGAGGGGTGGGGCACCGATCGCCGGGTGTTGAGCGCGAGTGCGAACTTTGTCGCGCGGCAGATGCTCCGGCTGCGCACGCACGACTGCACCGGCGGCTTCCGTTGCTACAGTATCCGCGCACTCCAGTTTCTCGTCACACGCCCGCTCCGCTCGTCTGGATACTCCGCCCTGGTCGAGCTTCTGACCCGTTGCGAGCGCGCCGGGCTCACCATCGTCGAGCTGCCGATCACATTTACCGACCGGACGCGCGGCGAGTCCAAGATTTCGCGCCAGGAGATTTTCCGGGCGATGGCGACCGTGCTCCGGCTCACCGGGAGACGGAGCTGACCCGCCGGCGGGCCGTTCAGGCGGCCATCCTGCTGGCCGTCGGCCTGCTGATCCTCTATGGGCTGCTGCGCACCGTCCATCCAAGCGAGGTCGGGGCGGCGATCGGGCATGCCTCGCCGGGATGGATCGTGCTCGCGGAACTCGCGTACGTGGGGTTCATCCTGGTGCGCGGCTGGCGCTGGCAGGTCATCCTGCGGGCCTCGGCCCCTCACACGAGCCTCGGCGACGCCACCGCCGTGACGGCGATCGGGTTCGCGCTCAACTCGGTCTCGCCGTTCAAGCTGGGCGAGCTGCTGCGGATCGGTGCGATCGCCCCTCGCGTCAAGATCGGCGTCGGCGAGGCGGGCGCGACCGTCGTTGTCGAGCGAGTCCTGGACGTGCTGGCGCTGCTCGTAATCGCCGTCGCGTCGGCGGTCATTTCCGGCGGGAACTCGAACAGCTTCGGGCTCTGGACCGGCGTGCTGGTCATCGCCGCCGTCTCGCTCGCGATCGCGGTCGTCGCCTACCTGATGGTTACAAACCCACAGGCGACGCTCGCCATCCTCGAGCGGATCGCAACGCGACTGCCCGCGCGCCTGCGGATCTTCGTCGAGACGTTTGCGGCCTCGGTCTTGAAAGGGTTTGCGTCGCTGCGCTCGCCGCGCCGGCTGGCGGCCGCGGGCGCGCTCAGCGTGCTGGTCTGGCTCTGCATCGTGGTCGGCCTGGTCGCGTTCTTCCGGGCGCTGTCGCCTGAACTCTCGCTGGCCACCCTGGTGCTGGCCTGCACCATCTTCGTGGTCAGCCAGGCGATCAGCATCACACCGGGCTCGGTGGGAACCTACGAGGGATTTTTCTTACTCGTGCTCAGCACCTTCGGGGCGCGACCGGCGGCCCTGGTGACGGCCGTCGCCGTTCTCAGTCATGTCGGCAACATCGCCGCGCTGCTCAGCGCCGGTGCCGTCGGGGCCCTGTGGCTTCGCGTCAACCGTCCGGCCCTGCCAGTAGGGCTGGAGCGCCCCATCCCGGGTTAGGACCGCGCGCAATTCGAGCATCGCGGTGTAGGTCGGCAGGATGAACAGCGTCTCCCCTTCTGGGGTCGCGCGCGCCGCGCGCTGGAGCGCGTCGCCCCAGTCGGTGACCACCTCGATGCGGTCGGCTGGAATCTGCGCGTACTTGAGTCGCACTCGCAAGTCGAGCGCGCGGTCGCCGCTTACGACGATGTGTCGCGCCACGTCCGTGAGCTGCTCGAAGTCCACATCCCAGATCCACGAGACGTCCCGGCCGTCGGCGATTCGATCGTTCAGCGCGATCAGGAACGACCTCGCCTTGCCGAACTGGATCGCCGTGCGCAGCACCTCGTTGAACCCGGTCGGGTTTTTGGCGAGCAGCAGGACCGCCGGCCGCCCATCGATGACGGTCCGCTCCATCCGGCCGAAGGCGGGCGTGAAGTCCCGCAGCGCCGCCGCGCTCCCGGCGAGCGGCACACCCATCGCCTTCGCCGCGGCCAACGCCATCACGATGTTGTAGGCGTTGTACAGCCCGGACAGCGGGACCTCGACGCTAGCCTCTTGCGATCCGTCGGTGACGCGAAGTCGCATCCGCTCCATACCCTCGATCGATACCGACGTCGCACGGATATCGGGTGAGGGCCGCACAAAGTCGCCGCGGGGACAGCGGTAGTGGCCGACGTGTCCGAAGTAGACACCCTCGAAGACAAACGCGGTGCCGCATCGCGGGCAAAACTTGGCGTCGGCCCCGTGACTGAGTTCCGGCCGCAGCAGGCTGGCATCGTCGAGCCCCGCGTAGATGACGCGGGGCAGGTCATCGCCGAGTGCCGCCACCATCGGGTCGTCGGCGTTCAGCACGGCTGTCGTGCCCTCCGGGCCCTGGACCAGCGCCCGCCGAATGTGGGCCGCGGTGGTTTCCAGCTCGCCGTAGCGGTCGAGCTGATCGCGAAAGAGATTGGTAACCACGATCGTGCCTGGAGCGACCTCCTGTACGAGTCGCGGCAGGCTGGCCTCGTCGATCTCGAAGAGGCCAACCGTCGCCGGCACCGCGCCGGCCCAGCTGGTCCGATCCACAAGCGCGGCAGTGACGCCGAAGATCAGGTTTGCCCCAGCCTGGTTAGCGACAGCCGGGTGGCCCTGCGCCTCGAGGATGTGGCGCAGCAGCGCGGCGGTGGTCGTCTTGCCATTTGTCCCGGTCACCACGACGGTTCCGTCGATCAGCGAGCGCGAGAGCTTGGTGAGGATCTTCGGGTCGACCCAGCGCGAGACATCGCCGGGCAGCGTCGTGCCGCCGCCGCGCCGCAACCCGCGGCTCAGCGAGGCCGTCAGCTTGCCGGCCCAGAGCGCCGCCGTTCCTCGGACGCCCAGCCGAGCGCGCATCAGGCCGCGGCCGGGACCGGGCGGCACAGCCACGCCGGGTAGCCGAGTCCGCGCGCCGCCTCCAGGGCCCGCTCCGCATCCTGGCGACCGTCAAACCGGGCAAACAGTGCAGCTCCCGTCCCACTCATGGTGAGCCCGGGCACGGCATCGCGCAGCCGATTGATGGCGTCGTCGAGGGCGGGGAACAAGCGCCGGCTGGCCGGCTCCAGATCATTCCCGAGGACGATCTCCCCTCCGCTCGCTGAAAGCCCGGAGATCAAGCCCGGAGTGTGATGCCCGCTTGGGGCGACGGCGTCGACCGCCT
>DATNMN010000123.1:0-7022 GCA_035602295.1 Candidatus Dormiibacterota bacterium | reverse complement strand
ACCTGGTAGGCGACCCGGTACGCCAGCTGCTGGTATTGCTGGACAAGTGCTTCATAGGCGTTGACATCGCCGTTTCGTGCGCGTTCGACGAGAGCTAGGTCGTCCAGTGGTCGGCCCTCCACGGATCGATTGCTAACCCTTCATACCAGCTGGCGAGGCCGATGGTTCCACTCGCGGCATGACTTTAGCGCCACCCCCGTTATTCATCTCGATGAGTCGGGGACGGATGGCGCTGGCTGCGGGAATCCTGGTGACGATCGCCGCCGCCGGTCTGTGGCTGGAACATCCGTGGCAACACCGTGCGGGCAGTGTGCAACCCGCGTCATGCCGGCTCCCCGTGTATCTGAGCACTTCGAACTCCGGCGGCTTCCTGACGGTTCCCGGATATGCGTTCACGGCGGCGCCAGGAAACACCTTCGCGGGTGAGGCAAAGGGAGCCAATAAGCACTGGAGCTACGACGCATCGATCGCAAGGTGGCTTCCCGTTGACCATCGCATGATTTCATCGGATGGAAATTGGTGGGTCTATGTAACGCCGCTTGAGCCATCCGTCTCCGTGACCCTCCACGTGGTCGATCGCAAGGGGGCTGATCGGACGGTCTGGACCGGCGCCGGACGGGCCTACCTGCTGGGCTGGACGGTGGGCGGCGCCGCGTTCATTCATGTCGGCCCATCGCCGCAGTACCAGAACGAGTACCTGATGGTCGATGCCGCAACGGGAACGCTGCGAACGCTCCCGCCGATTGTCGGTGAGCCGGTGGGCACGGACGCCTTGGGGTTATGGAGCGTCCGCAACCTGCCGACGGGTCCTGAATCGGACAACAATCCACTTCTGCATTCGACGGTGATCCGAGCCGACATCCGCACCGAGGCCCGGTTCTACCCCGGAGGGACGGTGACCTGGTGGGACAAGACACTCCCGGCGCTTGTGATTCTCCTCGGCTTCGACCGGGACGGGCACCCAATCCTTGGGATTAGCGGTTTCCCGGAGCGCTATGTGTTGCTAGGGTCGCCCAATACGGAGTCCGAGATCACGGGCGATGCTCGGGCGGCTCAGTTCGCCCCAGTATCGGCGCTCGGTGACTCGCACGGCGTTTGGTTTGGCGATTTGCAAGGCGTCGTCTGGCTATGGACCGCCGGCCAGGGGCTGACGCGAGTCGCCCAGGTCTCGACGCATTCAACGGACGGCGTCGTCATTGCCGGACCGTGCCGCTAGCCGAAGAGCGAGCCGATTGGCCCTGTGAGCGGGCGGTAGCCTAGATGGATGGCACCAGCCATCAACCGCCAGTTCATCCTGATCGACGGCGACGACACGCTCTGGGAGAACAACGTCTACTTCGAGCAGGCGATCGAAGCCTTCATCGATTTCCTGGCTCACTCATCAATGAACCGAGACCAGGTTCGGGCCACGCTCGATGAGATCGAGCGAATCAACGTCAGCGTGCACGGTTACGGATCGGTGAGCTTTACCAAAAACCTCAGACAAACCTAGGAACGGTTAGCCGAGCGCGACCTGGGGCCGGACGACATCGAGCGCGTCCTACAGCTCGGACAGCGGATCGCGAGCCAGCCGGTCCAGCTCCTGCCAGACGTCGCGGAGACCGTCAGCTACCTGGCAGACCGGCACGACCTGATGCTGCTGACCAAGGGACACCCTGAGGAACAGCGTCTCAAGATTGAGCGATCCGGATTGGAGCCATTCTTCCACGCGACCGCGGTCGTCCACGAGAAAGCGGAAGAAACCTATCGAGCGATCGTCAAGGAGCGGCAGCTCGATCCGGCCCGCACCTGGATGGTCGGCAACTCACCCCGCTCCGACATCAACCCCGCACTGGCCGCCGGTCTGAATGCGGTCTTCATTCCGCACGAACACACCTGGCGCCTGGAAAAGGAAGAAATCGTCCATGTCGACGAACGCCTGCTGACTTTGCGCGCCTTCGGCGAGCTGCGAGCGCATTTCTAGCCAGCCTGAGTCAGCGAGAAGTTCGACTCGACCGGGACGCCGTCTCGCAGCGTATTGAGCACAACGCAGTACTTCTCGGCGCTGCGCAGCAGACGATCCGCCCGCTCACCCTTGACGTCCTGTGGGACTGTCACGCGGGTCGTGCACCGGACGGCCGTGAGCCCGATCGGGTAGTCGCCCATGGCCAGGGTCCCGCGCGCGTCCCAGTCGGCTTCGATCTCGACCTCCAGCGACGCCAGCTCGATCCCCATGTTCGCCGCCACCATCCGAATCGTTGTCTCCTGGCAGGCGGCCAGCGCCCCCAGCAGCAGGTCGCCCGAGCAGGGCACGTCACCCGTCCCTCCGACCGCCGGGTGGGCGCCTGATCTCCAGCTGATGTCGGGCGTGGAGACGGGCATCGCGACGCAGTGGAGCGGATCGCCGAGATCCGCCTGGGCGCTTCGCACCCTCAATTTGATCTGGGCTGCCTTCGGGTCGTCCTTGTAGCGCTGACGGATGGGGCTCTGGAGCTCGCGAACGTTGATTCTGGCCATGTGAATACTCTAGGGACATTGCAGGTTTTAGAATCTGCCAAGACGTAAGGAGGGACAGATGACCGACCGGCGCCGATGGATCCTGGTTGCCGCGGTGCTCGGGTCCGGCATCGTGTTCCTCGACTCCACGGTGGTCAACGTTGCCCTCCCCCGCATCGGCCGGGACCTGCCACGCCTCTGGTTCGGGGTGCTCGAGGGGCAATCGTACGTCTACAACGCGTACTTGCTGACCCTCAGTGCACTGCTGATCCTCGCCGGTGCCCTGAGCGACGTCTACGGCCGGCGGCGGATGTTCCTCTGGGGGCTCGTCGGCTTCGGCGTGACGTCCGTCCTGTGCGGTCTCGCGCCCAACCTGGAGCTTCTCGTCCTGTTTCGGATTCTTCAGGGCGTTGCCGGGGCGGTCCTGGTTCCTGGATCACTCGCGCTCCTCACCGCCAACTTCGAGGGCGAGGCCCAGGGGCGGGCCTTCGGCCTTTGGGCTGGGGCCTCCGGCGCCACCACCATCCTCGGTCCCTTCGTTGGCGGCCTGCTGGTGGACACGATCTCCTGGCGCGCCGCGTTCCTGATCAACGTCCCACTGATCCTGATCGCACTCTGGGCCACCTACGTGCACGTGCCCGAAAGCCGAAATGAAACCGCGACCGCGCACTTCGATTGGCTTGGCTCGGCGATCGTGGCCCTGTCGGTAGGAGGGCTCGCCTTCGGCACCATCTACGGCCAGCAGCGCGACTGGCAGGACCCCATCGGTTACATCGCCCTGGCGATCGGCATCCTTTCCACCATCGCCCTCCCCTTGTACATGGCGCGTGTGCCGCATCCCCTGATTCCCCTGGAGCTCTTCCGCTCGCGCAACTTCACGGTCACGAACATCTCGACGCTCTTGATCTATGGGGCGCTCTACGTCACCTTCTATTACCTGACGCTCTTCGTGCAGGGAGTGGTCGGGTACACGGCCGCCGCGGCCGGGCTAGCCGGCATTCCGGGCTCGCTCTTCATCACCTTTCTCTCGGCTCGCTTCGGTGGGCTGGCCGGCCGGATTGGATCGCGCTGGTTCATGGCGGTCGGACCGGCGATCATGGCGCTCGGCGTTCTCTGGTATGCGCGCATGCCCGCGACCACCACGCCCTGGCATCTCGTCCCGCAGAGCCCCTCGACCTTCCTGCCGCCGCTGTCGTACGTGATCGACCTGTTGCCCGCCTCGATCATCTTTGGCTTTGGGCTCTCGTTGCTGGTCGCTCCATTGACCACCGCGCTGATGCGGTCGATCCCGGCCAAGAACGCGGGGCTCGGGTCGGCCATCAACAACGCGATCTCCCGGGTCGGCCCGCAGCTGGCCGGCGCCTTGATCTTCGTGTTCATCACCGCCAGCTTCTATAGCTATATCGCCACCCGCCGCTCGGATGTCAACGTCAACGATCCTGCCTTCCGCAAAGCGGTGAGCCCGCTCAATCCCTCCGGCATCCTCGGGATGGGCAATCTCGTTCGTGACGCCTCGACTGCCTCCTTCCACCTGGCGATGATGGTGGGCGCCGCGCTCCTCATCGTGGGCGCCATCGTGAATGCGATTGGCATTCAGGATCCCGGCAGAGTGGCCGAGCGTAAAGTCGCCGCCAGCGGCACGCAGCCCATAAAGGAGGGCCCGTAATGGCAGTCCGAGACGACGTCGTCAACACGATCGCGGCCTTTTCCCTCTTCGCGGATCTGACCGGGCCGCAGCTCGAGGAAGTCGCGCACCTTTTTGATGAGTCCTTCTTCGGCCAGGGCGAGCGAATTCTTCGCCAGGGCGTCACCGGATCGGGCTTCTACATCATCCTCGAGGGTACGGCCGGCATCCGCGTCGACAACGTCGACCGCAGCGTCTTGAAAGCCGGCGATTACTTCGGCGAAATCTCCTGCTTGCTTGGCGAGGTCCCGGTGTCCGATATCGTGGCGGAAACGCCGCTGCGCTGTCTCGTCCTGCCGGCCACCCAGCTCGAGGGATTTCTGACGAAGCATCCACGGATCATGTATCGCCTGCTGCAGGGGGAGGCGCGCAAGCTCAAGAACACAACCAAGTGGCTGAGCTAGCGAAGCAACCTTTTCCGCCAGGCCGCTATCGACTGGTCGTCGTGGGCAGCGGGCCCGGTGGATTGCAACTGAGCTACTCGTTGAGCCGCCTGGGTATCGACCACGCGGTCATCTCCGATGACCCCGCGCCGGGCGGGATGTTCCGCCGCTGGCCCGTCTTCCAGCGGATGCTGAGCTGGACCAAGCCCTTCACCGGTGTCGAGCGGCACGAGCGCGCCTATGAGCGGTTCGATTGGAACAGCCTGTTGGCGGATGAGGCATCGAATCGGGCGGTGATGCCGGCACTGATGGACGGGACATCCTACTTTCCCTCCCGGCCGGAGATGCAGAAAGGGCTCGAGACCTTTGCGGAGCGCACCGGGATCCGCGTACGCTTTGGCTGTCGCTGGGAATCGACAAAGGTAATTCCCTCCCCCGCTCGCGGGGGAGGGCAGGGTGGGGGCCAGGATTTCGTACTCACCACCTCGGACGGCGAATATCGGGCGCCGGTGGTTGTCTTCGCCGTCGGGGTGGCGCAGCCGTACCGACCACCCATCCCCGGGCTGGACCAGGTGCCACACTACGGCGACTTCCGGCCCGTCGAGACCTACAAAGACAAGCGGATCTTCATCGTGGGTAAGCAGAATTCAGGGTTCGAAATCGCGACCGGCCTGCTCCCCTGGGCTCGGCAGCTGGTCCTGGCCTCCCCCAGCCCGACCAAACTCTCGGTCAACACACACACGCTCGTAGGCGTTCGCGCCCGGTACGTTCAGCCTTATGAAGATGCCGCGCTGGCGGGAGGCGTCGTCATTCTCGACACCACGATCGAAGAGGTGAAGAAAGACGGCGCAGGTTACCTGGTTCGCACCCGGAATGCGGCGGGCGAGGAACTAAGCGTGCCGGCCGACGACGTCATTGCCGCCACTGGTTTCGTCACGCCGCTCCGCGACCTGCCGGAACTCGGTGTCAAGACCTTCGGTCAGAGCCGGCTGCCGGCCCAGACCCCGTTCTGGGAAAGCGCGACCATGCAGGGCCTCTTCTTCGCCGGCACCGTCACCCAGGGTGCCGCGGGGCTCAAGAAGCATGGCATCCCAAGCAACTCTGGTGCTGTTCAGGGGTATCGCTACAACGCGCGGGTGCTGGCTCGGCACCTGGCCGAAAGAAAGTTCGGCATTCCGGCAACGCGCGAACGCCTGGACGCGGCCGCCCTTCTTCCTTACCTGCTCGAACAGGTCAGCCGTGGGCCGGAGCTCTGGCACCAACGCGCCTACCTGGCCCGCGTGATCAATCTCGATCGCGACACCGGGATCACCAACGAAGGCATCGTCCCGCTGCAATCCTTCCTGGATTCGGCGGGAGGCGACGCCGTCGCGGCCACACTCGAGTCGAACGGCCAGGGTAATCCGTATCCCGTCTTCTACGTCCGCAAGGACGGCTCCGTCGCGGAGCACCCATTGGCGCCACATCCGCTGCTCGACTTCACCGGTCGTGACTACCAGGACGAGCTGCGAGCGCGCCTCGAGCCGGTCTTGAGCCGGGCCGCGTCGCCGGCATGAGCGCGCTACCCACCGGCACGGTGACATTCTTCTTCAGCGATATCGAGGGATCGACGCGCCTCATCCAACAGCTCGGCGAGCGTTATCCGGAAGTCCTCCTGGCGCATCACGCGATCCAACGCAAGACGCTCGCCGCCAACGGTGGCCACGAGCTCCGCACCGAGGGTGATTCCTTCTTCATCGTGTTCGGCAGCGCGCTGCAGGCCTGCGCGGGCGCGGCGGCCGTCCAGACAGCCTTGCACGCGCATGAATGGCCGGAGGGCGGCGCCGTGCGCGTACGGATCGGTGTCCACACCGGCGAGGCCACTCTCGTCGGCAACGAGTATCTCGGCCTCGACGTCCATCGCGCCGCACGGGTGGCGGCGGCCGGCCACGGGGGCCAGGTGCTCGTCAGCGAAACCACGCGGGCCCTGGTCGATCATTCGTTGCCAACGGGGTTGACTTTGAAAGACCTCGGCGTGCATCGCCTCAAAGACCTGGCGCAGCCGGAACGCATTTACCAACTCACGGTTGAGGGTCTACCCGACAATTTCCCGCCACTGAAGACGCTCGAGGCGACACCAAACAACCTTCCCACCCAGCTGACCAGCTTCATTGGCCGCGACGACCAGGTTCGCGAGGCCAAACAGTTGCTGGCCCGGTCCCGGCTGCTGACCCTTACCGGGCCGGGCGGCACCGGCAAGACGCGCCTCAGCCTAGAAATTGCGGCAAACGTCCTCGACCAGTTCCCCGACGGCGTGTATTTCGTACCGCTCAGCGCGATCCATGATCCGGAACTCGTGCCGTCCGCGATTGCGCAGGCGCTGTCGATCTCGACCACGGGCCAGCGCCGGCCGATCGACGCCCTGATCGATCACCTCCGGGAGAAACGGACGCTGCTGGTGCTCGACAACTTCGAGCAGGTGCTCGACGCCGCACCGGTCG
>DATNMN010000122.1:0-6818 GCA_035602295.1 Candidatus Dormiibacterota bacterium | reverse complement strand
GTGCCTTTTGGCATTGCCGTTCTCCTCCTCTCGAACACCGAATGGAACGCATCGGCCCTGTTCGAGAGAGAAGAATGCCGGCCGCACGCGAGGTCGCCCGAAGGCCGAGCAACCGGGCGTACTTTATCACACCGGTCAGATGCGGCGCATCGGCGATCTCGGCCACCCAGAGTTACAGGTGGGGGAGAGGGGGTCAGCGACGATCGGTGGCGAGTTTGAGGCCGAGGCCGACCAGGGCCAGGCCGGTTACGGCCTCGAGCCCCCGCCGAACGCGGTCCCGGCGGAGAAAATCGCCGACCCGAGCCACCACCACGGCATAGAGCGTCAGCCAGCTGACGGTGATCGCGCAGAAGATCAGCCCCAGCAGCAGCAAGCGCACGAATGACGTCTGGCCGCGATCGATGAACTGGGGCAGCAGGCTCAGGAAGAAGACGACGATTTTGGGATTGCTCAGGTTGCTGAAGAGTCCCTGCCGGTAGGCCACGCTTCGACGGAGCCGGGCCCGCGAGCCTACCCGAACGGGCTCGTGCAGATCACGCTTGGTGAACAGGGCCGCCCGCAGCGCCTGGAGACCGAGGAAGACGAGGTAAGCGGCGCCGGCCAGCCGGACCGCGAGGAAGAGCGGTTGCGAGGCCACCAGCAGCGCGGCAAGTCCCGCACTGCTCGCGACCGTCCACGTCGCCAGACCGGTGACGACGCCGGCCGCGGTGGCAATGCCGCCGGCACGGCCTCCGACCAGTGTGTTGCGGATGGTGAGGGCGGTGTCCGGGCCCGGCGACATGATGACGAACAGCGACACGCCCAGGAAGGCTGCGAAGTTGATGCCCACGATGGCGGAAGGATAGATGATGCCTCGCCTCCGAGGAGGCATCTTTCGTAACGGGCGCTATTGCGACGAGCGCACCAGCACGATCCCGGTCGTCATGGTGACCTCATGTCACGAGGAGCGTGACCTGGTCGAGAGCGCTACGACTAGCTGGCCGCCGGACCCTTAGACGAGGCCGAGCTCGACGGCGTATCGGGTGGCCGCGCTCCGCGAAGCGACGCTGATCTTGCCGTAGATCGACCGCAGGTGAGCGTCGATGGTGCGCGAACTGAGACCGAGACGTTCAGCGATCTCACGATTGGTCAGCCCTGCGGTAACCAACTTTAGGACGTCCAGCTCTCGCGACGTCAACCGGGGCAGGCTTCCGAGTTGAGCCGGAGTCGCTGCGTAGACGTTGTCGCCATGATCTGGGATTTCAGGGGTCCAGCCATCACCGCCGATCTTGCGGGGCACAAACTCCTCTAACGCAGCCACGCTGCGAGTCCGACGCTCAGGACAACTCGACCAGCCCCCCAGGGAAAGCCTAATCAGGTGTCAAGTGGATGTCAAGTGGATAACCACTTGACACGGCGGTATCGCCGGCGCTGCACTATACGCCGTCCCTTTACAGGCCTCCCGGAGGTGCGTCGCTATGCGAAAAGTGGCTCTTTCGACGGCTATCTCGATCGCCTTACTCGTGCTTGCAGCTGTTGGCGCGTTCGCCGACGGCATCCCGCCCGGTTGGTGAGTCTGCTCTAGCCGATAGCAGGGCCGGAAGGGTCGTCGGGAAATGGGTGTAAATTTTGTTGGCGGTCTGTGAAAGGAAGAGTCGGCAAGCGTGCAACCCGACGACCCCGCCCGGCTGGCGTGGATGTGCGGCCCGAAGCGGTCCGCCAGGCCCGGATCGAGGCCGGGCTTAGCCTGGCCGACGTGGCCGGCAAGGAGGTCACCCGGGCCGCCATCCATCTCGTCGAGACCGGAAAGTCTCGCCCCTCGATGGATACTCTCACGCTTGTCGCAAAGCGGACGGGAAAACCAGTTTCCTATTTCTTAGCGAGCCCATCGGACAGAGCGCCGCATCGCGGCTCAGGGCGTCCTCGGCAGAGCGCTGCCGCGCGGCAACCGGACCGTATTGAACACCTCGAGCGCCTGCTCGCATCGGGGTATACCGATGGCCTGCAGCAGGCGGCCAGTATCGTCCTGACGACGGCTGAAGACGCCCGGGAGAAAGCATTCGCCCATTACTATCTCGGTCGGGCGCAGATTCTAGCGTCGGATCCCGAGCCAGCTCGTGTCAATCTCAGTGCGGCGCGGGATTATTTCGGCCAGTCCGACCCGTGGATGGCTGTCGAATGCCTGGATTGGGAAGCCGGCGCCCTCTATACGCTTGAACGACCGGAGGCTCTTTCGGTAGCCCAACAGAGCCTCGCATTGTGTCGTCAGCTTAAGCCTGTCCCGATCTCGATGGAAGTGAGGATCCTGGGTCATCTGGGTGCGATTCACGTGTCCCGCCACGAGTGGAAAGAGGCGATCTCGTCCTATGAACAGGCCGTTCAACAGGCCGGGCCGGTTGTCGATCTGGAACGTCTGGCTCGGATGTACCAGGGTCTCAGCCTTGCCTACAAGGAGACGGGCGCGATGGGAAACGCTGTTTCGCATGCCCAGAAAGCGATGGCATTGTATGAGATGCAAGGGAATCGCGAGGCTCAGGCCTGGGTACAAAACAACCTCGGTCTCGTGTTGTTGAAATTGGGTCAGATCGAGCAGGGCGAACTGCACCTACAGAACGCCTTGACAATCTTCGACGAGCTCGGACTGCAGCGGCGGAAGAGCAACCTGCTGCTGAGTCTCGCTGAACTCGAAATGACACGTGGCGCAAATGCAAAGGCCGAGGGCTACGCCAGACAGGCTCTTGCCGCGGCCGAAGCCAGCGGAGAATTAATGACCGCGGGGCTCGCACACCAGACCCTTGGCGAGCTGACGGCAATCCGACGAGATGATCAGGTCACCGATCAGGAATTTGCCGCGGCCCTTAATTTGCTCGGTCAGTCCAATGCGGCGGAGCGAATCCTCGACTGCCACCTAAAGTACGCCGAAATCTTTGAGAAGCGGGGCGATTGGCAGAGCGCCCTCTTCCAGCTTAGGCAGGCGGTTAAGGTTGCGCGCCCTCAGGTCGCACAGGACTCGAATTCGGGTGGCGTAACCTTGTCGGCCACTTCTGGGCCGGAATTGTCGCAGATCAGTTAGCGGCGGCTGCTGGTCTGGCGCCTTGATTGGGTTTGGAAGAGGTTGACTCTGGGTAGAGGTGATGGTGCACTCGACGTGGGTGCGCTCGCCGTGGGCCCCGCTCGAACAGGCCTCGACAGCGCGAGGCAGAACGTTCGGGAAAGGAGGTCCACAATATGTCTGGAACCATCAAGAAGCTCGTCGCCGAGCGCGGATTCGGGTTTATCACCGCCGAAGACGGCAACGACTACTTCTTCCATCGCAGCGGCACGATCGATTTCGATCGGCTGGATACCGGTGCCAAGGTCAGTTTCGTTACTGAGCCGAGCCCCAAGGGTCCCCGCGCCACCAACGTTCAGTTGGAGGGCTAAGGTCTAAAAGACCGAACCGCAGGAGCCCCGCGCAACGTGCGCGGGGCTTTTGTATTGGATCGGCACACCTAAAGACCGGTTCTGCTCGGCTCGGTTACCGACTGGTGACCTTCGGACGGAAAGGAACGGCTTCACACAATCGTCACACCGACGCAACCATGCCGGCTGGCCTCCGTCTGCTGCGACCCTACGGGGCTCGGCACGCCAATCGTGACTTCCTCGCGGCCGCGGGTCTGGCTGCCCTGCTGACGATTGGCTTTGGTGCCTGGATGGCGCTGCGGGCCGATGGCGGCGACGCTCAGAGCGATGCCATTCGCCGGTTCGGGGAGGCAGGCGCCGCCCTGATCGCGGCGGTTGCCTGCATGATCGCCGCCGCGTACCATTCCGGCCGTTCCCGGTTTGCGTGGGTGCTGCTGGGGACCGGCGCGCTTGCCTGGGCGGCGGGCGAGGGTGTCGGGGCCTATTACCAGTTCATCGGCCAGCAGCTGCGCTACCCCCCGCTTACCGACATCGGCCATCTCGCGGCCGTGCCGCTGGCCGTCGCCGGCATCGCGGTGTTCCCAGGGCGCCACCGGGGCTCCTCCCGCATCGCCTTTCTCCTCGACGGCGCGATCCTTGCCGGGGCCCTCGTCCTGATCAGCTGGGCGACCGTGCTGGGGAGCGTGTACCACGCGCACACTGGCGGCGGCACGCCCGCGCTGACCGGCCTGGCTTATCCGATCAGCGACGTCGTGATGGCGGTCATGGCGCTGCTTCTGGTGGGCAGGACCGCGGGCGCCGGACGCCTTCCCTTGCTGCTCGTGATGACCGGGATCTTCGCCAATCTTCTGGCCGATAGCGGCTCCGTGTATCTGACGACCGTAACCGGCCACGCGCCGGACCAGATCATGGGTACGGGCTGGGTCGCGGGCTTTCTCCTGATGGCTCTCGGCGCGGTTCGAGCTGCCTTGCTGGCCGGGTCGGCACCCCGGGCCGACGACCGGCCGCCCGCTCGCTGGGCGATCTTCATTCCGTATATCCCGGTGGCGGTGGCCGCCGTCATCGCAGTGCTCAAGAATGTCAGCGGGCCGCCGGAAGCGCTGCTGCTGTGGGACCTGATCGTCGTCGTGGCGCTGGTCATCGTCCGCCAGTTCATCGTGATCCTTGACAACCAGACGCTCAACCAGAAGCTGGCGTCACAGAGCGCGGCGTTGCGCGAGAGCGAGGACCACTTCCGCGCGCTGGTGCAGAACTCCGGCGATGCCGTGTTGCTCGCCGATGCCGATGGCGTGGTTCGCTTCGCCAGCAGTTCGATGGATCGGTTCTTCGCCTACACCTCGACCGAGCTCGTGGGCCAACGGTTCAGCGAGCTGCTTCATCCAACCGACCAGGCCGCGTTTGCCGCCGGCATGAAGAAGGCCCTGGCGGCGTCGGCGCTCCCGGTCGTGGTGCACTGCCGGTTCTGGCACAAGCTGGGGAGCTGGACGCACTGCGAGGTCACGATCACCAACCTGCTGCATCAATCCAGTTCGCACGCGCTGGTCCTCAACATCCGCGACGTGACCGATCGCAAGGACATGGAAGAGCGCCTGGCGCACCTGGCGGCGCATGACCCGGTGACAAGCCTGCCCAACCGTCTGTCATTCCGTAATCAGTTGGATGAGGCGCTGCAGCGGAGCGTGCCGGGCCGAGGGGTTGCGGTGCTAGCGCTGGATATCGATGACTTCAAGCTGGTCAACGACGCGCTCGGCGAGCGCGCCAGCGACGACCTGCTGGGGATGATCGGCGGCCGCCTGGGCAAGCTCATCCCGCCCGCTGACGTGGTGGCCCGGTTGGGCGCCGACGAGTTTGCGGTCTTGATGCAGAGCGTTATCCACGACGAGGACCCGGTCCGCCTGGCCGATCGCATCGTCGAGCACTTCAAGGCGCCCTTCAGGGTGCAAGAGCGCGAGATCATCCTGCGACTCAGCATGGGGATCGCGGCGCAAGCCGGACCCGAGGACACCGCCGAGACCATGATGCGTAACGCCGACATCGCCCTCAATGCGGCGAAGGCCCACGGAAAGGGACGCTACGAGCGCTATGAAGCGCAACAGCATGTCGCACTCAGCGCTCGGATGGAACTCGAATCTGACCTGGCCCGCGCCCTCGAGCGCCGCCAGTTCGTCCTACACTACCAGCCGGCGGTGCGCCTTCGCGACGGAACGCTGATCGGATTCGAAGCGCTCGTGCGCTGGAATCATCCCCGGCGGGGGCTGTTGTCGCCGGGCGACTTCATTGCCCTGGCCGACGATACCGGCTTGATCGCGCCGCTCCAGCGCTGGGTCTTGGGGCAAGCCTGCGCAGACGGACGCCATTGGCAAATCCAGTTTCCCGTCGCGCGAGGGCTCCACGTCAGCGTCAACGTGAGCCAGCGTGGCCTGGCCGATGCCGACCTGGCGGCGGACGTCGAGCACGCCTGCACTGCCGCGGTCTTCGCGCCCGAGCATCTGGTCCTCGAGTTGACGCAGGGCGCGACCCTCGAGGGGAAAGACACGCTCGCCCGCTTGTTGCAGTTGCACGAGCGCGGCGTGAAGCTGGCGCTGGACGACTTTGGCGCGGGCTCGGCACCCTTAACGGCGCTGCGCGATCTGCCGGTCGACATCGTGAAGCTCGACCACTCGTTCGTGGCGCGCATGGCGGCGAGCTCGACGGACGCGACCGTGGCTCGGGCCGTCATCGACCTCGGCAACACGCTGGGGATGATGACGATGGCGGACGGCATCGAGCGGGCCGAGCAGTTCAGCGCGCTGCGGGCCATCGGGTGCGTCGCCGGTCAGGGCTATTACCTCTCTCGGCCGCTGACGGCGACGGCGGTTGAACGCTTGCTGGCTGAGGGTGACGTCACCGACGCCGGACTTCGGCTGCCGGGGCTCAAGCTGGAGAAGGCCGCCTAAGTACGTCGCTTTCGCTGGAAATGCTCACGAGTCAGCCCCCGCGCATTTAGAGCGCGCTTCTCGAGATTGCTCGGATTTCGAAGCCACGGGTCGAAGACGACCTCACCCAGTACGGATCGGACGCGCTTACGACGCTCGCGGACGCTCAGTTTGCTTGAGCTGGGCTTTCCGAACTCGATTGATATCGGTATTCCGGTGGCTCGAGCGAACCGATCCAGAAAGTCGAGGGACGGCCGTGCTGCGCCTGATTCAAGTCTGGCAATCGACGACTGCGTCGATCCCATTCGCTCGCCGACCTCGCGTTGAGTCAGGCGGGCTCGGCGCCGATTACGGGCAAGCTCCAGCCCCAGGGCGGTCAAATTCATTTCCGTACATATAGCAAATTTGCTATGTCTCCAGCAACCCCCATGCCCGAGCCCGTGCCCTGCCCTCGCCCGAGGGGGAAGGGTGATTGCGGTGGAGGGTATGTTATGCGGCAATGGCGGAAGCTGCCGGCAATCC
>DATNMN010000121.1:0-3422 GCA_035602295.1 Candidatus Dormiibacterota bacterium | reverse complement strand
ACCGACGACCTTGATCCGCGCATTCCCTTCCAGGGTCCGGTCGACGTCGCGCATTGCTTCCTCCTTATCGCGCTCAAGGCGCGCCCTTACGAACCGTTCAGCAGAGACGCGCGGGCCCTGGCCCCCGCCGTAGTCGCCGGGAATGACGGGCCGTGAGGCGAGGCCCTTCATTCGAAGCTGATCGTCCATGTTCATATCGGCCTCCTTCCTCTAGAAGAAATCCTTGATCCAACGAACGGTCCGCGCGTATACCGCCGAAGCGCCCGCGCCAACGGGTGTGTGCCCGTTGCCGTGGTGCCGAAGTTTTGTTCCCCAGCGCAGCAGTCCCACGGCGGTCGCGTAGGCCGGCCCGCTCACCTGGTCACTCATCCCAATGGTCTGCCCCGGCGACCCGATGCGAACCGGCAGCTCGAGCAGGCCCTGCGCCGCTTCCGTAAAGCCGAGGAGCCGGCAGCCACCGCCCGTGAAGACCACGCCTCCCGGAAGGAAGCCGTCGTGTCCGCCGCGACGCATTTCGAGCTTGACCATCTCGAGGATCTCGCGGGCCCGGGGGGCGATGATCTCGGCCAGGTGGCGGCGTGGTACCGCCTGCATGCGATCCTGGCCGATCTGGTGTACCTCGACCATCTCTTCGCGCGGGATACACGCCGGGATCGCGTGGCCGTAGTTGATCTTCAACATCTCGGCTTCCATCAGCGTGGTTCGCAGCCCAATGGCGACGTCATTGGTCACGTGTGTGGCTCCCACCGGCAGAACCGCCGTGTGCACGACGCTGCCCTCGTTGAAGAGCGCCACGTCGGTCGTTCCACCCCCGACGTCGACGAGGGCGACACCGAGGTCCAACTCGTTGTCGTTGAGCACCGCCTCAGCGGAGGCCAGCACTTGCACGACCAGGTCTTCGACGCTCATGCCCGCCTGGTGAACGCACTTGACGACGTTCTGGACCGCGGTCAACGAACCGGTGATGATGTGCGTCTCGACCTCGAGCCGTGCACCCGACATACCGACGGCGTCCTTGACGCCCTCCTGCCCGTCGACCACGTAACCGCGAGGGACGACGTGGATGATCTCGCGGTCGTTGGGCACCGAGACCGCACGCGCCGCGTCAATGACGCGGGTGACGTCCTCCTGTCCGATCTCGCGGTCCTGGCGCGCGACCGCGATCACACCGCGACTGTTCTGGCTCAGGACATGCGTGCCAGCCATACCGACGAAGCACGACTCCAACTTGTGACCGCACATACGCTGCGCGGCATCGACGGCGTGCGTGATGCCGCGGACGGTCTTCTCCATGTTGACGACCACGCCGCGACGGAGACCTTCGGAAGGCGCCTCACCGACGCCGACGATGTTCAATCCGCGCTCCGTCGGCTCGCCGACGACGCAGCAGATCTTGGTTGTGCCGATATCGAGTGCTGTGACGTATTTAGATCGAGGCAAAAACCTTTCCTGGAACGTTGGCTGGAACCGGCGAGCCCATTATAGAGGGGTTCGGCCGTCACGACAACACAAGCTGGCCAGTTTTCCACAGGCCAGTTCCGTGCCGCTAGAGCAGGTGCCTCCGAATGACGGCCAGGTTGTCGAAGATGCGGACACCGAAAGCGACGATGGCGGCGAAGTAGAGCTCGACGCCGAGCTTGTCGCCCAGATAGGTGAGCGCCCCGGCGGCGAGGGAATTGACGAGCAACCCGGAGATGAACACCTTGTTCTCGAAGTTTCCGTTCAGCCAGGCTTTGACCGCACCCAATACAGAGTCCAGCGCGGCGAGGATCATGACCGCCGTGTAGCGCGCGTAGCCCGGCGGGATTTGAACCGGGGCATTGAGGCCCAGGACAATGCCGAGGATGCCGAATACGATCACGGCGGCGACCAGCCAGAGGGCTTCGCGCGAGCCGGCGGCCGGCAGCCTCACTTCCGCCCTCGCATCTGCACCGCGGGCGCACCCGGATTCTCGAGGTTGATGTACTGGATCTGCGCCGAGGTGAAATCGATCTTGCTGCTCAGCGCCCGCAAAGCCGCCAGCTTTGGCTCAAGGGTTGCGCGATCGTCGCCCGTCACCATCTGGCCGAAGATGATGGTCCATCCGCGGTCGGTTTGTGCGGTGAGCACCTGGCGGCGGTCAAGCTGGAACGACATCAGCGAGATTTTGAACGCCGGGGCAAAGCCGCCCTTCAGCTGGAGCAGCATCGGCATCAGGTCGCGGTCGACCGCCAGCTGGCCGTAGGCCACCGGGCCGAAGTCGGGTCGGTTGATCACCGTGAGTCCGCCCGCCTCCGCGGCCGGGTCAAGGACCTGCCCGATATCGTTCATGGCGTAGGTCGTCTCCCCCACCTGCAGGACCGCCGACGGCTTCCACTCGGTGATTTTCGCCGTGACGCGGTCTGGCAGGGCAAGGCTGACACTGGCCGACCGGACCCACGGCATGGCCGTCAGGCGCCGCTCGAGCTCGCCGTGGTTGAGGAAGAAGATGTTGCGGTCGGCCGGAAGCGAAAGTGCCGCGGTGATTTGCGCCGGCGTGAGGTGTGTCGTGCCGACCACCAGCACCTGGCGTGGCCGAAAGGCCGGCTGCGCCAGGACGAACAGGGCAGCGAAGACCTCGGTACCGAGGATGGCGATCTGTGCCACCGCCCAGATCCAGCCACGCGAGGCTGCGGCAGGCTTGGCCGGCGGCGGCGCAGTGCGCCGCCGTCGCTTCTCGATGGTGCCGACTGTCATTCGCCGCCCTCGGGCGGAAGCAGGCGGCTGTCGATCGCCGTTTGCGAGCGCTGCCGGTCATTGAATCGTTCGATGGCGAGGTCGACCAGGCGCTCGATCAGCTTCGGGTACGGCAGACCCGAGGCTTCCCAGAGCTTGGGATACATGCTGATCCGGGTAAAGCCGGGGATCGTATTGACCTCATTCAACAGAAGACGGCCGGTGGTGCGCTCCATGAAGAAGTCGACTCGAGCCATGCCGGCGGCGTCGACCGCCTGGAAGGCGCGCACCGCCATGTTCCGGGCTTCTTGCGCGACCGAGCCGTCGATCGGCGCCGGGATCAGCAGTCGAGACCCCTCATCGAGATATTTCGCGTCGTAGTCATAGAACTCGTGCGCAGGCACGACCTCGCCAACGACGGAGGCCTTTGGCTCATCATTGCCGAGCACGCTGATCTCGAGCTCGCGGGCATCGACGGCCCGTTCGACCAGCAGCTTGCGATCAAAGGTACTGGCGAGGCGAAGCCCGTCGACCAGCTCGGCCCGGTTGTGCGCCTTTGTCGTGCCGACACTCGAGCCCGAGTTTGCGAACTTCGTGAAGCACGGGTAGCCGATCCGCTCTTCGACGAGGGCGACAAACGCATCCGGGTCCCGCTCGTACTGCCGGCGCGTCGTCGGCAGGTAGTCGACGACCGGCAGACCGGCGGCGGCGAAGGCGCGCTTCATGTA
>DATNMN010000120.1:0-9009 GCA_035602295.1 Candidatus Dormiibacterota bacterium | reverse complement strand
GAGGAGCCGATCAGAGAGCCGGCGCAGGCGCATCAGCTCCTCGAGCACGACCCTGCCATCCGAGGCCATTCGGGACGGATCGGTTGACCGCTGCAGCAGCTCGGCATGACCGATGGCCACCGTGATCGGGGTGCGCAATTCATGCGAGGCGTTCTGAATGAATCTCCGCTCGCGCTCGAGCAGCCGGAGGTTGGCGTCGGAGACGCGCTTCATCTGCTCCATGACGGAGAGCCGCCTGCGCGCGTGCCAGACCATGGCAAGGAACATCGCCGACATCAAGGGAACCTCGGTGATCTCGCCGAGCGGCTGGGCGCGCCGTGAGATGTCGATGGCCAGAGGGACGGTTGTGGCAACGATGATCACACCTAACACCATCAGCGTCGACTTCATACGCCAGACCCGGAAGCCGTAGAGGATCGTCAGGCTGACCCAGATGAAGTGGAAAGGAACAGTCTCCCAGGCGGCGAAGACATAGATCGCGCCAAGGTTCAGCACGGCAAAGACGCCCCAGGCGACATCGATCCAGAGGAAGCGTTTGGATGACCAGGGCCAGCGGTCAGGCCGCATCAATGCGATATCCCTCGCCGCGCACGGTCTTGATCGCTTCCCCGCCGAGCTTGGCGCGGAGCCGGCGGATGTAGACATCGACGACATTAGAGCCGGGGTCGAAGCGGTAACCCCAGACGGTAGCAAGCAGGCGCTCCTTGCTGACGGTGTCGCCGGCGCTGGACATCAACTCCCGTAGCAGCAGGAACTCCCGCTCGGCAAGCAGCACGCGACCGGACTCGGTGTGCACGTGATGGGCGATCAAGTCGAGGGTCAGTGGCCCGGCCGTCAGGCGAGTGCGCACCGAGCGCGCGTCACGCAAGCGCGCCCGGACCCTGGCCAGCAGCTCTTCGAAGGAGAACGGCTTCACGAGGTAGTCGTCCGCACCTGCCTCGAGCGACGCCACCTTCGACGGGGTGTCGCCGAGCGCGGATAGCACGATCACCGGCTGGCCCGGATGCTGCCGGATGAGACGGTGGAGCACCTCGATGCCGCCGAGGTCGGGCAGAAGAAGGTCGAGGATGATCAGGTCATAGGGCGGCCCGAGCGCCGCCTTGAGGCCCGCGTCCCCGTCCGACGCAAGGTCGACCGTAAAGCCTTCCCCGCGCAGCCCGCGCGAGACGAAATTGCGAATGCCGGGCTCGTCATCTATCAGAAGGATGCGAGCGCCCGCCTGAACCGTAGCCATCACGCTGCCGCGCTATTGAGGAAGCGGACGTCGTGCGCCAGCAGATCGGGCTCGATCGGGCCGGCCCATCCGGCGCGCTGGAAACCTTGCTTATCGACGAGGTAGACAACAGTGCTGTGGAGGACGTTGTCCGGTGTGCCCTCGACGGCGATGCTGTATGCCTTCCAGACCGCGGCCAGCTGGTCGGGGGAGCCCTGCAGCCAGTGCCAGTCCCCGGTCCAATGGTGAGTCGCAGCGAACGCTCGCTCGCTATCCGGCGTATCGGTCGCCGGGGCCACGCTGACGACGAGCAGTGAGAGCTTCGCGGCTGGCCCCAGCGCCCGCTGAGCCTGACCCAGCTGGTCGCCCGCGAGCGGGCACAACTGCTTGCAGTGCGAGTCGAGGAAGGTAATCGCCAGCACCCGACCGCGGAGCGCCGAGACCGACACCGGCTGACCGTCCTGGTCGTGCAGGGTGAAGTCGGGCGACGGCATCGACTTGGCTGGAAGGACGATGTCGGCTCGAAGGCCCGATGGCGCGGGCGTCGGGCCAGCGGTCGCCGACAGCTGCGGCGATAGTTTCGCCACCAGGAGCACGAGAAACACGATGGCGGCGAGCGCCGACAACGAAATCCAGGTGAGCGGTTTGCCCAGTATCCCCATCCAGGTCGCCGCCTCCCAGCTTACTCAGTACCAGGCGGGCGGCGAGGTTGCCGTGAGATCGACGCCCTGCGTTACCTGCACGGGCACCGGGGTCGCGGGTAGGGATGGAACGAGAATGGATGAGGCGGCCCCGCCCGCCGACGGCGAGTGTGCGGGCGGCGCGGCCGCGCTCGGCGACGGTGTTGGGGCCACTGGAACGGCGAGCCACCAGAGCTCGAAGTGCCCGGCCGCCCCGCTGGGGGCGAAGTAGACCAGCGCCTGGCCGTCTGGCGACCAGGTAGGGGACGCATAGAGACCACCCTCGAGGAGGACGCGTGCCGGACCCAGGCTGGTGCCGTTGAACGGAGCCACCTCGAGCATGGCGATTTGTTTCCCGCCGGTGCAGATCATGGCAAGCTGCGTGCCGTCGGGTGAGAGTGCGGGCTCGCTGCAGTTGTCCGCCAGGCTGGTCAGGGGCTTGCCAACCAAATCACCCGGCCGGCTTTGCAGCCGGATCTGGGAGTGGACCGCGGTGGACGAATCGATCGAGTGCTGGACGAAAAGAAGGCCGGTCCCGGCCAGCGGGATGGGGGTCACGTCGCCGCCGGTGTACCAGTAGGGATCGGTACGGCGCCGCGCTTGAGATTGCAAACCGTTGAGCGGCATGCTCCAGATCGAGAGATCGTCGCCCGGCGCGGCGTCGACGTGTTTGGGGCCGTCATAGCTGTAGAAAAGGGTCGAACCGTCGGGCGACACGCGCGGATAGAAGGCCCAATGGTTGTAATCGACGATGCGTGAATCATTTTTGGTCAGCCGCTTGAGGATGTGGCCATCCAGGTCCAGCAGGTAGAGATCGCTCGAATACCCGCCGCGCAAGACGGCGATCAGATGGGTGTGGTCGGGTGTGACCGTAGGTTGCGACCAGTCGCCTGGCGCGCCGATCTCGGTAAAGCTGCCGTCCTTGAGCCTGAACAGCCGGCCGTCCTGGACGACGAACATCGTCCCCGGCAGGACGAGCCGGGGCTTGGTCACCGTCGGGATGTCCGCTCGCGTTTTCACGACTTTGCTCTTCAGCGTGCCGAGGTACAGGTACACGCCTGATCCGAACGCCAGCATCATGGGGAGAAAAAGGATTGCCGCCAGCCGGCGCGCTATCACGGGAAGTTTTCCTTCGTCACCGCGAGGATTTGCGTCCAGTGGGGATAGATAACGCTCTGCCCACTGATCTGTGGTCCGTAGTTGGTGTAAAAGGGGGCGTAGAGAACGATTTGTTTGACGTTTGCGAGGTCGAATC
The DNA here is from genome assembly GCA_035602295.1 of Candidatus Dormiibacterota bacterium. Classification (GTDB taxonomy): domain Bacteria; phylum Chloroflexota; class Dormibacteria; order CF-121; family CF-121; genus CF-13. The sequence goes on along the minus strand of DATNMN010000120.1, from coordinate 5,861 downwards.
CACTTGCGACACTCAGCAAGCTCCGCACCCGGTCGAGTCCCATGCTGGTCTTGAAATTGCCCGCGAGGGCGTTCACGATATCGGGCAGGTCAGCCGCGTTCAGCGTACTCGCCTTGATCTTCATCGCCAGGAGGACTTGCTGCTGCCGTGCCGACCGTCCGAAATCGCCGTTGATGTCGTTGTGTCGCGACCGGACATACTGCAGCGCGCGGCTACCGTCGAGGTGTTGCGCGCCCGGCAGCACCGCGACCGTCTTGTAGCCGTAGAGGAATCCTCCGTTGATGTCGTCCGGGTAGGCGTCGTCGAGCACCGGGTTGGTGACGAAGACGTCGACCCCTCCAAGCAGGTCGATCAGCTTGATCAGACCCTTGAGCCCGACCCATGCGTACTCGTCGACGTGAACATGGAAGTTCCGCTCGACGGTGGCGATCGCGCCGGCCGCGCCGCCGTAGGCATAGGCGGCATCGATCTTCGCGTTCTCACCGGTCCAGAGCGGTACCCAGAGGTCGCGGGGGATGGATTCCATGGTGACGTGCTTGCTGGCGGGATCGACCCGCACAAGGATCATCGACTGGGTCAACGGGGACTTGTTCTTCCCATCGTCGTCGGAGCCGAGCAAGAGCACCGTGAATGGAGCGCCCGGAGACGTGGCTGGTGTCGGGGTGACCTTCAGACCCGGACTGTTGCTGGGCGGCACGACGACGGTCTGACCGGTCTGTCCGACACCCGCCACCACTACTGGAAGGAAGTAGGCAGCCGCGCCCGCCGTCCCGGACAGCACCAGGCAGAAGAGGGTCAGGATGACCAGACGCACAGGGTGCAAACGTGAGGCACGACGCCGCCTTGCAGGCGCCCGACCTTCCATCAGAACGTACGAATCATGCGCTTTTCAAATGGGAGATTGATAAGAAAGTTCGCAGACTGACACTAGCCCGCTGGTTCAGTCAACGGGCTGAGCAGTGTAAAGGCTACGGTTTTCGGCCGCCGGGCCTACGTTCTCGACTGCGGGTCAGCAGATGTAGTTGGTATCGAAGCCGGCGTGGAGGTACTGGACAAACCAGACCGGACGTCCCGAGAAACCGGTCCCGCAGTAGGCGCGGGCCCGTCGGGGCGAGGTCGACCCGGTGGCCACCCAGTCGGCCAGGACGCCTGAGATCGGCAGGTTTCCGACGATCGTTCGCCACTGGTAACCGGTGGAGTACACACCGACGGCCGCCGGCGACTGGCGGAGAAGGGTGTCGGCGATGCCCTGGATCGTGTACTGGTTCAAGCTCAAGTCCGTGGACGACCAGCTGTTGCTGGTCTCGACATCGAGCCACCAGCTGCTTGGGCTGCTTGCGCCCTGCGAGGCCGCGTAGGCAATCGAGCGCGACGCCTCACTGCAGCCCACCGCCCAGGCCGCCTGCTGTGAGAAGGTTCCCTGGATCGTGGCCGACTGCGTCACGCATTCCGCGGTGCTGTGCTTGCCGTCGAGCTGCGTGTAGATCGGGTCGTAGCCCGTGTTGATATAGAGCGCGGCGTTGGTGGTGTGACTGTATTCATCGGCCAGGCACGGGTTGTAATGGAGGAACGGGTATCCGCCATTGACTCCGACGATGCCGAAAGTACCGTTAGGGTAGGGACCGCCACACTGTGGGTAACTGATGTCGTAGCCGGTCGATCCTGAGGTGTAGGCCATGGCCCCGATCTGATTGGCCATGAGAACCCCGGCGGTGGACAAGACCGCCGCAATCGGCAGGACACGACGAAGCCAGTGGTTCATGGGCCGCACCATTGTCGCCGCAAGTAGACCATCAGTCAATGCGCTGGCCCGTGACTCCAGGTGACACCTTCACTGTCGGCAAAGGCTGATCTCGTCTAGGCTGCACGCAGTTTGGTCTTCGATGCAACGTCCGGCCGATTGGGTGTGTCTCATAGGGTGTGGCATACGCTTTGAGCCTGCCGACTGACGAGCCTCTTCGTCTCCGAGCGGTAGCCGGCGACAAAACGGCGTTCGAGTTGTTGATCCGGCCGCTGGTCGAGCCGAGCTTGCGCCTCGCCCTGTCGATGCTGGGGAATCGGGGCGACGCCGAGGATGCCACCCAAGAGGCGCTGACCCGCGCCTGGCGAAAGCTTCATCAGCTCCGACCGGGGATGCCGGTCCGCCCCTGGTTCTTCGCGATCGTCGCCAACCAGTGCCGCAACGTGCGTCGGACGCCGTGGTTCCGGTTGACGTCCGCCGTTGACGTGGTTCACCGCCAGCCGGCGCCGGAGCCCGACGTCGAACACCTCGACCTCGAACGCGGACTCGAGCAACTTCCCGCGTCTGACCGCGGCGCTCTCTTCATGCACTTCTACCTCGACCTGTCGATCGACGAAGTCGCTGCCACCCTCGGCGTCTCGCGGGCGGCCGCGAAATCGCGAATCTATCGGGCGTGTCACCGGCTCAGGCCGGCGGTCGCCCTGGAGGAATTGGGATGAACGACCTCCGCCAAGACATCAATGCGGTGTTTGCCCGGCAGCAAGGCCAGTTGGGCGACGTGTCTTCCGCCAGCAACCGCATGCTGGGCGTGGCAACCGCCGGCCGCCCTGGCAATCGCCAGGTACGGACGGCGTTGGCTGGGGTGGTCCTGGTGTTGGTCGCGGCCACGGCGGTCGGCGTAGCGGTCGTGATTCGTGCACTGCATCAGACGAATGTCGTCACCTCACCACATTCGAAATCGATCGTGGTTTATCCGCCGTTGTCGCCGACGACGCTCCCCGCAAACGGGCTGATCGCCGTCTCGGCGAACCCGAAGAACGTCAGCGGCGGTGAGGTCGGCGACATCTATGTTGTGCGCGAAGGCGCCGCCGCACGACGGATCATCGGTTCCGATCGCGACGGCGTCGCCCAACAGTGCCCAAGGTTCTCACCTGATGGGCACCGGCTAGCCTACGGGGAAGCCCGCGCCTCTGATCCCGTCACGACCTTCCGAGGCGTATGGCCGGTTTCAAATCGAGCCGTGGTCGTGGTCGGACTCAACGACCATGGCGACGCATCGGCACCGATCATGCGAGTGACCCTGCCCAAGGATGCAGGGCAGATCGCGTGCCCCAAGTGGTCGCCCAGCGGCAGGCACGTGGCCTTCCGCGTGGGAGCCGAACTCTGGGTCGCCGACGCCGCATCAGGGAAGACGGCCGTGTTCCCGGTGACCGAGGCGCCGTGGGGCCAGCAGGGGTTCGAGTGGTCTCGCGACGGGTCCATCATCGCTGTGTCGGATCCCGGGCATCCTGGGCATATCCGGGTGGTACGTATGGACGGCAGCGGGTCGACACTAATCCCGGTGACTGGCGCTACGCCTGGGTCCCTGGGTTGGACCGCCGGCGACGCGAGGATCCTCTACATCGTCACCGACGATCCGGGCGATGGGCTAGCGGTCCGCGCTGTGGGCGTCGGTGGAAACAACGACACCAAGCTCCCGGACTCGACCAGTCTCCACCGGTTCTACTACGCCGTCATCTCGCCAGACGGCACCCGGGTCGCATATATCCAACGTACGACTGGCTGCGTGCCCGTCGGTTGTAGCCAGGAACCGGCGCACCTCGTGACCATGGGGACCGATGGCTCGAACGTGGCTGAGCTGCTGTTCCCACCCGGCTTAGCGGTGTTCGGCCTGCAGTGGTCACCGGATGGCAAGCGGCTGCTCTTCGGATCGATCCCCGGCGTGGTCTCCGTCGGCGTGGCGCCCGGTTCACCCGCGGTCGTGTACTCCAGCGGCGAGCTCAACCTCGAGTGGTCCGGTTCAGAGGTGACGTGGCAGCCGGTGTTCCCCTGACGTCGCCGCCTCATTTTTCGCCCCGGCGAAAACTCGCCAGTAGGGTCACAATTGGCGCGGATGACCGTCAGCGGAACTCCGTTGGCTTCCGCGAACAGCCTCGCCTCGGCGACCGCGCGGGCGTTGCCTCGCCGGCTTGGCGCCTTGATCGTCGACGCGCTGGTGATCTCGTTGCTCGACGCGATCGTCAACGGAACATTTGGGGTCACCCGGGTCACAAGCGGTGTCGTGCCATCGATGACCACCGGCAGTTTTGCCTCGTTCACGACGCAAACGACCGTTGACTGGTTCTGGCTGACGCTGCTGTGGGTGGCCTACTATGCCGTGCTCGAGGGCCTGTTCGGCGCAACGGTCGGAAAACGCATTGCCGGCCTGCGCGTCACCGACCTCGAGGGTCGGCGTATCGGCTGGCAGGCGGCGATTCTCCGCAACCTCGGCCGGCTGCTCGACGCGCTGCCCTTCCTCTATCTGTTAGGCGGCATCCTGACGCTTACCTCGAAACAGCATCAGCGTCTCGGCGACCGGTTCGCTGGGACGCTCGTGGTTCCCACGGCCGCTGTTATCAGCCCGCCACTTCCGTCGGACGTTCTGCGGCGCCGAGCTATCGCGGTGGCCGTGGTGACTGCGTTGCTTCTTGCCTTCTGCGCCGTGTTCGCGTACTTCGGTCGACCACCCCTCGTTATCGAAGGTGAGAGGAACACGAGCGAAGGTATTTTCAACCAGGCCGTCGGCAGCTACACCCTGGGATCGCCGCGCTGGGGAACCGGCACGGTTACCTATCCGGTCAGCTACGAGCTGGTGCGCACGGGTCAGAACTGCCACGGCCTGATCACGTTGGATTGGTACTGGCCGTTGATCGGATGGGTGTTCCGGGGCGGCGAGAGCAACTGCTCGCCGCCAATCTATCCCTAACTCCGGGCGTTGGTCTCCATGAGAGCTGCGACCAGGCGGTCGTTCTCCGCGGGCCGCCTGACCGTGACCCGGATGTACTCCGCCAGCAGCGAGGTCGCCGGGAAGGTGCGGACGACGAGGCCCTTTTTCAGGAGTGCCGGAGCGGCCGAACGACCCGTCTGCACCAAGAGGAAGTTGGCCGCCGAGTCGCGGACCTCGAGACCCAGCGCTTGCAGCCCGGTCTGCAACCGGGCCCGTTCGCCTTTGACCTGCCGCACGCGCTGGCGCATTCCGTCGACGTCGGTTAGCGCCTGAGCCCCGAGCGCCGCCGACACCACGCTGATGCTGCCGGGCGGTCGCACCCGGCGCAGCGCCTCACTGATGGGCGCCCCAGCTAACGCGTAGCCAACCCGGACGCCGGCGAGTCCGAACCCCTTGCTCAAGGTGCGAACGATGACCACGTTGGGCAATCGGTCGACTAGCGGCAGGGCAGTAACGCCCGACGTCTCGAAGTAGGCCTCGTCGACAACCAGCACGCCTCCCGTGGCGACGGCCACCTCCTCGACGAAGTCAAGCGGCAGCAACTCGCCCGTGGGGTTGTTCGGATTGCAGAGCCAGCTCAGGCGAGCCTCTCGCGCGTGCTCGAGGAACGCCTTGCGGTCGAGGTGCAGGTCGATCGCCCGGACCTCGTCGATCGACCCGCCGGCTATCTCGGTCAGGATCCGGAACATCGGATAGGTGGGGTGGGAGACGACGACCCGGGATGAGGCGTCGATATAGGACTTTGCGACCAGGTCGAGGATCTCGTCAGCGCCGGCGCCGACCGTGATGCGATCGGTCGGCACGTCAGCGTACTGCGCAATCGCCTCCGTAAGGGTGGCGTAGCTCGTATCCGGATACTCGTTGAGGGGTTCCGGCGGCAGCGCGTCGAGCCTGGCGCCCGGCCAGGGAAAGGTGTTGGTGTCGAAGCGGACGACCTGGTCCTCCGGGACGCCGGCCTGACGGGCGATGCTCGCGCTGGGTGGCTCCCATTCATACGGATGCATCCGGCTGATCGCGGCGCGGGGCTCTGGCGGCGTCTTCACGGTGGTGGGCATAAGGATAAGGTGAGATCCCGATGGACCAGATAGCGTCAACGGGTCGCTTGGACGGCAAGGCCGGGGCGGCGCTCTATTC
>DATNMN010000119.1:0-13750 GCA_035602295.1 Candidatus Dormiibacterota bacterium | reverse complement strand
CAGCCGTTTCGAGAGGGCCAGCCCGAGACCCACGCCTTCATAACCGCGGGAGGTTGAGCCGTCGACCTGGCGGAACTCCTCGAAGAGACGTTGCTGGTCCTCCGGCTTGATCCCGATCCCGGTGTCACGGACCTCGACGATCGTGCCGGGCGCACCCTCGGAGGCGCTGATGATCACGCTGCCGTGGTGCGGCGTGAATTTAATCGCGTTGTTGACCAGGTTGTGAACGATGTGGCGCAGGCTTTGCGGGTCGAAGACCACCTGCGTCGCCCGGTCCACCTGGGAGGTGACCGTGAGCTCCTTCTGATTGGCAGCGGCGGCATTCTCCGAGAGAGCGGCGTCGACGGCTTCCGCCAGCAGACAGGGTGCGGGATGCAGCTCGAGCCGGCCGGCCTGGATATGCGTGAGTTCCAGGATGTCGTTGATCAACTTCAGCAACCGGCGGCCGCTGTTGTGGATCGTCTCGGCGAACTCGCCGCGCTCCGCCTCCGACAGCTCGGGCGTGGTTCGGATGATCTCCGAGAAGCCGATGATCGCGTTCAGCGGCGTGCGCAGCTCATGCGACATGTTGGTGAGGAATTCGGATTTCATCCGGTCCGCCTCTTGCAATTCCAGGTTGGCGCGCTGCAACATCTCGATGGTCTGCCGCTCCCGCTGGAAGCGCCGCGCATTATCGAGCGCGACCGCCGCCTGGTTGGCGAGGATCTGCAGCACCTGCATCAGCGTGGCGTCGAAGGGGCGGACGTCGTGGAAGTAGACGGATACCGTGCCCACGAACTCGCGCTCGAGGAACATCGGGAGCCCGAGTGCAGCCCGCCAGCCGGATTGCTGGGCGAAGGGATCGAGCGGGAAACGACCGTCGAGCTGGATGTCCTCCGAAAAGACGGGCCGCTGCTCGATCACGACCTGCGTGACCAGCCCCGGGGCCGCTGGCAGCGCGGCAGTTCCCTGTTGTCCTGGGCCGGCGCCCTCCCCCACCTCGACCGCCTGCTGCGCCGGGTTGCCGGACTGGGTCAAGGTGATGAGACAGGAGGCCGCCCCGGAAACACCGATCACGGCACGAGCGACCCCTTGGAGCAGCGCACTCGGTCCCACCGTCGTTGCCGTCAGCGCCTGTGAAACCTGGCGCAGCATCTCCATCGAGGCGTCGAGCCGCAGCGCCTGTTGGCGGGTTTGCTCGAACAGGAAGGTGTTTTCGAGCGAGACCGCTACCTCGGCGCCGAGCGAGGCGGCGAGCTTGACGTCATAGTTGCCGCTGAACTCGCCGTTGCGCTTGTTGGCGAGCATCAGGACACCACGCGGCCGGCCCCCGGAGCCGAGTGGCACGAGGAGTAGGTCATGGTATCCGAACGTCTGCGGCAGGAGCTGCCCGGCCTCGATGTCGTGCAGGCAGTCCGCGATGATGACCGGCAATTGGGTGACAAAGACCCGGCCGACCAGGGTGGAGGCATTGGCGCTGAAGCGGAGTTGGTTCAGGCGCATCTGGTTGAAGAGCCGGCTCTCCCGCATGCCGGACGGCGCCGCGGGCGCGATCAGCGCCTCGAGGCCCTCCTGATACAGGAAGAAGCCGCACATCTCCACATCAAGCAGCTCCGCCAGCTTCAGGGTCAGCGTTCCCAGGTCTTCGCCCAGCTTGGTGAGGTTGGAGACCGCGGTCGCCGTCTCGAAGAAGTGGCTCAGCTCCTGGAGGTTCTGGTCGGCCCGCTTGGAGAGCTCGAGGTTGAGCTGGACCAGCTTGAAGTACTTGGAGGACCAGAAGCCGGTCAGCACCATGACCGGCAAGAACAGCACCGCCAGGAAGTAGGTGACCGGCGAGGGCGCCCACCAGCGCGCCACGTAGATGAGGAAGAGTTCGGTCAGGGCGCCCAGCACCACCCAGAGACGCCAGTTGAAGCGCGTCCGGAAGCTGGAAGTTGAGTGCGGTTTGGTCGTAAAGCCCTCTCTCGGCACAGTGCGCATTGATTTGACGCGGATCGAGGGCATTGCTTCGCACTACGATGGCGCCCCCCGTACGGCTGGCACCCGCTTTCACAAGGCTTTACCCAACCGTCACCAGTTCGTCCGGAATCGGATGGCCTTCTGGCCTTTGATACCCTCTAGGCGTGCAGCGCGAGACCGCGTTCAACGTCTCGGCGATCAAGGACACAGTCCTGCGGTCGATCAAGCTCAACCAGCAGGCGTACAACAATCGTGACGCCGATGTGTTGCGCGAGGTCTACCTGGAGCCGATGCTCTCGCAGGTCGCGCACGATCTCTCGGGCGATTTCGAGTCCTTCCCCGCCGCCCGGCTGGACATCACTTGCGAGGTGCTCGACGTCTCCTACACGGCGTACCTGCAGATCGGCAAGGTCGAGCTCTCCGCCTATGGCCTGGAGGCGAGCCCGCAGAACGTCAACGTGACCACCAAGGAAGAGTGGATCTACCGGCTGGTCCCGGATGCCGAAAAGGGCGTTGGTCTGGGACGGCGCACGACCCATCGCTTCCTCGGCTACTACCACTACACACTCGTCGATATCGACGGACGCTGGTGGATCACCGACGTCCAGTCCGCCTCCGAGATCTGGCTCCCTTAGCTTGCTGAACTAACCGTCTTCGGCGCACGACGCCCGTCGAGTTCTCGCACGAGGTCGCTTACGCGATTCTTGATGTCATCGCCGATGGCGCGGACATCAGCGAGCGACTTGTCGGCGGGATCGCTGAGATCCCAATCGATGTATCGCTTCCCGGGGATGTAAGGACACTCATCCCCGCAACCCATGGTGACAACAAGATCGGCCCATTGGGCCAGGTCATCGGTGAGCTTCTGCGGGTGGTTGCCCGAGATATCGATGCCGAGTTCGCGCATCGCGTCGGCGACCACCGGATGAACCTGGTCCGCGGGCCACGTTCCCGCCGAGCGCGATTGATGCCGGCCGTCGGCCGCGCGCTGGAAGAGCGCGTCGCTCATCTGCGACCGGCCGGCGTTCCGCTTGCAGACGAAGAGGACCTTCGACATCGTCGCCCTAGACCAGTACGTCGAGCAGCGCCCGGGTCTTCGGCTCCAGGCGGCTCGCCAGCCGGTAGTACGCCCAGATCCCGGCCTTGCTGACGTCGACCAGTCCGGCCTCCCGCAGCTTCGCCATGTGATGCGAAATCGTCGGCTGGCTCAAATCGAACGCCGCCGTGAAGTCGCAGATGCAGACCGGCTCCGGCGAGTTGTTCAGGATGCCGATCATTTGCAGACGCGTGGGATCCGCCAGTGCCTTCAAAACCTCCACCGACTGATCCACTTTCGCGAGGGCCATCGGCATCGACGGCGGGCAGCACACACCTTTGACGCGCTCCGGTAGGCCAGCCTTCACGCTTGGAGTCTAGCAGTTCCATTGACAACTGTCTATGGGTTTGCTAGCATGCCATCGACAGATATCAATCGCTCCCGGGAGGGTTTCATGGACACGATTCGGGAGTCCGTCCGAGCCAAGTATGCCGAGACCGCGATCAAGTTACGTGATGGCGGAAGCTGCTGCGACTCGAGTTGTTGCGGCGGATCGGATGCCATCAGCGGCCCAATCGGCGAGGAGGAGTACTCGAAAGCGGAGGTCGCCGACCTGCGCCTCTCCCTCGGCGCTAGCCTCGGGTGTGGCAATCCGACGGCGCTCGCACAGTTGCATGCCGGTGAGGTGGTGCTGGATCTGGGCAGTGGCGCGGGCCTCGACGTCCTGCTTTCGGCGCGACGGGTCGCCCCAGGCGGCCACGCCTACGGCGTGGACATGACGGACGAAATGCGCCTGCTGGCGAACGAGAATAAGGCACGCGCTGGCGTCGAGAACGCAACCTTCCTCAAGGGGACCATCGAGGCCATTCCCCTCGCTGATGCGGCGGTCGACGTCGTCATCTCCAACTGCGTCATCAACCTTGCCGCCGACAAGGGTGCCGTGCTGAAAGAGGCGTTCCGCGTCCTCAAGTCAGGCGGGCGGTTCGCCGTGTCGGACATGGTCGAACTGGAGCCGCTGCCGGCGCGGGTCAAGTCGGCGATGGACGCCTGGGCCGGCTGCGTGGCCGGCACCATCCCCGTCAACGAATATCGCGCCGCGATGCTCGAGGCCGGCTTCGACGCCGTCGAGATCGAGATCACCAACACTTACGGTCCCGGCGAAGCCGGCTTACCGGAGGGCTCGGGGAGAATCGCAAGCGCATTCATCCGCGCTGCCAAACCCTGAGGGCAAACAAAAAGGCCCGGGCTTTACCGCTCGGGCCTTTCGGATTCCGGGTTAGTGAGTCTTAGGCGACGCGCACCCGCGAGGCCCGCGGCCCCTTGGGAGCCGATGCTTCGACGTCGAAGCTGACCTTCTGCCCCTCTTGCAACCCCTCGAAAGAGCCCTCGACGGACGACCGGTGGAAGAAGTACTCCTTGCCGTCCTCGCCGCTCAAGAATCCAAAACCGCGATCCATCACCAGTCGCTTGATCGTTCCGTTCTGCGCCACGTCTGCCGCTAGCTCCTTCGCAAAGTTATCCCCGGTCCGCTTGCGTTGTCCGGGCGTGCCATGACCGGGCTGACAGCACCCGAAATCAAGCATATCATGGGTGGTATTGCGACGGCCAAAAACGGCGGCCGGCTAGCCGGCTGAAGGAGGCGCGGATCCCGATGCGGAGCACAATGCCCGATTTCCCGCTCACGCTGCAGCACTTCCTCTGGCGCTCGACCACCCTTTTCCCCGCCAAGGAGATCGTCACCCGGCGGGAGACCGGGCGCCACCGCTACACCTACGCCGAATTCGGCCGGCGGGTGGCCCAGCTGGCCCACGCGCTGAAAGAACTTGGCGTCGGTCCGGGTGATCGGGTGGGGACCCTCGCGTGGAACAACTATCGGCACCTGGAGTTGTACTTTGCCGCGCCCTGCTCAGGGGCGGTGCTTCACACCTTGAACCCGCGCCTTTTTCCGGAACACCTCGAGTTCGTCATCAACGACGCGGAGGACAAGGTCATCTTCGTCGACGCCTCGCTGGTGCCGGTGCTCCAGCGCATCGCAACCCGAATCAGCGGCGTCAAGCACTTCGTCGTGATGACGGACGGTCCGTCGCCGAACGGCGAGCTCAAGCCGATGGCCTCTTACGAGGAGCTGATCGCCAACCGCCCAATCATCTATCCATGGCCGGACCTCGACGAGCGGGACGCGGCGGCAATGTGTTACACATCGGGCACGACCGGCAAACCGAAGGGCGTCATCTACAGTCACCGTTCCTCGGTTCTGCACTCCTTCGGCATTGCGATCGGTGGGGGCATCGGCCTGGCGGAGTCGGACAGCATCCTCCCCGTCGTACCTATGTTCCATGCGAACGCATGGGGTCTCGCGTATGGGGCGACAATGCTCGGTTCCAAGCTCGTGTTTCCGGACCGCTTTTTGGATCCGGTCAGCCTGATCGACCTCTTCCGAGAGGAAGCCGTCACCTTCACCGCCGGCGTTCCCAGCGTCTGGATCGCGTTGCTGCAACACCTGGACAAGACCGGGACCAACCTGGATGGGCTGCGCATGTTCGTCGGCGGCTCGGCACTATCGGCCGGACTTTACGACGGCCTGACCAGGCACGGCATCGATACCAACCAGGGTTGGGGGATGACCGAGACCTCGCCGGTCGCATCGGTCGCCACCATGAAGAGCTACACGCCCGAGGGCGATCGCAAGCAGATCCGGCTCAAGGCGGGACTCCCGATCGCGGGCGTCGAGCTACGCCTCGCCAACGTGGACACCGGCGAACCGGTCCCGTGGGATGGCAAGAGCGTCGGCGAAATCCAGGTGCGCGGTCCCTGGGTGACCGCCAGCTACTATCGCGGCGTCGACGCCGAACGCTTCACCGCCGACGGTTGGCTTCGCACCGGCGACGTGGCGAACATCGATGCCGAGGGTTACGCCCAGATCGTCGACCGCACCAAGGACCTGGTGAAGTCCGGTGGCGAATGGATCTCATCGGTGGAGCTGGAGTCAGCCATCATGGGCCATCCAAAGGTGCTGGAGGCGGCCGTGATCGGGGTGCCGCACCCGAAGTGGCAGGAACGGCCGGTCGCCTACGTCGTCGGCAAGCCCGAATTCAAAGGCGCCATCACCCAGGCGGAGATCATCGAGTTCCTCACGCCACTGGTCGCCAAGTGGTGGCTGCCGGACGAGGTTCGCTTTGTCGATGAAATCCCCAAGACGAGCGTGGGGAAATTCGATAAGAAGGTGATCCGCGAACAGGCGCTTAAGGCACCGGCTAACGCTCGCCCATCCGAGTAAGACGAACTCGTGACGGCCACGGCACAGTGCTGCGGCGGATGGCAAGAATTGCGGATCGCTAATGCGGTCTTAATACTGTCGCGCTAGAACGGAGGCTAGAAGGATGTGACTCAGCAATGGATGCCTCCGGGCAATTCGAGGCGCTCGTTCCAAAGCCGCTGGACGCGGAGGGGCTTGAGCGGCGCCGCGAGCTTGAGGACATCCACGAGGAGCTACTCCTAGACATCCTCGCGCTCGAGGAAGAATGGCAGCTCGACAACCGGATCGCCTACGAGCTACGCCAGCGCAAAGCCGCCTGATGCCTTAGCGGCGGGCTGGACGGCGAAGCATCGCGATCGCCTGCTTCATCCGCCGTTGCTGCGTTTCCGCCAGCTTGGCCCCCGTCAGCCACTCGACGAACTCCTTCTTGCGCGTGTGGGAGAGCTTCTCGAAGGCCGCCGCGGCCCGGGCATCGGCTTGAAGGGCGACCCGCAAACCCTCGGGCAGGTCCACGGTCCGCAGCTCGGCATCATATTCCAGGCCGACCGTGAGCTGGTCACCCGCGGCGACGCCGGCTGCCTCCCGCACCTGGCGCCGCACCCCGATGTAGGACTTGCCGGCATAGACCGCGATCGTGGTTCGGTAGGTGTAGGCGTTGATCGTCACTTTGATCGGTGCCCGCTTGCGCTGGCCAAGCGTCGTCAGCACCTCGGGCGGCACCCGAATGAAGCAGGCGTCCTGGTCGGACTCGAGGTGGCATTCAAAGCGCAACTGCGGCATCCCGGATCATTTTCTGGCAATTTCGGCGGAAAGACGCACGTTTTCGGCCGCGCCCTCGTTTGCAACCCACGAAAGGGCCCCTGGCCCACCGGATTACAACACGGAGGACACGATGCCGAAAACGCAAAAATGGACAGCGTCGACGTTCGTCAGCCTGGTGCACGAGAACCTTACGGAGAAGGGCCACAAGGTCAAGAAGGCGGACCTCAATTGGGCCGTCAAGGACGCCTTTGAGGCGGCCGTCACAGCCGGGGCGCGCGGCATGCGCGTGCGTTTCCCGGAGATTGGCGCCCTGGCATCGCGTGACGTCAAGGCCCGCAAGGCAGGGAAAGGCACCAATCCCTTTACCGGCGAGTCGATCATGCTGAAGGCGCGGCCCGCCTCGAAGAAGCCGCGCTGGTCGTTCCCGAAGGCCGTCCGCGAGGCCTACATCCGCACGGCCGCTCGCAAGGCCGCCTAAAAAACAGCGCGCCCCGGTGTGGAAAAGCGCGCGTTCGTTCCCGTCAGGGCGCCGGCATCGAGCCGGCGCCCTTGTTTTCTTGACAGGCTCCCGATTTGGCCTGACTATGATGGTGGCGATGCGCAGAAACTTGATAGCCGGACTGCTGATTGCGGGTGGCCTCGCCCTGATGGCCACCTCCCTGCCGGCCCTCGGCCTGGTGCGCATGGGGTCGTCCGACGTCGCCATCCAGCCGATCCCAGCTATTGGCGAACCGCTCTCCCCTCCCCATCAGCATCCGAAATTCCTCCCCGGGACCGGCAACACCGGCGCCGGGCCGAGCCAGGTGGTCGCCTACCTCTCGATTCCCAAATTGGGCATCAAGAACGCCCAGATTTTCGACCGGGGCGTCGACGGCAGCGGCAACATGCTGATCGCCAAGGGCTACGCAATTACCCATTACGCCAACTCCTCCCCCATCGGCAGTGGCAACGCGGTGCTCTACGGCCATGACGACATCGAAGGCAGCATCTTCGGCCGGCTCAAGGACCTGGCCATCGGGGACGAGTTAGACGTCGCCGTGGCGGGCAGCGCCCCGGTCGTCTACCACGTGACGGCCCGGTCGATCGTCGCCCCGAGCGCGGTGCAGATCCTTCAGCCCACCAACGATGTTCGGCTCACGGTGTTCACCTGCTGGCCCAACTGGGTCGATACTCAGCGTGTCGTGGTGACGGCCACGCCCGCGACGGCCTAGTCGCCGGAGGCCTTAGTGGTTGGTCTCTTCGGTCGGACCCTGAAAATATTTCAGTAACTCCTCCAGGGCCTTGGCGGCCTCCGGGTCACGAAGCAGACGTTCCTGCATCTCCTGGACCTGCTTGACCAGTTCCTTTGCCTGCGTCTCCTGGGCAACCTGCAGCAATACCGGCTGAGTGGCCGCGGACACCACCATCGATGCCTGCTGGCGGAGCATTTCGACGCCCTGGCACCCCAGACACGTGCCCGCGTTGTCGCAGTGGCAAAGCTGCCGGCGCAGGTTATCGAGCTCGCGCTGCAGCGGCGAAAGGTCGACCGGCTGACTCACCGTTCAAGCTTACGTCGGGCAGAGGGAACTTTTCCTGCTGGTTCGCGTCTCAGCCTTGAAATGAAAACTTTGCCGCCCGTTCGCCTGGCGCTGGTCGTCGGAATCCTTGGCCTCAGCGGGTTGCTCGCGGCCTGCGGCGCCGCCTCCACCACCAGCGCGGCACCGGCTGCCCAGCCGGTGAGCGGCGGGTTGGCACAGGGGTCATCGGCCTACGCACCCACGCAGGATAAGTCGGCCGGCGCCGGTTCCTTCGGGCCGGCAACTCCCGCGAGCAGCAATGCCGTCCTCACCGCCCAGGGCGACCAGAAGGTCATCCTGGATGCGACGCTGGGGATCCAGATCAAGTCCGGCGCCTTCTGGGACAGCTACAACCAGGCCGTTGTCATCGCCGGACGCTTCAACGGTCACCTCGTCAGCTCGCAGGTTGGGGATCCGACCGGACAGCAGACCGACTCCGGTACGGTCGTCGTCGCCGTCCCCGCCGCCAGTTACAGCGACGCGCTCGCGGCACTGCGCCAGCTCGGCAAGCCAACCCAGCTCCAGGTCACAAGCCAGGACGTCAGCGGCGAATACGTCGACCTCCAGTCTCGTCTCAAGAATCAGCAGGCGCAGCAGGCGGTCCTGCTCGACCTGATGCGGCGCGCCCAGACCATTCAGGACAGCATCGCGGTCCAGAACCAGCTTTCAGGCGTCACCGGTCAGATCGAACAGATCGAGGGGCGCCTCCGCTTCCTCGACCAGCGGACCACATACTCGACCATCACGGTTCGCCTCTTTACCGTGGCGGCCGCGCCGGTGCAGCCAAGCGTCTGGGATCGGAGCGGGCTGGGACAGTCCCTCGGATCGGCGGGGCAGGCATTCGTCGCTGTCGTCGGCGGGATGCTGGTGGCCGGCGGGTTCGTGCTGCCCTTCATCCTGCTGCTGCTGCTCGCCTTTGGCGTCTGGCGGCTGCTGCCGGTTTCGATGCGGCCCGCGCTTCGCCGCCCGACGTCATCCTGATAGGTCCAGCCGGTTGAACCGATCCTCGAGGAATCGGCGATGCGCCAGCAGCCGGTCCATGTCCGCGCGATGGACGACCTCGGCAACCTGACGCATGTGTCCTTCGAGCAGGTCGAGCTCGTCAACCAGTACCTGGTAGGCGGTGGCCCCGCGCGATGACGCGTACCCGCTTGGCAGGCGCAAGTAGGTCTCGACCGCCGTCGGTAAGAAGTCACGTGCGGTGCGCTCGACCAGGTAGAGCTCGCGCGCCCCGAGCGGGAGGCAGTCGAGCCGCGGCAGGATCTCGGAGCGGATGGTCAACTCGATCCGCTGGATCCGCATCATGATGGCCGGCGGAACGCGCCCGGCAACGGCGGCCATCTCCTCTGAGAGGGACCGCTGGACATGCATTGGGTCGAATCCAAATCGGTGGACTTTGGGATTGCCGCGGACCGCGACCGCCCCGGCCAGGTAGAAGCCGATCACCAGCAGGATGCCTTGCGGGCCGACCGGATCGACCAGGACCAGCGCGGCCGCCAGCAGGGCCAGCCCCGATCCGGCGAGGTTCCGCCGACCGGTGAGATAGGTTGCGATGGTGCGCATGCCGATGAGCTCCTCCGCTGTCCGACCGCGATACATATCTGATTTACCCAGATGATCGCGCCCTCACACAAGTACGCTAACGAGGTGGCGGACGCGAGCCGGACGGTGTCGAGCGCCGTCGATGGGCGAATGTTCATCGATGGGCAGCGGACCTGGTCGCGATCGGGCGCGACCTTCGAGGCGATCGATCCGGCGGTCGGGCAGGTTTTCGCGACCGTCGCGCTCGGCGACAAATCCGACGTCGATGCCGCCGTGGCTGCGGCTCGCCAGGCCGTGGACCAGGGCTGGGCCGGGCTCCCGCCGGTGCGACGCGTTCGCATGCTGAACCGGCTGGCTAGCCTGCTGCGCGAGCGCACCGGTGAGCTGGCCGAACTGGAAAGCCTCGACGTCGGCAAGCCGCTCCGCCAGGCCGAGGATGACGTGGCCGCCGCAGCCGGCTATTTCGAGTTCTTCGGCGGCGTGGCGGACAAGGTGTTCGGCTCGAGCATTCCGCTCGGCCAGGGCTTCGTCGACTTCACGCTTCGTGAGCCGTTGGGAATCTCTGCCCAGATCGTGCCCTGGAACTACCCGCTCCGCCTCGCGTCGCGCGGAATTGCGCCCGCGCTCGCCGCCGGAAATGCGGTGATCGCGAAACCAGCGGCAGAGGCGGGATTGAGCATCGCTCGGCTGGCCGAGCTCGCGTTCGAGGCGGGCATTCCGGCCGGTGTGTTCAACGTTGTGACCGGCGGACGGGAAACCGGAGCCGCGCTCGCGTCGCATCCCGGCATCAACCACATCACCTTCACCGGTTCTGTCCCGACCGGCATCGCGATCATGAAGGCGGCCGCGGACAACGTCGTGCCGGTGACGCTCGAGCTCGGTGGCAAGTCCCCCAACGTGGTCTTTGCCGACGCGGACCTCGAACGCGCGGCCGCATCCTCGGCCAGCACGCTGATGCAAAACGCGGCGCAAACGTGCACCGCGCCAACCCGACTCCTGCTCGAGCGATCGGCGCATGATCGCTTCGTCGACCTACTGGCGAAGCGCATCGGCGCGATTCGTCTGGGGCGCGGCCGCGACAACCCCGACATGGGGCCGGTGGTCAGCGAGCGCCAGATGAAGCGCGTCCTCGGCTACATCGAGGCGGGTTCGCGGGACGGGGCAACGGCGGTCACCGGCGGCGCCCGCTCGCAGCTCCCCGAACTGGCGGCCGGCTACTTCATCGAGCCAACCTTGCTGGATCGGGTGGAGCGCGGATCCGCCCTGGAGCAGGAGGAGATCTTCGGCCCGGTGCTAACGGTCACGACCTTCGAGTCGCTCGACGAGGCGATCGCCATCGCCAACGGCACGCCCTATGGACTGGTCACGGGCGTCTGGACCAGAGACCTCAGCAAGGCGATGACCGTGGCCACCGCCGTCAAGTCAGGCCAGGTGCGGGTCAATGGCTACAGCGTGGAAGGAAGCATCGGTTTACCGTTTGGCGGCTACAGGCGCAGCGGTTTTGGCCGGGAGCAGGGTGTCGAAGCGCTGGCGAGCTACACGCAGATCAAGAACATCATGATCAATTACGGATCCAGCTGATGCCCACCGATGCATGCGGCCGCGGGCATGCCCCCATCCGGCGGGCGTGGGATGGGCGAGCTTTAGCAGCGCGAGGACCTGATTTTGTCCGTCCAGGACTCTGTTTTGTCCATCCAAGATCTGGATCTGCATCTTGGCCAGCTCGTGGATGGCGTGCAACGCGCGCGGTTGCCATGTTTGCGTCCTAGGAGCGGTTCACTTGGGCCAGCAAGCCGAGTCCGTCGAGGTCGTCGAGGTTGTACCACTGGAACATGACGCGCTCGACGCCGAGCGCTGCGAATTCCTCGAGCTGGGTTGCGACCTGATCCGGTGTCCCAACGATCCAGCTCCGCCGGCGCAGCTCGTCCGGCGCGGCATCGGGTGCGACGTGCGCCAGGGCCGCGAGAAACGACTGGTGCCAGTGTCCCTTCTCGCGAACTTCGGAGGTGTCGCGGCCGATAAGGGCACCGCCCATCCAGGAGCGCCGGATCTCATCAGGGTTACGACCAACGGCCTGGCAATGCTCTTCTAGCCGGGCGCGCTTGAGCCGGTAGGCGGCCGCCCCGGGCGCATGACTGTTCCACTCATCGGCGTGACGCGCCACGATGCGGAGCGTACGGACTTCGCCGTCGCCCCCGATGAGAAGCGGCGGTGCGGGTTGCTGCACCGGGCGCGGATAGGCGGCGGCGCCCTGCAGCCGGTAGTACTGACCCGCGAAATCGACGGGGCCACCCGTCCACAACGCTTTGATCACCGCAATGCCCTCTTCCAGGCGGTCAAACCGTTCCTTGAGCGGTGGAAGCGTGATGCCGTAGGCCTGGTGCTCCGCCTCGTTCCATCCGGCGCCGACCCCGAGCACGAGGCGGCCGGCCGAGAGTCCGTCGACGGCGGAGGCCATGCGAGCGAGCATCGCGGGGTGGCGAAAGGTCATCGGGCTGACCAACGGTCCGAACCCGATTCGCTGCGTCCGTTGCGCCAGCGCCGTGAGCGAGGTCCAACATTCCAACGCAGGCCGCTCCGGATGGCCCATCAGACTGAAGAAGTGATCCGAGCGCCAGAGCGAGTCGAGGCCCAGCGACTCCACCCGGTCCGCGATGCGAAACCATCGATCCCAGGTCAACCCTTCCTGCCCTTCGATCATCACGCCGATCCGCATGGTCATGACGTTAGCGGAACTACGGGGCGCCACGACTGGTACCCTCGATGCGATATCAGGGATCGGTGAAGGAAAGAGATTCCGCACGACGCTCGCGTTTGCGCTCGGCGCGCTGATCGTCCAGTTCCTGCTGGGGACGGTCGTCAACCTGTTCATCAAGATCCCAGCCGATCACCCGGGTGCGAACCCACCGGAATACTTCGGCGGCGTGGTGACGAGCGTCAGCTGGGCCATCCTGCACGGCGGGTTGTGGCTCACGCTACATGCCGTCTGGGGACTCGTGCTCGTGCTCGCCGCGCTGGGCACCCTCGTCCAGGCGATCCGGCTCCGCGGTGGTGGACGGATCACGCTGGCCGCGCTCGGTTTCGTCGGCGTGCTCGGCGCCGGCTTCAACGGTGGCAGCTTCTTGAACTATCACGCAGACTTCAGCTCGATGCTGATGGCGGTCGGCTTCGCGCTGGCCATGTCGGCCTACGTAGCGCTCCTCTATCGCACCGGAATACCGACCCGCGTGCCAGAGTTATAAGCAGTGCAATGCCTGCAGTTACCGTCGAAAACGTCCTGACCCTGCCCCGGCTGCCGGAGCTTGACGCTGCGACCAGCATCGAGCGACCGGTGCTCGCCATCACCACGGCACCCAAGGGTGTCGAGGGCGAAGGCTTTCCAGTGCGCCGCGCCTTTTACGGGCTCGACCAGCGGTTCCTCGATCCCTTCATTCACATGGATCAGATGGGTGAGGTGGAGTACGGCCCGGGCGAGCCGAAGGGGACGGCCTGGCATCCGCATCGCGGTTTCGAGACCGTGACCTACATGATCGACGGCACCTTTCAACACCAGGACTCCACCGGCGGTGGCGGCCTGATCGCCAATGGCGCCACCCAGTGGATGACGGCTGGGGCCGGCATCCTCCACATCGAGCGACCGCCGGAGGCGTTGATCGCGAG
>DATNMN010000118.1:0-22199 GCA_035602295.1 Candidatus Dormiibacterota bacterium | reverse complement strand
CACCTCCAAAAGACCGCCGGTAACGCGACCGTGAGCGCGGCACTGGAAGAGCAGGAGCCATCCCTCGTCAAAGGCGTAGTGGGCTCGGGCGGCGGCGCGCCGCTCGACAAGGACACCCGTGGCTTCATGGAGTCACGTCTTGGCGCCGACTTCACCGATGTCCGCGTCCACACGGATGCGACCGCCAGCGAATCGGCGCGATCGGTGCAAGCGCATGCCTACACCGTCGGCAGCGATGTCGTTTTTCAGTCAGGCAAGTACGCGCCTGAGAGTGACTCGGGCAAGCGCATGCTCGCCCACGAGCTAACGCACGTGGTGCAGCAGCGATCCGGCCCTGTCGATGGCACGCCGGCGCCAGGTGGCATCCAGATCAGCCATCCGGCGGATCGATTCGAGCAAGCCGCCGAGAGCAGCGCCGACCGGGTGATGTCGTCTACGCCGGCCCCTGCGACGACGGCTGCCGGGAATGCCCCGGCATCGATCCAGCGCGAAGGCGAGGAGGATGAGGAGCTCCAGGGTTCGTTTGTCCAGCGTGCGGGTGAAGAAGACGAGGAACTCCAAGGGGCGTTTGTGCAGCGGGAGGCCGACGAGGAGGAGGAACTGCAGGGATCCTTCGTGCAGCGCGAAGAGTCGGAGGAAGAGGAAGGAGAGCCGGCCTGAGGCTTTGCCTCGAAGACGCTGCGCTCTCGGTCAGCCGACTCCTTTGAACGCGTAGTGATGTAGGTCCTTCGCCTGCGCGGTGTACTCGCCGCCCCATTGGAGTTCGGCCTTCAACGTCAGCTGTTTGACGATCTGCAATACAGGGTCTTTCGCGGACTCCGTGCCGGCGACGTGAGCGAAAAACCCCATCGAGGGATCGCGTCCGGCAAAATCTGATCCCTTCTTCTTCAACAGCGCCAGGTCCTCGCGTCGCTGCGTGACGTCCTTTTGCATCGTCGCGAGGATCGACGGCGTCATGCCCTTCGCCCTGCCGCTCTTCGCCAGCGCGAGTTGCTGCTCTAGCGCAGGAATCTGCCCAAAGTATTTCCCAAGAGCGTCGGAAGCGCCGGCGTACTGACCAAATAGCCATTCTATGTGCGCTTCGCGGCTGCCCCCGTTCTTCGACAAGCCCTTCCACGAAAAGTCGGTCATGCCTTCGGCCTGCGTCGCCCGCTCAATGATCTTCACGACGGCCGTATCCCGGACGTAAGGATCACGCTCGTAGTTGAGGTGCATAGCCAGGCCGAGCGCATGGTCGCTTAGCGCGCTGGCGTTGCCTGTTACGGCGCGCGGTTGGAAGGCACCCTCAAATTTGACGAAGGCCTTTGCCTGCTTCGCTGCGTTGACCGCACTGAGGCAGTCGGCCTCGATTGGCTTCAGCTTGTCGATCACCCGCGGATCGAGCCCGCGCAACGGCTCCCCGCAAAACTTGAAGTCGAAGACGAGGCTGTTCAGCCAGCCCACCGGGCTTGCGCCATTCAGCCTCTTGTAGTAAAGCGGCAACACATCGATGTACTGGTCCAAGCCCCGATTGAATGATCCGCGAACGTCCTCCTTCAGCTGCGGCCATTGCAGCCAGGCCAGCGCCTGCCAGTGGCCGGCCAGCGCCGTACCCTTAGCCTTTTCGTCGGCCTCCGGCTTCTGACCTTCGAGCTGCTTCAGCCTCGCCAGCTTCGCTTCGAGCGGTTTGAGTTTGTTGAGTTCGATCTTCTCCTTGTCAGTCAGCTTGGGCTTGCTCTTCAAGACTTCGAGACGTGCGATCTGTTTGGTTTGTTTTTGCACCTTTCGCAGCTGGCGTAGCTCGCTGGCGTTTGCCTGTGCAACGGCCAGTGCGTCGAAATCGGTCTTAGTGCTGGTCTCTTCTGTCGCCGCATGGGTATTGAGCCAGCCGACCGGGTCGCCCCGCAAGCGCTTGAAATTGTCAGGAAGCATCTGCCGGTATTGCTTGAGGCCTCCGGGAAATCGTGCCTGGGCCTCCTTGCTCAGCCTCGGCCACTCGGATGCTGCCAGCTGGTCCCAATCGGTCAAGGCTTCGACGAAGCGGTTCCCCTTCCCCATCATCTGCTCGTGGCCGACCGTGCCTTTCGCTTCGACGTCCGTGACGGCGTAGTTCGCTTGCCAGCGCCTTGCCACGTCCGGACCGAATGCCTGCGCCTCCTCTTTGGCAAACCAGCGGCTGATGGTTTGCTGGACCGATTCAAACTTGAACTTTGTTCCCATGAAGAAGTCGACGTAGCGCGGAGACTTCGAGTTTGGCTTGTTATGGGTGCAGTAGCCGCGGAACCGGGAGCTCGTCCCCAGGTACGTAAGAAGGGTGGTGGGGTCTTTCGAACCGGCCGCCAGCTTGGAGAGGTTGGTCAGGTCCGCCTGGAGGCGTTGCTTGATCCAATCGGTAACCGGGGTCAGCTCGCTCAAACCGTTAATCGCATCGAACAGGATCAACTCCTCGAGCTGTTGATCCGCCGGTCTTTTCGCCTCCTTCCCGAGTACCTTCGAGAGCGTGCGCCCGGCGCCGCTATGACCCGACAGGATGACCCCTCCGGGAGCCGGCATCGCTACCCCCAGTTTCTCGAGTGACTGGAAGACATTGGTCATCAACCCGGTCCGGTCGAACTCCGCCTCGCCAAATTCGGAGTGGTAGGCCTGGGCCTGCGGTAGGATCGCGACGATCGTGCGCTCCTGCGCCAGCAGTCCAAGCTGATCCTCGAGTCGGTCGAGCGCAACATCGCGCGTTTGTCCAGGTTTGACGTCGGCGGGCAACTGCCGGCCCGCGGCTTTCTCCCTGGCGGCGGTCCGCGCACGCATGCCAATCCCGTAGCCGTGGAGATGAATCAGGACATCCACCGCGCGTTTCGGATCCGCCTTCATCTGCTCCTTGATGCTTGCCGGAACGAGGACGATCGCCTCGCTAACAGGCGCAGGCAAACCTTTGACGGCGTACCGCCAAACCTGGCCATTCACCAGCTCGGCACCCGCCTTGTTGGGTCCCTCGTCATCCCACCCGAGCGAGGGCATCGGCGCAGGCGGCGGCACCGTGTCTGCCTTCTTATCGCGCTGAACCGGTGCCGCTGACGGCGGAGCGGGCAGGGCAGTCTTTCCTGTGATGTCTTCGATGTACTTCATGTTTTCGGCGACCCAGCCGCCCATCATGGGCCCCGGTTCCAAGCTGGTTCCCGGCTTTTTCGCTGCCAAGTGGGCCTCCCATTTCGGCAGATCCATCGCATTGAAGAAGAAGCAGAGAATGGCAGGGTTTCGGCGGATGCTGAAGCCGTGCTTTGCCGCTGTCTCGGCGCCCGCGTTCATGATGGCGGCGATATAGGTGATTGACCCCGCCGGCGTGGCAAGGAGCGCTTCACGTTCCGAGGTCGTCTTCTTCGGAAGGTCCCCCTTGTCCTCGACCTCCTCCGCCACGGTTTTTCCAGACCAGGTCCAGGCGTGCACCTTGCCCGGCCCATAGGCGCGCATCGACCGGCGGACATTCATCAAGGCCTCCCACGCAATCGCTCCGGCGATCGCCCGGCGATCCACCATGAACGCACTCTCCGCGGCCTCGATCTCCGCTGCATGGTCGCGCAGCCAGAGTTTGACCCGCTGGGCCGGGGTCGCGGCTTTCGGTGCCCCGGCCAGCTCCCACGAGACATCCGGTCCAGTAACAGGAATGCCGGCCTTCGCCAGAATCTGGCGATATGCTTGCTCATAGGCTGCATTTGACTGCCAGGTTGCCGGGTTTCCCGGATTTTTTGGCGACCAGCCGTTCTGGAACATTGTCAGTGAAATGGTCTCGGCGGCACCAGCGGCATTGAGGACGGTCACCGAATCAGCCTCAACTTTCAAGATGCGAGGTTGGCAGCCGGGGTAGGCGTCCGCAGCGGCAAGCGTCGGTTTGTCCAACGTTGCGGTCGGGCTAGCTCGCTGGAGTGTGGGGAATGGGTTCAATGAGGCGAGCCGCCCATCCGCCACCATGGTCGCGACAGCGGCATTCCCGGCCGTCCGCTGAAGCTCGAGGATGGATGCAACACTCGGCGAGACGCTAAGGCCCGAGTTTTTGTCAGCAGCGACTGGCAATCGAGACGAGCCGCCGGTTTGCTGAAGCTGCCGATCTTTAGGCATCAGTCGCCGTCGACGAGAAAGTGAAAATGGGTTCCGAACTCTGATTCCACGACCATGTGACCCATCTTCAAGTACTCGCGCTTAGTGGCGCGCACGAGGTCGCCCATGTGAAGGGGGCGTCGCGCCTCCGCTGCCGCGTAGGCGGCAGCGACGACGATGTTCCGAATGGCGCCGCCCGATAGTTTGAAGGCCCTGGCGAGGAAGTCCAGGTCGAGGTCGGCATCTCGGGGCATCGTCGTTCCGAGGCTTCGTTCCCAGAGCCGGCGACGGTATTCCTCTTCAGGCTCAGGAAAATCGACCAGCGAGTCCAGCCGGCGGGTGAAGGCTTCGTCCAGGTTGGCGCGGAGGTTGGTGGCCAGGATGGCGATACCATCGAAGAGCTCCATCCGCTGCAGGAGATAGGCGACCTCGACGTTCGCGTAGCGATCGTGCGCGTCACTGACCTCTGATCGCTTGCCAAAGAGGGCATCCGCCTCATCGAACAAGATCACACCATTGATCCGCTCGGCTTCCGCGAAGATTCGGTCTAGGTTCTTCTCGGTTTCCCCGACGTACTTGTCGACCACAGTGGCCAGGTCGACGGTGTAGAGGTCCAGGCCCAGCTCACTGGCCAACACTTCGGCCGCCATCGTCTTCCCCGTACCTGAAGGCCCCGCGAATAGCGCCGTGAGTCCCCCGCGCCGTGCCACGGGCCCCCCCATCTTCCACACGTCGAGCACCTGTTCGCGAAAACGCGCGCGGGTCAACAGCTCCTTCAGCTGCGCCATCGCGTCTGGCGGCAGGACGAGGTCCGCAAAGCCGACCGCCGGCTGAATTCGACGGGCCAGCCGTTCGAGACCAGCCGCATTCTGGGCGCGGGCGCCCGCCTTGAGCTCGTCCTCGTCCAGTGGCGTTTCACGGGCATGCGCCTCCATGCGTGCGGCTCGCGCCGCTCGCTGAACCTGTTCTGCCGTTAGCCGGAACTGAGCCATCGTGCCGGCCAGGTCCAAGCCCGGCGGCGTGTCGCCGTTGAGATTCCGCCGCCAGAGTTCGGCTCGTTGCGAGGCATCCGGCACCGGTGCATCGATGAGAAATGGCACGTCGCGCGCCCACACCGGATCCCAGCCCCGGGCGCCGACCAGGACGACCATTGACGCCATCTCGGAAAATGCCCGCACGGCGGGCAATCCCCTCGCTGTCAGGACCTCGATCGGACCGGCGACGACGCCTGCTCCCGTCAGACCCGCCTCTCGCGCGGTCAGTGCCGCAACCGTCGCCGAGTCATCTTCCGGGCGCAGCCGCTCGAGATCCAGCGCGAGCGTGGGACGTCCCACCTGCCCGAAGGCGCTCGAGGCGAGCGCCGCGCCGGATGCCCCGGGCCGTTCGCGTACGTACGCGATTCGAGCGCCGTCAGTCCCCATCCATCGCACCAGGGCAACGACTTCTTGACCCCCCCAACCTGGCTCTTCCTCGGCTGGGGTGGCGGGAAATTGCTGGAGCGCCGCAACCATCGGATCTGGCATGTCGCTCCCTAGCAAATGGGCCGCCACCCGGTCGGGTACGCGCAAAGATCGTGTCAACACCGGCCGTTCGCTTTCTTCGACCAGCACCAGGCAGTTGTCCACGAGCGGAGCCCCCGGCGCAAGCCGACTCCGGGCATAGGCACTGCTCGACGGCAAGCCGCATAACTCCAGCCCGAGGCCGACGCTCGCGCGGCGGCGCGAGACATCGTCTTGCAGGTAGCCGTACAAGCGCTCAAAACGCACATCGACGTCCGGCGCCATGGCAATCAGCAGCAACTCGATGTCAATCTCACCGAGGCGGAAGTTGCCGGCCAGGCGGCGCAACCGAAGATCGGCGCCCTCCTGCTCGGCGACGTCGGCGGCGGCTTCGATCTCCTCGCGCGCCTTCGCAGCACTCGCGTCGGGTGGCGGCGCGGATTTTTCCGCCAACAACCGGTCGACGTGAGCCTGCGAGATGTAGAGCCCGCGAAATCGATCGTCAGTTTCGGGATCGGTCGTGCGGCGGCGCGAGACCGCGGCGCGTACGCGTGCCTCGATCAGCTCGAGGCGACGCAGGACCTGGACGAGTGACGCGTCGGTGACAGCGGTCAGGCCAGGCGCCGCCATCGGCCTAGGAGCGGTTGATGCCGCGGAGGCGGAAAATACGGCCGGGTTGCCGCTCTTTACCCGAGACGACGGTTTCGTCTTGGACCACCGGCGCGCCAGGCTTGTCGGCCGGTTCCCCAGGCTTCAGGCGCCCCGATGCCGCGGCACCTGGTGGGCGGGGGGCACCTACCGGCTTCGCCGCAGCAGCGGTCGTCGCGGTCCGCTTCCCTTTCCCGCCGCGCACTTCACTCGCGCCGTCCGTCCCGCCGAAGCTGAACTTCGGCTCTTCCAGCACCGGTGGGCCGGCCGCCTGTCGGAAGTTGACGGGCACCGGGGCATTGATGACCAGGTCTAGTGAGGGTTTTAGTTCCCCGCCCAATGCCGACCACACGTCCGAAAGCGACCGATCTTGCGGCGGCGGTAGCGCGATGGAGACGTAAACCGACTCGCCGGATGCCGCCAGCGAGCCAATCAGCAGGTCCTTCGGCATGCGCTGATAAGCCAAAAAGCACGAGAGCAATGAGGACAGCAGGCGATGTTCGTCCTCGGCTCGCTGGGTCCACGCTGTCACCAGATAGGAAAGCTTGAAGCGTCGGGGAGGCGGCCGCCGAGCAACGATGAAACCATTGTCTCCGCGGACGTCCTGCAGCATGGTCTCTCGCCGATCAATGTCTTCTCGGATGTCGTAGAGGTAGAGATCCACGGTGGGCGCGTTGCGGCGGGAGGCCCACTCTTTGGTAGGGGCGTCAAATGCAACTTCAGCCTTCGATCCATTCAGCGCCTCCCGTTTCACAAGGGCGCGAAGGGACTCATCCACCTCCTGGATCATCGCCTTCAAGGTTTGCCGCTCACCGCAGTGCCAGCAAGTCGCTGGCGGGCAGTCCTTGGGGTGAATCTCGTGCCTGAAGGGGCACTCCAACGCTCGAGCCCTGGTCCCTTCGGGCATTCGCGGTTACCCGTTCACTGGCCCCCTCGCTACTTGTCCGCGACTCGAGCTGATGCGACGCTCGGCGGGTTCCTGACAGAAGTTCACAGGAGGAGGTCGTTCATGCCCAATTACCTGTCACCGGGCGTCTACGTAGAGGAGGTGGAAGCTGGTTCCAGACCTATCGAAGGGGTCGGCACGGCAACGGCCGCGTTCGTCGGGCTTGCCGAGAAGGGCCCCGTCAATCAGCCAACGCTCGTCACCAACTGGAGTCAGTTTGCCAACAATTTCGGCGGATTCCTTGAAGGCTCGTACCTGGCGCATTCCGTGTACGGCTACTTCCTGAATGGCGGCGGTTCCTGCTACATCGTTCGCATCGGCGCGAACGGCCATGCCCCGTCAGCCCAGGCAGAACTGCCGAGCGCGAAGGACAAGTCGCTGGCCGGATATCGCGTCCTGGCATTGGAGGGCGGCCAGCCCGGCAATGACATCCAGGTCGAGGTAGTCGAGGCGTCGCAACCAGCCGATGACAACTTCAAGCTGATTATCACGCGTGGCAAAGATCGCGAAGAGTACGACAACGTCACGACACGCAAGGGCAAGAGCAATGTTGTCACTGCTGTCAAGGCCGCGTCGAAGCTAATCCAGCTCGAGGAGATCGGGACCGCCGGCGCACTGGAGAAGGTCCCCGCCCCGGGCAAGGTTACGCTTCAGGGCGGCGGCGCGACGATGCCCGCCCGGGTCACTCCGGACGAATACGTGGGCAACTCCGCCGACCGCACCGGATTCGCCGGCCTCGAAGCAATTGACACCGTGACCATGCTCTCCGTGCCGGACCTGATGGCCGCCTACCAGAGGGGCATGATCGACTCCGAGCAGGTGAAGGCCGTGCAGCTCGCCATGATCGCGCACTGCGAGCTGATGGGCGACCGGGTTGCGATTCTCGATGCGCCGCCCGGCCTTAACGCCCAACAGATTCGCGAGTGGCGGGTTGACAAAGCGGGCTACGACTCCAAGTACGCCACCCTCTACTGGCCCTGGATCAAGGTCTTCGACCCGCTCGCCGGCCAGGCGGCATTCATGCCACCGAGTGGCCACATGGCGGGAATCTGGGCCCGCAATGACGACACTCGCGGCGTGCACAAGGCGCCGGCCAATGAAGTTGTGCGTGGGGCGATCTCCCTCGAACTACAGGTCACCAAGGGTGAGCACGACCAGCTGAATCCGCAGGGCGTCAACGTAATCCGGGCGTTCCCGGGGCGAGGCATCCGCGTGTGGGGCGCGCGCACCCTTTCGAGCGATCCGGCCTGGCGTTACATCAACGTCCGCCGGCTCTTCAACTACGTCGAGGGATCGATCCTCGGGGGTACGCAGTGGGTCGTCTTCGAGCCGAACGACATCAAGCTCTGGGAAAAAGTCAAGCGCACGATGGATGCCTTCCTGGTGCGCGTTTGGCGGGACGGTGCCTTGTTCGGCAGCACGCCGCAGGAAGCCTTTTTCGTCAAGTGCGACGGCGAGCTGAACACAGCCGAAACCATTGATGCTGGCCAGCTCATCGTCGAGATCGGTATCGCGCCGGTCAAGCCGGCCGAGTTCGTGGTCTTCCGGATCGCCCAGTTCTCCGGCGGCGCGTCGCTCACGGAATAAAGGAGGTAGGTAAATGGCTGGTACGCCGTTAAGTGCAGATGCGGGCGTTCTTGCTCGCAACTTCAATCTCGAAGTCGATGGTTTGGGGACGATCGGCTTCACCGAGATCAGCGGCATGACCTCAGAAGTCGACGTCGCCGAAGTCAAGCAAAACCGGGATGGCAAGTACATCCTGGAAAAGGTGGCTGGAGCGCCCAAACCGCCGACGCTGATCCTCAAACGGCCCAAGGACAAGTCGATGGATCTATGGAAATGGCACGAGCTGGCGCTGCAGGGCAAGATGACCCAGGCTCGAAAAGGCGGATCGATCTCCTTCCTTGACACGGACATGGCACCGGTTGCGCAGTGGAAGTTCACCAACGCCTGGTGCACGAAGCTCGTGACCAGCAGCGTGGGCGCGGGCAAAAACGAAGTCGTCATGGAAGAAGCGACGATTGTCATGACCAGCTTCGAGCGGACCAAGTGAGTTCGACGATGAGCACGGCGGAGGTCGATCGCAAGACCTCCGCCTCGTCCCTCCATACGGAGTTCGGCTTCGTGCTGCCCCGTGGCTACCTGGACACCTCGGGCATCCTGCATCGCGAGGGGGTGATGCGGCTCGCGACAGCGCGGGACGAGATCCTACCGCAGCAGGATCCTCGCGTTCGGGAGAACGACGCCTACCTGACCGTCTTGCTGCTGTCCCGGGTCGTCACTCGGTTGGGAACGATCACGCAAGTAACGCCGGGGACCATCGAAGGACTGTTCGCCTCTGACCTCGCGTTTCTGCAGGACCTCTACCGGCGGATCAACCAGGAAGGCCATAGCCAGGCCGCGGTGACCTGCCCCTCCTGTCAGCACGAGTTC
The DNA here is from genome assembly GCA_035602295.1 of Candidatus Dormiibacterota bacterium. Taxonomy (GTDB): domain Bacteria; phylum Chloroflexota; class Dormibacteria; order CF-121; family CF-121; genus CF-13. The sequence goes on along the minus strand of DATNMN010000118.1, from coordinate 12,605 downwards.
ACCGTCGATATGGCAGGTGGTCGCCTGGGGGGGTCATGACGACGTACGCGACGGACCGGCTCTTTGAAGAGGTCACGTACGTCGCTTATCACCTGCACTGGCCGCTCGACCACATCCTCGATCTCGAACATCCCATCCGGCAGCGCTTTGTCCAGGAGATCGCCAGCATCAACCGTCGACTCTCCGAGGCGGCGGAAGGGTAGGTCGGTATGTGGCCCTTCACTCGAAAGGCGGACACGGCAAGCCCGGTTGCGCCGACCCCGGCGATGCCCCAGATTCATTTCGATTGGAAGCATCTGCCCCCGATCCAGCGATCGGTCGCTGAGCTTCCCCTGACGATTCCGACGGAGCCTTTCGCCGCCGAGCTCGCTACCCACCAGGACCCACGGGCAACGGCACAGCCGCTTGGCCACAACGTGAGCCTCGAGGCTCCGGCGGGCATCGTCCTGGGCATGGCCCGGCCGCAAACGCGATCCGATGGACCTGAGCTTGTCCCCGCTTCAAGGCCAAGGCGCCGCCCGGTTGCGCAGCGGGTGGCCGACGTGCCACTCCTCGGTGAGCTAGAAACGCCCGACGTCGACGGCTTCGCCGTTGAAGAGCCGCCGCCTCCCCCATCGGCGCCGCTTCGACGCCTGGAGGTCAGCACCGGACCCCTGCCGTCGGTGCAGCTGACCAGCGTCACACCCGACAACGGACCTCAGCCGCTGCGGCCCCTACAAGAGGTTGCGATTGCAGCCGAGCAGCAGCCGGCAGAGGCCGCGGAGACAGAAGAGTCGGCCGAAGAAGCGACAGAAGTGCCCTTTTACCCCCGGCTTACCCTGGGGCAGGCCCGCCGTCTCGGTCTCGGCGCACCGATCCCGCGAGTACCAGATACGGCGACCAACGTCCAGCGCTCCAGCGACGCATCGTTGTCGCCTACGACGCCTTCGCCGCCGTCAGAATCTACGGCGGAGGCGGAGGAAGTCCCGCAGTTCCAGCCCTTCCCGCTGGACATCCTCGTCAACAAATGGCCCGAGGTCGTTGCACCAGCCCCAATTTCGCGGCCGCAGCGGATCGCATCGCCGCTGACGGTCGCCCGCTCAGTGTCGCCAGAACGGCCGGGCGATGCCACGTCATCGGTCGAGCCAATCGACGCGGCACTCTCACAACCCGAAGCAACGGCATCAGCGTCGCCGCCCGAACCGGTCCAAAGATTTGCCGAATCGCCCCAGGGCGACGGCGTCACATCGGATCAAGCAGTGCCCCCTTCAGAGGCGGGTCCCGTCGCGGAACTCGCCCGACCCCCGGCCATCGTCGCAGCGACCGATCCGAAACGAACAATGCTGGCCGATACGGCCATAGGGGAAGCGGAAGAGAGTCCGACGGCTCCGTTACCGGCTCTGCCCTTGGCCACCGAGCTAGGCGTTAAGAAATCTTTGGCCAGTGATGAACGAGGCCCTGACGTCCCGGCCAAGCCATTCGACCCTCATGCTCGCGACGACTCGTCAACGGCAGAGGATCACGTCGACGTTGCGTTAGCCACGTCTCCCGAGGCTCGCACCATCGCGCCGCTCGTTTCCGAGCGGCCGCACCTGGGGACCGCCGTTCAGCGCACAACGGACTCGGCCCCGTCACCCGCGAGGACAGCGACGGAAGGCGGAGGCGGGCACGACCCAATGCCTGGGCGTGCCCTCTTGATCCACGAGCTGGTGCATGTTGACGAGCCGCTTCGACAGGATGCCGGGCGGACCCTGGCGGAGCGGCCGGATGCCGGGTGGGCGGGCATGGAGATCAAAGCGCTGAAGGAACGTTCGGTCGAGGCGAACCTCCCACTGCCGCTGGCGCGGTCGGCCTTCTCACCAGCTCCGACATCACCTCGGGATCAGTCAGCGCCCTCGGTTCAGGCGTCGTCCGCGCTCGAGACCTGGCCTTCGGTTCAGATGTCAGCCGCGCGCGAGACCAGGCCCTCGGTTCGGGCTTCATCCGTGCTCGAGACCAGCCCCTCGGTTCAGACGTCATCCCTGCTCGAGACCAGGCCCTCGGTACAGACGTCGACGGCGGTGCTCGAGTCCGCGATCGATGACGGGGCCGATGCGACCATCCAGCGGGCGCCCCTCCAGGAGTGGACCGTGTCAGCGGCGGCGGACCTGTCGTCAACAATGGGGACCGCCGGACCGCACGCGGCAGCAGAAACGCCCGCGCCGGGAGGGGATGACGAGGCGCGGATGGAGGATCTGGCGGGAAAGTTGTACGACAGGATCCGGATTCGACTGCGCAATGAACTGCTCGTTGACCGTGAGCGAGCGGGATTCCTCACGGATCTGCGATGAGGAGAATGCATGGCTGACAATCACCCGGGGCAATCAGTCCACTTCCGCGTGCGAATCGATGGTGAACAAGATCTTGGCGCCTGGTCCAAGTGCGATGGGCTTTCGGTTGAGTACGAGGTGAAGGAGTACATGGAGGGCGGTGAAAACGCCTTCGTACACAAAATCCCCGGTCGGGCGAAGTATCAGAACATCAAGCTCACCCGCATTGTCAACAAAGAGTCCGTCAAGGTCGCGGTGTGGCTCACGAGCCTACAGGCGATGGTCAAGCGGCAGACCGCGGAAATCGCCGCCCTCGATGGGAAGGGGGAGACCATCGCCACCTGGACGCTGAAGGGCGTGTATCCGGCCAAGTGGACCGGTCCGTCGTTCGATGCCGGCTCAAATCAGATCGCCACCGAAACGCTCGAGCTCGTTCACAACGGGTTCCTCGGTGGATAGCCAGGACGCGAAATGAATTCCAAGATGGTCAAAGCACGACTTGAAGAGGCCGAGGGATCCAAGAAGCTCGAGTTCAAATTCAACCCGAGCGAGTACTCGGTAAGCAAAAGCGCGAATTGGAGCAACACACCGGCGAGCAAGGGAACAAAAGCAGGAAGCAAACCGCATTACGTCGGTAGCAACCCCCAGACGATCGGCCTGAAGATCTTCTTCGATGACTGGGAAGCGCTAGCCGGCGATGTTACGAAAGACGTCGAGCAACTGCTCGACTGGTGCACCCCAACCCAGAAGTCGATCCGCAACAAAAAGTCGCAGCCACCGATCCTGCGATTTATGTGGGGAACGAACAGGCACCTGGTGGACCACAAGTTCTACCTTTCGAGCGTCAATGCGACGTACATAATGTTCCGGCGAGACGGCACCCCAGTTCGCGCAACGGCCGACATCAAGCTCAGCGAAGTGCCAACCGATGACCCGGATGGTCAGAACCCGACGTCCGGCTCGATCAACACCCGCCGCACGCACCTCATCAGTCAGGGCGAGAGCCTGCAATCGATTGCTAATGTCGAGTACGGCAAGCCCGGCCTTTGGCGCGGTATCGCGGCGTTCAATGACCTGGACGATCCCATGCGGCTCAAGCTGGGAACCTGGATGTTGCTGCCCAGCCTGGAAGAAGCAGCGGAGCTGGCCAAGTAAACCAAGATGGCTGAGCTGTATCACGTCTGGCCTGAAATCACGATCGATGGCACGCAGCTATCCGGCCAGCTTGGCCAGCAACTCGAGCAGGTGGTTGTCGACCACCATCAGCATCTTCCAGACATGTTCCTCATCAGCTTTCACGACCCGGACCGCGACTTCCTGGGTCAGGTCGGCGCCCGCATAGGATCGACCGTCGTCATCAAAGTCACACCACCGGGCGGAAGCTCCGCCCACACCCTGATCGACGGTGAGGTCACCTCCCTCGAGGCGGAATACGACACTCACCGGAGCCGCACGCTCGTCCGTGGCTATGACAAGTCGCACCGGCTGCATCGCGGGCGGCGGACGGAAACCTACAAGAACGTTACCGATTCCGATATCGCGCGGACGGTGGCCAACCGGGCTCAGCTGAGCATCGGCCAGATCGACTCCACCAGCGGAACGTTTGACCACGTCTCACAGGCCAATCAATCCGATTGGGACTTCTTGAAATCGCGGGCACGGGAGATCAACTACGAGCTGGCAATGGAGGACGGCAAGTTCTACTTCCGCCAACCCATCCAGGCATCCGGCGCCCCGCAGACCGGTGACTACCAGAACCACAATGATCCGCTACAGCTCGTCTTCGGCGATGACCTGATCGAGTTTCGACCGAGGGTGACGTCAGCCGAGCAGGTCAACGATGTCAAGGTGCGCGGCTGGGATCCTGACCAGAAACAAGCCGTGATCGGCTCGGCAAACGCGGGGACGGTCGCTGCCGATTCGCTTCAGGACGATCCCGCAAGCCTGGCCAACACCTTTGGTGGCCCAACCTTTACCGCCGTCAACCGGCCGCTGGTCCAGCAGGCGCAAGTCGATGCGGCGGCAGCGGCCATCGCCGAGGCGATTTCGAGCGCCTACGCGGAAGCTGACGGGATCGCAATTGGCAACCCCAAGCTCAAGGCCGGCAGCACGGTGAGCATCGGCGTCGTCGGTGACGAATTCTCTGGCAAATACACCCTCACCAGCAGCCGGCATGTCTTCGCCGAGAGCGGCTACCGAACGCATTTCGCGATCAGCGGGCGTCAGGACCGGTCGCTGCTCGGGTTGGCATCGCTCGGGTCGTCCAACGGTCATGCCTCGGCCGGGGGTGCGCCGATCAACGGGGTCGTCGTCGCCCTCGTCACAGACAACAACGATCCGAACAACAGCGCCCGGGTCAAGCTGAAATTTCCCTGGCTCGACGACAACTACGAGTCCGACTGGGCTCGCCTGGCTCAGCTCGGCGCCGGGCCCAACAGCGGTGCGGTGTGGATTCCCGAGGTCAACGACGAGGTCCTGGTCGCCTTCGAGCACGGTGACGTTCGCCACCCCTTCGTCGTGGGCCAGCTTTGGAACGGCGTAGACACGCCCCCCGAGGGCAGCGGCCTTTTCGACAACGGCAAGGTCAAGCGGCGCGGCTTCATTTCGCGCAAGGGACATCAGTTCATCTTCTTCGACGACCCGAACAAGGCGGGGGTCGCCATCATCAGCAGCGACGGCAACCTCAAGATCTCGCTCAATGAGACCAACTCGGAGATCCATATCTCCTCGCAGGGCAAGGTGCACGTCGAATGTCAGCAGGACATGACACTCGAGTCCCAAGGGAACCTGAAGCTCTCGGCGCAGCAGGGAATCACCCTCGAAGCACAGACCACGCTCGACCTCAAAGGCGGTTCGGGAGCAACCCTCGACGGAGGCCCACAGCTCGAGGTCAAAGCCAGCGGGCAGTTGAAGGTCAGCGGCGCGATGGTTGACGTCAACAATGGCGCCCTGCAGGTGATGTGATGCCGGGACCAATCGTGAACATGGGCGGCTCTGTCACCTGCATGCATGGTGGCCAGGCGCAGTGCACAACCGTGAGCCCCAAGGTGATGGTTGGAAGTCAACCGGTCGTGACCATCCCCGCCTCGTACGTGGTCGCCGGCTGCGCCTTTCCGCCGCCTCCGGTGGCCAACGGGCCCTGCATCAGCGGCATCATCCCTTCGGGTAGCACGAAGGTCCTCGTCGGCGGCATGCCAGTCCTGCTCGCATTACCGCCCGTGGCGGGGACCTGTGTGCCGACGGGCACGCCGATGATGATCGCCTCGGCAGGGCAGACCAAGGTGATCGCACAATGAGCGAGGATTTCATCGGTTCCGGGTGGGCCTTTCCACTTCGGACAGATCCAACCGGCCGCATGGCCCTGGTCTCTAGGGAGCAGGAGATCGAAGAGAGCATGCGCTTGATCCTGGGCACCGCTTTTGGGGAGCGTCCGATGCGGCCCGAGTTTGGCTGCGCGATCCATGAGTATGTCTTTGAGAGCGCCGATTCGGAGACAGCGGCGAACGTAGCGGCAGCCGTCAGGGCGTCGCTGCGACGCTGGGAGCCGCGCATCGAGGTCAACGACGTCCTGGTCAGTTTCGACGCGGCCGACGCCAGCACGATTTACATCGACATTCGCTATTCGATCGGAGAGACCAATGATCCGCGCAACCTGGTCTTCCCGTTCTACGTGATCCCGGCGGAGCCGACATGACCGAACGCAACCTTTTTGGAGGAGGATGAACATGGCACTTCCGGTCCCGAACCTCGATGATCGGCGCTTCCAGGACCTGGTCGACGATGCCAAGCGCCTCGTCCAGCAGAAGTGTCCCGAGTGGACCGACCACAATGTGTCCGACCCGGGCGTCACCCTGATCGAGACCTTCGCCTGGATGACCGACCAGGTTCTCTACCGGCTCAACCGGGTTCCCGAGCGCAACTATGTCAAGTTCCTCGAGTTGATCGGCGTCCGGCTCTTTCCGCCCACCGCGGCACGCGCCGCGATCACCTTCTGGCTCGCCGGCCCGCAACCGGCAACGGTTCACATCCGTCCCGGCACCCAGGTGGCGACGCTCCGCACCGACACCGACGAGGCGGTCGCGTTTACGACGGTCGGCGAGCTGCCGATCGTGCCCACCTCCCTCAGCTACCTGGCGTCTACGCTGGCCGGTGAGAGCGAGGTACGCGACCACACGGAAGCGCTGCTTGCGAAGACGTCATTCTTCTGCTTCAGCAAGGTTCCCAAGCCCGACGACATCCTGATGGTCGGCCTGTCCGACGCAGCACCATCCTGCGCCGTCACCCTGCGATTCAGGTGCGACGTCGAGGGTGTAGGCGTCGACCCGGAGAATCCCCCGCTGGTTTGGGAAGCCTGGGACGGCTATGCCTGGGCCGCTTGCGAGGTCGATCGCGATGGCACCGGCGGCTTGAATCGCGACGGCGATGTCGTGCTCCACCTGCCCAAGAGCCATACCGTGTCCGTCATCCAGCAACAACGTGCCGGCTGGCTGCGCGCGCGTGTGGTCAAGCCCGAGGTCGATCAGCCGACCTATAGCGCCTCACCGACTATCAAAGGCCTCAGCGCGTTCACCAACGGGGGCACCAGCGAGGCGGTGAACGCCGAGCTGGTGGAGCACGAGCTTCTCGGCGTATCCGAAGGCGTCCCCGGGCAGCGATTCTCGCTGAAGCGCCGGCCGGTCGTGCCCGGAGGCTCGGGCACCGTGCTCGAGGTGAGCGACATCGACGGCTGGCAGGAATGGAAGCAGGTGCAGGACTTCGTCGAGAGCAAGCCGGACGATCATCACTTCGTGCTCGACGCCGTCAGCGGGGAGGTTCACCTCGGCCCGGGCGTGCGGGAGCCGGACGGCGCGCTGCGCAACTACGGCGCCGTCCCGCCCAAGGGCGCTCGGCTGCGCATCCGCTCATACCTCATCGGCGGCGGTCGCCGCGGGAACGTGGCCCGCAATGCCATCAGCGTGCTCAAGTCCTCGATTCCATACGTCTCGAAATTGCAGAACCGACGCGCCGCCGAGGGTGGCGTCGATGGCGAGGACATCGAAAACGCGAAGGTTCGGGGGCCGATCATCCTGCGCACGCGCGATCGAGCGGTCACGATGGAAGACTACGAACACCTCGCGCGCGAGGCGGCGCCCGAGGTGGCGCGGATCCGGTGTGTCACGGCCGGCGACGGCACGGAGGCCGGCGGCGTTCGCATCCTGGTGGTACCGGCCGCCGGCAGCCAGGACGGCCGGCTTCGCTTCGAACAGCTGGTCCCTGCGGAGGAGACCCTGCAGCGGATCAGCCGGCGGCTCGACGAATCACGCGTGATCGGGACCCGGGTCGTGGTCGAGCCCCCCGTGTACCGCGGCGTCACGGTGGTGGCCAAGCTGCGCCCGCGTCCGGGAGCCAACCCCGCACGCTTGCAGGGCGATGCGCTCGACGCGCTCTACCACTACTTCCATCCCATCAGCGGTGGGCCGGACCGAAGCGGCTGGCCCTTTGGCCGCCCGGTGCATGTTGGCGAGGTCTATTCGGTGCTCCAGGGATTGCGTGGCACCGAGCTGGTGGAGGACGCCCGGCTGTTTGGCGCCGACCCGGTCACCGGCCAGCGTGGCCAGGCCGTGCAGCGATTGGTGATCGAGCCGCACGCCCTCGTTTTCTCCTATGAGCACCAGGTGCTGGTGGAAGGGGCATGATCGCACCCGCGACCACCGCCGACCCCAAGCGCGGCCTTGTGGGCACCCTGATCAGTCCCCACCCCCTCGGTCAATCACTGCCGGGGCTCTACCAGGAGGATGACTTCACCCAGCGCTTCGTCTCCGCCTTCGATGCGGCGCTGGCCCCGATCTTCGCGGCGCTCGACAACTTTCCCGCCTACCTCGATCCCTGGCTGGCGCCCGAGGACTTCCTCGAGTGGCTGGCGAGCTGGTTCGGCATCGTGCTCGACGAGACCTGGTCGCCGAGCCGACGCCGGGCGCTGGTGAGCCGAGCCTTCGAGTTCTACCGGATGCGCGGCACGGCGAGCGGCCTCAAGGAACAGGTGGAGGTGCTCACCGGCGGCGCCGTCGACCTTCACGAGACCGGCGGGGTGGCGATCTCGACCACCGCCGGCGGGGCGCTTCCCGGATCGCCGAACTTTGCCATCCTCGTCCGGGTCACGGTGGACGATCCGTCGACGATCAACCAGGCCAGGCTTGACGCCCTGGTCATGGCGGCCAAACCGGCCCACGTCACGCACAAAGTAGAGATTGTCAAACGCGCCAAAGTAACGGATGCTGTGGAGGTGACCACCGGGTGATCGTCTGCAAACAGTGCGGGCACCATAACGAAGACAGCGACACGTTCTGCGGGTCGTGCGGGAAGTTCCTGGAATGGACCGGCGAGCGCGTCGCGGTGGCGGAGCCGGAGCCGGAACCCGTGGCGGCCGAACCGGAGCCTGAGCCCGCGAAGCTGGGATTGATCGACCGGGTCAAGCACGCGGTCGGCATCGAGGAGACGGGAGCGCCGCCCCCACCCCCCGCGCAGCCGGAGCCCGCGCCGGCGCCCGTGGCCGCCCCCGCATCCGTCAGTGCGGCGCCCGTGCCAGCCGCTGCAGTTGCGCCGCCCGCACCACCACCTGTCGTGTGGTCAGTCCCGGTCACATCCGCGGCGCCGCCGGCACCACCCGTCCAAGCGACAGCTCCGCCGCCCGCGCCCGTGCTGGCCGGCGTCGGCGCGCCAGTCGCAGCGGCGCCACCCCCCACGGTCGCGCCCGCAGACGAACCGATGTCCCGCCGTCCCATCTCGGTGGCACCCACCGTGGCCCGGCCGCGCTCGGGGCCGCGCACGCTCGAGGCTCCGACTCGGCGCCACCCGGGCGACCTGATCTGCGGCCAGTGCGGCGAGGGGAACGACCCGGTCCGCCATTTCTGCCGCCGCTGCGGCAATTCGCTCGATGAGGCGCTCGCGGTCCGGCTGCCATGGTATCGCCGTTTCTTCAACCGGGTCTTCGGCATCCGCACGCGCGAAGCCGGGTGGCGGCCGCATCGCGTCGGTCCGCCGAATGTGCTGGGCGTGGTCTGGCGCATCATCCGGCTCGCGATCGTGGCCCTGATCGTGGTCGCCCTAGTGGCCTTCCTGCTGGTCCCAGGATTCCATAACCTGGTGGTCGACCGCGCGACGGCCGCGTTCACCGCGATTCGAAAAGTCGTCCACCCAAACTACGAGCCCGTCACCCCGATCGGCGCTTCCGCCAGCACCTCGATCGCCGGCCACGCGCCCATGCTCGCCATCGACGGCTACAAGAACACCTACTGGGCGGCGCTTGCCAGCGACCGCGCGCCGGTGCTCGTCGTGCGTTTCAGCGGGCAGCAGGATATCGGGGCGATCGTGTTTCGGTCGGGCTCCTCAGGGAGTGCCCCGGCCGACGCCGCCAACTTGCAGCCGCGGCCCCGCGTCATTCACCTGGTCTTCTCGAATGGGTACGCGACCGATGTGACCCTGAACGACGACACGACCCAGACGCAGTCCACGTTGCTCGAGGACGGGAAAGCCAAGCAGGTTACCTTCGTCGAGATCCACGTCCAGTCGTTCTACGCCCCTGCCGCTGCCTCGGCGTCGTCGGTGGCGATCACCGAAGTCGAGTTCAAGGCGAAGAACTAGGATCGCGCGGTTGCGCTGAGGCCGAGCTCGTCGAGGACCCTGGCGTAGTCACGCCGGGCGCGACTGGCGGCGACCCGATCGCCAGCACGCTCGCGGGCCTGGATCAACAGCTTCCAGAGCGGATCATGGAGCCGGTCGATCCACAGCCCGGTGGCACAGGCATTGGCCGCCGCCGCCGAATCGCCCCGCTTGAGCAGCAGTTCGGCCAGGCCCTGCGCCGCCTCGAGCGCGCCGGCGTGAAAGCGTTCGCGTGGCTCGATCGCCCACTCCGCCGGACCGTCCTCGGGTAGCAGCTCGCCGGCATAGAGCTCGACAGCTTGCTGGAAGTGCGCGATCGCCGCGTCCGTCTCCGCACGCAGTCGCGCGACGCGGGCCGAGGCGAGCGCCTTCGAAAACTGGACGAGATCGACCTCGGCGTCCGGCAGGAGAGCCAATCGGTAGGCATCTCCTTGACGCAGCAGGATCGACGACGCACCGCGGCTGACGCCAGGCTCCAGCCAGGAGCGAAGCGACGAAACCGCCACATGAAGGTTGCGGGCACCGGTTTCCGGATCAGCGTCCGGCCAGAAGGCCGCGCCCAGGACTTCGCGATGAACGGGATTGCCGACGTGCACGGCCAGCAGCCGGAGCACCGCGCGCGCCCGCGGCTTGACCGCGGTCAGGTCCACCGGCCGGCCCTTGATGGCGATGCTGAAACTACCGAAACATCGAATGCTCAGCGATGCCACCGAGCGGACCGTGCCCATGCGGATCACGTTCTCAGGCACCGGCACCGCTGGGGCGGTGCTCAGCGGGGCCAGTCCGCTTTCTTCCTGCACCGCCAGCGCGAGGTCGCCATACTCGGCGGCGCGTTCCGGTTCGACCTCCGCCAGCGCCAGGTAGGGGAAGTACCGCGCACCCGGGGTGCCGCTGTAGCGCGCGAGATTCTCCGCTTGCAAGGCGGCTTCGCGAGCTTCCGGCACGCCACTCCGGGCGAGGGTCAGAGCCAGTAACGCCCGCGACCAGGCCTCGAGCACCCCGGCGCCGAGCTGATGGAAGGTGTCCGTCGCCTCTTCGAGCGGCAGCAGGGCGATCTCACCGGCGTAGACCGCCGCCCAACCGATCATCAACCCGATGAGGGCACTCCCCCACCGATCACCGTCGCGATCACTGGCAACGCGAAGCGCCTCGGCTTCGGCCGCGCTCCCCGGCCGCCCGGTGAGGACCAGCGCGGCGCGCGCGAGACGCGCGACCCATCCCATCCCCAGCGTCTCCGCGCCTTCGGCGGACTCCTCGACATCGAAGACCCCCTGGAGATCGCCGCTGAGAAGAGCGGCGACGCCGGCCGAGAGGCGCGCGGCGGTCGCCAATGCGGCGGGCGCGTCCCGGCCGTCGGCTGCCACATTCAGTTGACGCCGCGCCTCGTCCAGCTGACCGGCCAGTAAGCACACCAGGCCGGCGGCGAGTTTGCCGGTGGCCTCCGGCAGCTGGCCGGCAAGCTGCTTCACGGCCAGCGGATCATGCGCGACCGCCTTCCGCAGGACGCCGGCCCAGTCGTTCCCCGGCATCGGCGCCGGCTCCAGCCAGCCCGCGAGCGCTTTGCGCTCCGTCGCGCACAGCAACCCGGCTTCGCTCGAGCCGAACACGCGTTCCGCCCGATGGTAGGCCTCGATCGCTTCCCGCCAGCGCCCTTCGGCGCGATGCCGCCGCGCGCTGCCCAGCATCAACCAAGGGTCCTGTCGCAGGAGAGCAGGCGGCAATGCATCGATCCAGGTGTCCGGCCCCTCGAGTACCTCACCGCCCTGGCGATGCAGCAAGCGGTCCACCGCCTCCCAATCTTCACCGCGCGAATAGGCCTGCACGGCATCGGGGAATGCCCCACTGCTTTCGAGAAGCAATCCGGCGCGCCGGTAGGCGGCGCGCGACTGGATCTCACCAAGCTCTTCAACGAGCACCTGTTCGAGGTGCGAGCGCAGCACCTCGTGATAGCGGTAGCCGCCGCGGTCGTCGATCGCGTAGGTGAAGATCTGCCGGCGCTCGAGCTCCTCCAGCACCTGCTGGCTGCCCGCTCGCTCGAGGAAGGAATCGCAGACTGGCCCGGTGAGGCGCGGCAGCACACAGGTGCGGACGAGGAACCAGCGCAGCTCGGCCGGTAACTGGTCGAGGACATTGCGGGTCAAGTACTCGCGCGTCAGTCGCGATTGACCTCCGAGCGCGGTCAGAACCCGGCGCCGCTCCTGCGGCGACTTGCCGCGCGTCGCCAGGTGGAAGAGCTGAAGGCCGGCCGCCCAGCCCTCGGTCCGGCGTGCCAGCTCGGCGAGCTCTTCGGGAGGAAGCGGCTCGCGATAGAAATCGCGAAACAGCCGTTCGACTTCCCAGGAGCGAAAGCGCAAGTCCTCGCTACCGATCTCGAGCAAGGCACCCGAAACCCGCAGTCGCGAAAGGTTGAAGCCGGGGAGTGCGCGGGAGCCGATCAAAAACGTGATGTTGGGCGGGGCATAGTCGATGAGCCGCTCGAGTGCGAGTTCGGCCGGACTGTCCTCCAGCGTATGGAGGTCATCGATCACCAGGAGCGCACGGCGCCCACCCCAGGTCTCGAGTGCGCGAGCCGCTGCCTCGATCGACTCCCACCGATCCGGGATCCGCCCGAGGACCGCGGTGAACGCCGACTCGAGGTGGCTGAGCAGGGTACTCGTCTTTGCATCCCAGCTCTCGGCG
>DATNMN010000117.1:0-5705 GCA_035602295.1 Candidatus Dormiibacterota bacterium | reverse complement strand
ATGCGGTCAGCCTCCGCCGCTTGGCGTCGGAGTTCGGCGTAACCCCGATGGCGCTCTACCGCCACGTGCGGGACAAGCAGGACTTGATCAACACGATGGGCGAGTTCGTCATGGAGGGCCTCGACCTGACCGTCGGGTTCCGGGCTTCCATGAGGTGGACCGACCGGATGCGGCGGGCGATGCTGAATTTCAGGGACCAGATGGACGAACGGCCGCTGGCACTCCAGCTTCAAATTGCCTACAGCGGTGACAACCTTTCCGCCTTCTGGAGACCGATTGAAGACGTGCTCGGTATCTTGCTGAGTGCCGGCTTCAAACCACGTGAGGCTGCCAAATTGATCCGCATTGTCTCCAACCTCCTTGCCGGCTATCTCCTCCTAGTACGTCCGGCAGGCCCCAACGCCCATCAGGAGGGCCACAGCAGAGATCGCGAGCTGCTGCGCAAGCGTTTCGAGCTCGGGCTGCTGAGCCTGCACCGCGACCCGTTTCCGAACTCCGTGGCCACTGCACGAGAGCTCGCGGACTTATGGGCCAGCGACCCCGATCGGTGGTGGCCGGACACCGTGGACTTACTGGTCTTTGGCCTTGAGGCGATGCTGCGAAAGGGGCGCAAGGGGCGCCGGGAGTGAATTGCCTCGGGCTTCAGGTCGCCACGGGCGCCTGAACGCCAGGCGGCCCGTCTTGCCGCCGATGCCTGGAGCGTCCGCTCAACTCCAGCAAGCGCGCCCTATTCTCTTCGGCAAATCGGTCAAGGAGGCGCTCTCACGTCCCAGATCCACGCCACTGTGACGATCGAAACGCCTGTCGAGAAGGTCCTCGAGTTCGTTGATGACCCGGAGAACCTTGCGAAATGTGCACCGATGGTGGAACGAGTTGTGGAGGTGGGTCGGAGCGGGCGGCGCGTGGGTAATTCATTCCGAGTCATCTACCGAGTGCTCGGGATGCGCTTCAACGAGGAATTCAGAGTTATTGGATTCGAGCCCCCGCGCAGGCATACACCTCATCGTCGATTCCAGATCTGGCAAACGTTTCATGGGCGCGTGAGGGGCACTTTCACCTGGACGTTGGAAGCCGAAGGCAACCAGACCTATGCCAGCCTCGATGCCGCGTATCAACTGATGGGCGGCGTCTTTGGCAGAGCTCTAGATGCGCTCCTCGTCGAGGGGGCCGTCAAGAAAGATGTCGATCAGATGCTCGAGAACATGAAGCGGCAGTTGGCGCGTCAAACGATCGTCGCTACCGATTCAACCGATTGACACAACCGCCTCAATGCGTCTCGGACTACTCCTGCGCGCCGGGCGTGACCAGGCCTGACTCGTAGGCGACAACAACCGCTTGCACCCGGTCTCTGAGCCCGAGCTTCATCAGAACGCGAGCGACATGTGTCTTTACAGTCGCACCACTCACATGCAGCTCCTCCGAGATCTCCGAGTTGGATAGCCCGCTCGCCACCAGCCTCAGCACCTCCAGTTCGCGGGCAGTCAGCTCATCGGCGACCCGCACCGATGCCTTGGTGGGGGGTCGCCTCTGCGCAAAGCGCTCCACCAGGCGCCGAGTGACCGCCGGCGCCAGCAGCGCGTCCGACCCCCTGGCGGCATGTCGGATCGCGGCCACCAAGTCCTCCGCCGGCAGGTCCTTGAGGAGAAAACCGGCAGCGCCGGCTTTGACCGCGCGATACACGTTTTCGTCGAGGTCGAAGGTGGTCAGGACCAAGACGCGAGTCGTCCCCTGCGCCGCGACGATTTGCTCCGTAGCCTGGATGCCGTCGAGGCCGGGCATCCGAACGTCCATTAGGAATACGTCGGGCTGCTCACGGAGCGCAAGCTCGACGGCACGTTGGCCATCCGAGGCTTCGCCGATCACCTCCAGGTCGGGCTCCGCCTCGATGATCCCTCGCAGGCCGGCCCGGACCAATTCCTGGTCGTCAGCGATCGCCACTCGAACGACCACCTCTAAACCACGTCTTGAATGGGAAGGCGCGCCCGTACGGCGAATCCACCGGCTGATCCTCGCCCCCACTTGAGCACGCCGCCGCTTGCCGCGACTCGTTGTGCCATCCCAGGCAGGCCCTGGCCCACTCGTGCGCCGTCGCCCTGACGATCTCGCAGAGGGCCGCTGTTGGTTACCTCTACGTGGAGGTTTCCGGCCCTAGATCGGATGCGCACCTGTGCCCGGGCTCTCGGCGCGTGCTTCATCACATTGGTGAGCGCCTCCTGAACGATGCGGTAGGTGGTCAGTTCCAATTGGGGATCCACGATCGTGGGGAGCCTCTCTGGCACGAATGTCACGCTCACTCCGGCCGATCGCGCTTGCTCGATCAGGGTCTCAATGTCTCGGAATACCAAACCTGTTTGCGTTGTCCGGCCAGGTTCGTCTACCGCATCGAGATCGGTCAGGAGTTCGGTCAAACCTTCACGCGCAACGCTGGCCAGACTCGCCAGCGCGCTGGCCGCTCGGACCTGGTCAGTGGCCCAGTTGCGCCGCGCGGCGCCCGCCTGGAGCACCACCACGGTGAGCGTGTGACCGATCACGTCGTGCAGCTCGCGGGCCACTCGCAAGCGCTCCTCAACGACCAGTTCGTCAGCACGCACGTGCTGTTCTTCACTGAGGTCCTTGTTGATGGCTTCCAGCTCTCGCGCCAGCCGAGTGCGGTCCGCAAACAAACGACCGACGATCCAGGCGCCGGTTCCGAACACGAGCGCCGGCGGAGCTTGGAAGCCGTACGCCCCGATGAAGCCCAGCGCGCAAACGGCGAGCCCGACGAGCGCCTTCCGGCGGTCACTGAATGCGGCGACCGAGAAAGGCAGGTAAAGGTCCAGCAATACGGACGGCCCCGAGATCGGTAACGGGATGAGCAGGTGCGAGATCGCACCGAGAGCAATCACAGAGGTGGCCGCGGCGGTCAACGGCCGCGTCCGGGACCAGGCGATCGGCGCTGCGATGCAAACCAGGCTGGCATCGACAAGAAGGCGTGGGCTGTGCGAAGGACCAAGGCCCTGGATCTGGGCCTCGAACCACGCCAGCACCACAGCGGCGAGGACGACCGGCCAGGGCGCCATTTCCAGCGCAGCCTGGAGCCAACGCCCTAGTTTGGTCACCGGGCCCGGATCAGCATTGAAAAGAGGCGCGGCTGGCGAGGCCGCATCGCGCACCGGCGGCTTTTTCGCGTCCTGCCGGTGGAGTGCACCCAAGAGGCGTCTCATCTCGCCCAGGGCTTTTCGAGCGACCGATTCTATCTGGACCACGGCGGCGAGCCCTGCATCGCCTCGGTCAGCCTCTGCCAGCGTCACGTCCGCGATCAGTGAATCAACGCTCTGGATGACAACCTGACGCAGCTGCCGCGAGATTCGCTGGCGCTCCGCCGTCACCGCCTGCCTGGCCCTGGCGTCGCGTTCGGCCAGCAGCGCGGTTTGTTGCTGCACGAGCCGCCCAACCAACCGCGAACGGCTCCGAACCAGACGGCCGATCAGCACGGGTGCGCCGGTTCTGAAAATCCCATACCAGACGAGCCCGTTCAATAACGGAACGGGAGGGTTGGGCAGCAGACGGTCGATGACGACTGCCATCGCCACGGGAAGCAGGGCGCCCACTCCCAACTCAAGGTTGCCGGCGTACGCACCGAGCGAGTAAGTGGCCAACAAGAGCCCGTCCCCGGGGACAGCCATTGGGATCCGCGCCCCGGCGGCGACTGACGCCACGGCGCAGCTCGCGAGCAGGACCATTGGAACCAGGGGCTGCCGGCGCCACCAGGCAAGTCCGAGCAGGGCTAGCGCCGCGAATGCGTTCAATTCCTGCTGCCAGGAGTGTTGCGGCAGCCGGATCAGGACCTCGAGCTCCGCGGCGAGCGTGAATCCGCCGGCGAGCAACCAGTCAACGCCCGCAGGCTTAGCGAGAAAGCGGCGCGTTACGGAGGTAACCCGCCGGACGCCGGCCATGGCCAAAGACTAGTCGGCCGGGCCGCTTTTTCCGTCCTCCCGGAGGATGACTCCGGAAGGACTACGAAAGATCATCAGCGGGCCGGACGACTGGCAATCGATCGATGGCTACGTTGCTGCAATGGTCGATTCGCGGTACCAGGAAATTTGGAGGCAATGAAACTCATGAGCACTTCTTTCTCTCGCCTGGGTGGAGCCGTGCTCCTTATCGGTGCCGTACTCGGCATCGGCGTGAACCTCGGTCTGACGATCATCCCCTCAGATCGACCGACTACCAACCCGACTGTAATCGCACTGGGCTGGATGGACATACTGGTTGGGCTGCTGATCATCCTCGCGCTGCCGACCCTGGTGAGCCGAGTTGCTCTGGGCTCCCGCGTGCTGACGGTGCTTGGGTTCGCAGGCCTGGTCATGGGGTTCCTGGCCTTCAGTGTTAGTCTCGGCTTCGAACGCGCCGTCGACGGCCCGTACATGGTCATGCATCACACGGATCTGAGCGCGGGGCCGCCGCGGGGTGGTGTGTTGCTGATCGGCGGGCTTGCCAAGATCGTCGGAGGCGTCCTTTTCGGCATCGCGGCCTTCCGGTCGAACGCGGTGTCCCGGGTAGCCGCCGTCCTGATTATCGCCGCGTCGGTAATCTTCGCCAGCGGGCTCATCCCCCATATTCCCGAGCCCGTCGACGTACTCAGCGGCGTGATGCTCCTCGTCGGTTTTGGCATCTGTGGCCTCCAGCTACTTGGGGTCTGGGCGCCAGTCGCTTCGGGCACGCCGACGCCACAATCCGACACAAGGATGGGCACGGCGGTCTGACGATAGAAATTGTCAGTAAGCCAATCGTCGCGGGCTCAACTCGGATAATCGGCATGGCCAGCCAGTACGCATGGATTCTGTACCTTCACATAGGCAGCGTCTTTGCATTCCTTCTCCTGCATGGCCCATCCGCTGCAGTTACTTTCGCGGTGCGCCGCACGCGTGATCCTATTCAGCTTGCTTTCCTGGTCGATCTATCAAAGGTCTGGACTCGGCTCTCAAGCATTCCATTGGTTCTGGTTCTGATCACCGGGATCATCCTCGGCTTCATGGGCACCTGGTGGCGGCAAGGATGGATATGGGCCGCCCTCATCGCGTTCCTGGCCGCCTGGATCTTGATGAATCTGCGAGGCACCCGCAAGCTGTACGGCCTACGCTGGGCCATCGGCCAGGAGTACCTCCACGGAATAAGGCTCGTTCACGGGACCGGGATCGTGGCCAGCCGAACAGAGCTCCGCGCGCGAACACGGGCCATTCGGCCTTGGGAGTTGACAACATCTGCGGCCATTCTCTTGGCCGTGCTGCTCGTGCTCATGATGTTCAAGCCATTTTGACCACCCAAGAAATGCGTGAGGCTCACAAGACGCCGCGGTGTCAGACGAAAGGGCGCGGGATTATTTGGCCCTATGACATGTCTCAGAAGGGTCCAGATGCGGCGGGCCTGAATTCAATACAGATTCAGCGGGGGACCGTCTAAATCGCTTTCTGACTTCCGGAAGCTGCTTTATCAACCTCACTACCCGGCTGCCATGACGAGCCCCGTCTCGTACGCCAGCACCACCGCCGTACGCGCCGCGCCGCCGCCTGCGTAAAGGCTTTTCCGTCCGCAGCGGACAAGGGAAAGGTAGTACCCACTCCTTGCCGTTCTCAGTGTATTGCGCGCCTGGCGCTTGCGGCAAGACCCGGGTCGTGCTGCAGAATCTCAAGCCGAAACCAGAACCTACGGAAAAGGGAGTGGCG
>DATNMN010000116.1:0-5361 GCA_035602295.1 Candidatus Dormiibacterota bacterium | reverse complement strand
CGCAGAAGAAAGGCCCCTTCAACGGTTTCGCGGTCAACCGCGAGCCCATGCTGCGCGTCATGGACCAGCACCGGAGCTCGGTCGACCACATCAACCCGGCCCATGTGCCGCTGCCGCTGCTGAGCGCGGCGCGGGATGCGTGGGACAAGGCCTGCCAACTGGGTGATCTCTATGGCTACCGCAACGCCCAGGCGACCGTGATCGCGCCCACCGGCACGATCGGCTTCATGATGGACTGCGACACCACCGGCATCGAGCCCGACATCGCCCTGGTCAAGTACAAGAAGCTGGTCGGGGGCGGCATGCTCAAGATCGTCAACCAGACGGTGCCGATCGCGCTGCGCCGGATCGGCTACCCCGAGGCCCAGGTGTCCGAGATCCTGCAGTACATCGACGAGAACGACACCATCGAGGGCGCCCCGCACCTGCGCCCCGACGACCTGGCGGTCTTCGATTGCGCCTTCAAGCCGGCCAAGGGCTCACGCACCATCCACTACATGGGGCACGTCAAGATGATGGCCGCCGCCCAGCCGTTCATCTCCGGCGCCATCTCCAAGACGGTCAACATGCCGGAGAACGCCACGCCCGAAGACATCATGGAGGTCTACCTCGAGGGGTGGCGGATGGGCCTCAAGGCGATCGCCATCTACCGCGACGGCTCCAAGCGCTCCCAGCCGCTCAACACGGCACTCGACAGCAAGAAGGGGGCGACCACGGAGGTGGCGGCGACCCGAGAGGTGGTTGCGGCCGAGCCTGCCCGTGCCGTGCGTCGGAAGCTGCCGGACGAGCGGCGGGCGATCACCCACAAGTTCGACATCCAGGGTCACGAGGGCTACATCACGGTCGGCATCTACCAGGACGGCCGGCCGGGCGAGATCTTCCTCGTGATGTCCAAAGAAGGCAGCACCATCTCCGGATTGATGGATGCCTTCGCCACCAGCATCTCGCTAGCGCTCCAGTATGGTGTCCCGCTCGAGGTCCTGGTGAAGAAATTCGCGCACACCCGGTTCGAGCCATCTGGATTTACGAAGAATCCGGAAATCCCGATCGCCAAGTCGATCACCGACTACATCTTCCGCTGGCTCGCGTCCAAATTCTTGAGCGGCACGCAGCAGGAAGCGATCGGCATCGTACGGCGCGACCCGGTCATCGAGATCGAGGCATCACCTGCCGCGGCGGCAGCTCCTGCGCCAGCCCCGATCAAGCCCGCACCGGCGGATTCGAACCCGATCAAGATCAGTTTCGTGGGCCAGGAGGACGCGCCGGCGTGCTCTGACTGCGGCTCGATCATGATTCGCAATGGCACTTGCTACAAGTGTCTTAACTGCGGCAGCACGAGCGGTTGCTCGTAGATCGAAGGGAGGAAACCCAGCCGGTTTCCTCCCTTCGCGACGCCGTCAGCGGAGCTGAGCCTTCGCTGCGCTACGGCCAAGCGGCGTCTCAACCTTCCATCCGGCGCGATGCACGTGCTGATGTTCATCCAATGTGGTCGCATGAAGGACCGGAATGTCCCTGCGGAGCCTCAACGACCTGGGATGGACGCAAATTTCGCTGTCATGGATGCGGCCTCTATTACGAAACCTGCTGTGATGGCGGTCGCTGTCCGTAAGCGCGGAAAAATTCTGAAAAATTCTCTTCGATGACCCGCGAGCGACCCGTTATCGACGCCCCGCGCGAAAAAAATTGGGCCGAGAGTATGCAAAGCGGCTCAATTCATGCTATGGTCGCACTTAATGAGCGCTGAGCCGCGCTCTGATCGTCGCGTCGATCAGGGCGAGGACCTGAAGAAGGGCAACACTCAAAAAACTCCGCGGGCCACATCGATGAGTGTCGACGCGTGGCATCGTGGGCACAGAGGGTCGATTGCGACGCGCCGTCGCTCCCCTCATTTTTCTCTCTTCTCTTTGCTTCCGGTTACCGGCCTCGCCGGCGCCCGCGCGTCCACGTTAACCGTGGCGCTCACGCGCGTTTGGCGGCGGCGTCACAGCGGCCGACCGGGGGAATCTTGCTAAGAAGGAGGTGAGCCCGGATGGCCGCAAAGAAGAAAGCAGGCGGAAAGAAGAAAGCCGCGAAGAAGTCGTCGAAGAAGAAGTAGGTTAGCTTTTTAAGCTGACTTCAATACAGCCGGTGCCTTCGGGCGCCGGCTGTAGCATTTCCTGGGGATGATCGATCTCGAACGCGCGCGGCAGTTCCTGAAGGTGCGCCACGACGGCATCTTGGCCACGATCAAGCGCGATGGCCGCCCTCAACTCTCGAACATCCTCTATTTCCTCGATGACGACGGCCGGATCAAGATCTCGGTGACCCGGACGCGCGCCAAAACGCACAACTTGCAGCGGGATCCGCGCGCTAGCCTGCATGTCCAGGGGCGCGACCGCTACGAATACCTCGTCGCCGAGGGAACCGCCGAGCTGGTGGAGGGCGAGGGGCTGGCGGAGGCGCTGCGCCATTACTACCGGAAGGTCCGCGGCGAGCACCCCGATTGGGCGGAGTACGACGCCGCCATGGTCACCGAGCAGCGGTTGCTGCTGTCAATCTCCGTCGACCGCGCCTACGGCCAGCTCCGCTAGCGTACCGCCAGGCAGGTCACGGTCTTGAAGACACCGTCGATCTTCTGGATCTTCTCCACGATGATGGAGCCGATGCCGGCCACGTCCGGCGCCTCCACCTGGGCGATCACGTCGTACTCGCCGGTGATGGCGTCCGCCAGCGCGATCCCACTGACGCCCTGAAGCGACTTCGACACCTCGATGGCCTTCCCCGCCGACGCGTTGATGAGCACATACGCTCGCATGGCACCCTCCTGGACGAATTTCGATCCTCAGAATACGGGTTTGATCGCCAGTAAGATGTAGGCCATGACGTCCATGACGGCTGTGGTGAAAGCCACCGCCGGTCCGGGCGCCGAGATCGACCAGGTCGCCATCCCTGAACCGAAGGGCAAGGACGTGCTGATCGAGGTCGCCGCATCCTCCATCTGCGGCACCGATGTTCACATCTTCGATTGGAACGACTGGGCTCGCCGCCACATCCATCCGCCGCGGGTCTTCGGGCACGAGATGTCTGGCCGGATCGTCGCCACCGGGCCGGAGGTGCGGGAGTTGATCCCAGGCACGTTCGTCGCCGCCGAGACCCACGTGGTCGACCACACCTGCCGCCAGTGCCAGCGCGGTCTCTATCACCTTTGCGAAAACGTCCGGGTGCTCGGCGTGGACCGCGACGGGTCCTTCGCCCGCTTCGTGCTGCTGCCGGCGGAGAACTGCTGGCGGAACGACCCGGGTCTGACCCCGGAAATCGCCGCGCTGCAAGAACCATTCGGGAATGCCGTCCATGCCGCCACGGCCGGCCCACTGAAGGACAACGCGGTCGCGATTTTCGGACTCGGCCCAATTGGCCTCTGCGCGGTGGGCATTGCTCGGGCCGAGGGGGCCGCGGCCGTGTATGCCATCGAGCCCAACCCCTACCGGCGTGAGCTCGCGGAGCGGATGGGCGCGACGGGGGTTTTCGCCCCGTCCGCCTCGACGGTCGAGGAGATCCGCAAGATCAATGGCGGTGTCGGCGTCGACGTCGTGCTGGAGATGTCGGGTCACCCGGTGGCGATCGAGCAGGGCCTGCAGGTCCTCCACAGCGGTGGCTGGATGAGTTTGCTCGGCATCGGTGACCAGCCAGTCACTCTCGACCTCAACGAGCTGGTGGTCACCAAAGGCATCACGATCTACGGCATTTTCGGCCGGCGCATCTGGGATACGTGGGAGCGCACGTCGAACTATCTCAGTAAGGGCTTGGTCGACGTGTCGCCCTTGATCACCCACCGGTTCCCACTCGACGACTTTCAGGAGGCGATGGCCCAGATGAAGAGCGGCCGGTCAGGGAAAGTCGTGTTGCTGCCCAATGGCGGCTAGGAGGATTCCATGATCACTGATAAGAAAACCCAGTTCCTAGCGGACGAGCTGGACCAGATGCGCCGGCAAGGGCTCTTCCGCCCGCTCCGCGTGCTGGGCTCGGCCCAGGACACCGAGGTCATCGTCGACGGCAAGCGTGTCCTCAACCTGTCGTCGAACAACTACCTCGGGCTCACCACCCACCCCCGGCTGAAGGCCGCCATGATCGAAGCGACGGAAAAGTGGGGCGCCGGCTCGGGCGCCGTACGTACCATCGCGGGCACGATGACGGTGCACGAGGATCTCGAGCGCCGGCTTGCCGAGTTCAAGCACACGGAAGCCTCCCTCGTCCTTCAATCCGGCTTCACGGCGAACCTGGGCGTGCTCCAGTCTCTGGTGAAGGAGGGCGACGTCATCATCAGCGACGAACTGAACCACGCCTCGATCATCGACGGCATCCGTCTGTCCAAGGCCGAGCGGTCGATCTTCAAGCATCGCGACATGGATGATCTCGAGCGTCACCTCGAACTGCACCGCGGGAAGCGGGTCAAGCTGGTGGTAACCGACGGCGTCTTCAGCATGGACGGCGACATCGCGCCACTGCCGGCGATCGTCGAGCGGGCCGAGCGATTCGGCGCGCTGGTCATGGTCGACGACGCGCACGCCAGCGGCGTCCTCGGTAAGAACGGTCGGGGTTCCGTCAACCACTTCGGCCTGGACGGGCGGGTCGACCTGCAGATGGGGACGCTCTCCAAGGCGATCGGGGTGCTGGGAGGCTACGTGGCGGGCCCGCAAACGGTTCGGGATTTCTTGATCCATCGGGCTCGGCCGTTTCTGTTCAGCACCTCGCACCCGCCCGGCGTGGCGGCGGCTTGCATCGCGGCGATCGACGTGCTGCTCGTCGAGCCGGAGCGCATCGACCGGTTGTGGCAGAACACCGCCCGGTTCAAAGACGGACTGAAACGTCTCGGCTTCGAAACCGGGGCCAGTGAGACACCGATCACGCCGGTGATCGTCGGCAAGGGAGCGGTCGCCATGGACTTCTCCGACCGCCTCTTCAAGCTCGGCGTCTTTGCCCAGGGGATCGGTTTCCCAACTGTCGCCGAGGGCCGGGCGCGAATCCGCACCATCGTCACGAGCGTGCACACCGACGCCCAGCTCGACCGGGCGCTGGAAGCCTTCGCCACGGTCGGTAAGCAAGTTGGGGTGATCGCGTAACCTTCACCACGGAAGGTACATATATGGATAGGTCAACCGCGTGACCCAGCGTTCGGCGGCGGAGTTGCAGGATGAGGCGCGCTTGATCGAAGCCGCCAAGCGCGATCGCAAGGCGTTTGCCGCGCTTTACGACCGCTACTTCGATCAGATCTACTCGTACTGCTATTACCACTCCGGCCGGCGCGAGGAGGCGGAGGACCTGGCGAGCGAGACGTTCCAGCGCGCGCTGGAGGGCCTCGACGATTTCGAATGGCGAGGAATC